>JBBSFW010000323.1:0-3869 GCA_038254805.1 Terriglobales bacterium
AGCTGTCGCAAAAAGCCGAATGATATCCTGAGGTCCTGTGACGAAAGTTCAACTCGAATACGACTTGGTCCGCGCTTTGACCGACGACGATGCCAAGGGCGTCGCGGACGTTCATAGCTGGTATGGCATCATCCGCGTCAAGCCGGCTGCGAGTCTGGACAAGATCACAGTAGAGTTCGATGCGTCGCGTCTTAGCGAAAAGGATGTGGAGGCCACCATGCACCGGTTCGGTATTCCGATTCAACGCAAGTGGGCCACACCGTAATTCAGCTACGCACTGGCTTCAGATCTGTGAGCCTTTTCGAGGTCTGGAAGAAATGCGGTCAACAGGCCGATCAACGGCAGGAACGAGCAGACGCGATAGACGAAAGCGATGCTGGTCGCGTCAGCCCACCTTCCCAGCAGCGCGGCTCCGATCCCGCCCATCCCAAACGCAAATCCGAAAAAAAGCCCGGAGATCATGCCGACCTTCCCGGGCACCAGGTCCTGCGCATATACCAGGATCGCTGAGAAGGCCGAGGCGATGATCAAGCCGATAATTACGCTTAGAACCCCGGTCCAAAACAGGCTCGCGTACGGCAGCAGCAAACTGAATGGAAGCACGCCGAGAATGGAGCACCAGATCACGTATTTTCGACCAATGCGATCGCCGACCGGTCCACCAATAATCGTTCCTGCCGCGACGGCGCCAAGGAACACGAATAGATGGAGCTGCGCGCTTTGTACAGAGACGTGGAATTTTCCGATTAGATAGAAAGTGTAATAGCTGCTCAAGCTGACCAGGTAAAAATACTTGGAAAAAATCAGAGCGATCAGCACGACAAAGGCCGTAGTGATTTTGCTGGGTGTTAGACCGGAGTGTTGAACCGCAACCCGTGCCTTGGACTTCGCCGCGTGTACGTTTCTCCGCTTGTACCAGTGCCCTATATTGATTAAGATTAGAATCGCCAGCAACGCCGCTAATGAAAACCAGCCAATGCTGCCTTGTCCCCGCGGCAGCACAATAAAGGCCGCCATTAAAGGACCCAGCGCGGAGCCCGCATTTCCACCCACTTGGAAAATCGACTGAGCCAGGCCGTGCTGTCCGCCCGACGCCATCCGCGCCACCCGGGACGACTCTGGATGAAAGACCGAAGACCCCATGCCCACCAGAGCTGCGGCCAATAGGAGCACCCGGAAATCCGTTGCCAACGAAAAGAGCACCAGACCCACCAGTGTGAATGACATTCCGATGGGCAGTGAATAAGGCTTGGGATTGCGGTCGGTGTACGATCCGATGAACGGCTGGAGCAGCGAGGCAGTCAACTGATTGGTCAGGGTGATCAATCCGATCTGCGCAAAGTTGAGATGAAATGAATTCTTGAGGATCGGGTAGACCGCCGGAATCAGCGACTGCATCATGTCATTCAGCAGGTGGCAGAAGCTAATCGCCGCCAGAACGGGAAAGATCGCCTTCCCTGAGATCTGTTGCAGAATCGGAGTTTCAGTTGTGACGGAGCCGGCGCTCATGTACGTCTCACCTTCTTATTCTTCCACGAGACCATACCACCAGTTTGTTTCAAGTTAGGTTGTTCTAAATTGGGTGAATGAAGCATAGCTCGGCCGCAGCACTATGGTGGGTTTCAAGCTTGTGCGCCGGAATCAGCGCCGCAGCACAAGAATGGCCCGTGTATGGCGGCAGTCCGGAGAATATCCGCTACTCGCGTTTGAAACAGATCGACGCTTCCAACGTGCAGCGTTTACAGGTCGCATGGACATTTGAGACGGGCGACGCTTTTCCCGGGTCCGAGATGCAATGCAATCCGCTGATTGTTGACGGAGTGCTGTATGCAACAACCCCCAAGCTCAGGGTGTTCGCGCTCAATGCCGCGACCGGCCGCCTCAAATGGGAGTTCGATCCGAACGACGGTAACCCAGTCACCCGAAAAATGCGGAACCGCGGGCTCACGTATTGGGCACACGGTAGCGATCAACGCATTTTCTTTGGAGCCCGGCAGTTCCTGTACGCCCTGGATGCAAAGACTGGGAAACCGGTGCTTGCGTTCGGAACTGCAGGCCGGGTGGACCTGCGCGACGACCTCGGACGCGACCCACAACAAATGTCCGTTGCGCTGACTTCCCCAGGCATCGTCTACAAAGATTTGTTGATTGTGGGATCGATCGTAAGCGAGAGTTTACCGTCATCCCCAGGCGACATCCGCGCCTACGATGTCCGCTCTGGAAAATTGCAGTGGTCCTTCCACACTATCCCGCATCCGGGCGAATACGGATACGACACGTGGCCCAAGGATGGCTGGAAATATCTTGGCGGCGCGAACGACTGGACCGGGATGAGCCTGGATCCCAAGCGTGGAATCGTCTTTGTCCCGACCGGGTCCGCGGCTTTCGACTTCTACGGCGCCAACCGGGTCGGCGACAATCTGTTTGCGAATTGCCTGCTGGCTCTGAATGCGCAAACCGGCGAGCGCATCTGGCATTTTCAAACGGTGAAGCATGACGTGTGGGATCGCGATCTGCCCTCGCCTCCGGCTCTGGTTACGGTGAACCGGAATGGGAGAAGCATTGATGCCGTCGCGCAGCCGACAAAATCGGGATTTGTGTATCTGTTCGAGCGCCAGACCGGGAAACCGCTTTTTCCGCTCGAAGAGAAGAAGTATCCGGCCAGCGATGTGGATGGCGAAGTAACTGCCGTAACTCAAGCGTTACCCGTTAAGCCGCCGCCCTTTGCAAGACAGACACTCACGGAAGCAATGTTAACCACACGCACGCCGGAAGCCCATGCGGCGGTGCTAGCACAATTTAAGAAGCTCCGGAGCGCGGGTCAGTTTATCCCGCCGAGTCGGGAAGGCACAGTGGTGTTCCCCGGATTCGACGGTGGCGCGGAATGGGGCGGCTCGGCGTTCGACCCTGAGACTGGCCTGCTGTACGTGAACTCAAACGAGATGGCATGGATTCTCCGCTTGGTGGAACGGCCTGCTGACTCGTCGCGAACCACTGCGGCCGGCCTGTATCGCAAGGAATGCGCTTCTTGTCACCGCGAGGACATGCGCGGAACTCCGCCGGAATTCCCTTCGCTGCTTGGCCTGAGCGGGCGGACCAGCGCTGCCCAGGTGTTCAACATCGTCCATGAAGGTGCCGGACGCATGCCGGCCTTTGCCAATCTGAAAACTGACGCTATTCGCGCGATAGTTCAGTATGTAATGCACGGCTCGGATAGCACGCTGTCAAATGCAAGGGAGCCTTCGCCAATCGACTTGAAGTATGGAATTGACGGGTACAATCGGTTCCTGGATCCCGACGGCTATCCGGCCATTCAGCCGCCTTGGGGCACGCTGAACGCAATCAACCTCAATTCAGGAAAACTCGACTGGAAAATCCCGCTGGGCGAATACCCGCAACTGGTGCAAAGCGGCATGCATAACACTGGTAGCGAAAATTATGGAGGGCCAGTTGTGACGGCGGGAGGTCTGTTGTTCATAGCGGCGACGAATTTCGACAATGAGTTTCGGGCCTTCGACAAGAAGACGGGAGCCCTGCTGTGGCAGACCACCCTCCCTGCGGCTGGGAATGCCACTCCTGCAATTTATGAAGTGGGCGGACGGCAGTTCATCGTGATCGCGTGTGGGGGCGGTAAGTCAGGGGCCCCTTCAGGCGGAAAATACGCTGCGTTCGCATTACCCTGAGCCGGCAAACCCAGCCCTCGCGCAGACCCGCCGTTCTGAGGTCCTCTTTAGTGAGTCAACATGAAAACACTTATTTCCGATTCGCGCTGGCGGTGCGAAACATGAGGCCCTCTCGCTGACCTATATGCATGCAGGCCTGCATCAAGCGCGGCGCCACGTTGATGAAAAGGTGACCATCACATGAAA
>JBBSFW010000324.1:0-3857 GCA_038254805.1 Terriglobales bacterium
ATAACCACGTAAGGATAATGGAGGAGACATGGCGCTCCATCCCCTCGCAGGGCAACCCGCACCACCAGATATTCTCATCGACGCTAGCCAGTTGGAGCGTGACTACTACAGTCTGCAGCCCGATCCGAGCAACGCGCGGCAACAAGTCAGTTTCGGAACGAGCGGTCATCGAGGCCGGGCGGACCAGGGCACTTTCAACGAGGCGCACATTCTGGCGATCACGCAGGCGATCTGCGAGTACCGCGCCCAGCAAGGGATTAGCGGGCCAGTGTATGTGGGCAAGGACACTCACGCGTTATCAGCGCCCGCCCAGCTCACTGCACTGGAGGTGCTGGCGGCGAACAACGCGCAAACGGTGATTCAAGAGTCGGACGGATACACACCCACGCCCGCAATTTCTCACGCGATCCTGACCTGGAATCGAGCGGGACACAGCAGGGCGGCCGCAGGCACAGCCGACGGGATCGTGATCACGCCTTCGCACAATCCGCCAGCGGATGGAGGCTTCAAATACAACCCGCCCAACGGAGGTCCGGCCGACACCGATGTGACGCGCTGGGTGCAGGATCGGGCCAACGAGCTGCTGCAGGGCAGGAACGCCGGAGTGAGGCGAATGCCCTACGAGCAGGCCTTGCAGGCCAGCACGACGCAGGCCCGGGATTTGCGAGAACCCTACCTGGCGGACTTGGCGCAGGTGATCGACATGGAGGCCATTCGGTCCGCCCGCGTGCGGATAGGCGTCGATCCTCTGGGCGGAGCGTCTGTGGACTATTGGCCGGCCATTCAGGAGCGCTATGGGCTGGAGCTGGCGGTGGTGAACACCAACGTGGACCCGACCTTCCGGTTTATGACGCTGGATCACGACGGCAAGATTCGGATGGATTGTTCCAGCCCATATGCGATGGCCAAGCTGGTGGAAATGAGGAACGATTACCAGCTCGCTTTCGGCAACGATCCGGATGCCGACCGGCATGGCATCGTGACACCGTCGGCGGGCTTGTTGAATCCGAATCATTACCTGGCCGTAGCCATCCGTTACCTGCTGACCCATCGGCCGGAGTGGCCTGCGGATGCATTCATCGGCAAGACGTTGGTGAGTAGCAGCCTGATTGACCGTGTGGTGACGCACCTGGGGCGGAAGGTGGCGGAGGTCCCGGTGGGCTTCAAATATTTTGCCGACGGCCTGCTTACGGGCTCATTTTGCTTCGGAGGAGAAGAGAGCGCCGGGGCGAGTTTCCTGCGCCGGGACGGAACCGTCTGGACAACAGACAAAGACGGAATCATTATGAACCTGTTGGCGGCGGAAATCACAGCGGTAACCGGGAAAGATCCCGGTGAGCATTATCGGAAACTGACGGAGGCCTTCGGGGTCCCGTACTACACGCGCATCGACGCGCCGGCCAGCCCTGAGCAAAAAGCGAAACTGATGCAGCTTACACCGGATGCAGTGGCCGCTAAGGAACTGGCGGGGGAGCCAATTACGCAGCGTCTGACCCGCGCCCCTTTCAACGACGCTCCGATTGGCGGGCTGAAGATCGTAACGGAAAACGGCTGGTTCGCAGCGCGGCCCTCCGGCACCGAAAACATCTATAAGATTTACGCGGAGAGCTTCAAGAGCGAAGCGCATTTGCAAGCCGTGGTGGAAGAAGCGCAAGACATCGTGACCGCAACACTGGCGGGGTTAGAGTGAATACCCAAGTTTCGAGCTGGAGGAAACGAAAGAGCCGCTAAGGATCAAGCAGAGTTATAAACGTCTCATAACGCATCGGAATGTCGTACCCGCCACTTACACATTCAGATGGGGTAGAATCACTTCGGAATGCCAGATTTGCTTTACAAATACTGTGCGCCGGAACGGCTTGACATTTTAGCAAACCAACAAATTGCATTTAGCCATCGTTTAGCTCTCAACGATCCTTTCGAACTTAGGCCACGCGTGACGTTCAATTCTGCAGAACGCGCCCGCGTGGGAAGAACACTGCGGGATCGCTATCAAAGCATCACCTTTGATCCAGAGAGCACGCAAGAGCAGGATGAAAGTTTCGTTGACGCTCTTATGGAAGCCACACTTGTACTATGTCTCTCAAAAGCGTGGAACATCATCCCGATGTGGTCTTACTACGGCCGAACACATACAGGCTTTGTGATTGGCCTTAATACTAAACATTCGTTCTTTTCTGGCATTGTAACCAGAGCTGTACGTTACTCGGCCGACTACCCCATTGCGGACATCGACGTCGCATTTTCCGAGTTTTTCACACCCACCAGGTGTAACTAATGTATTTCTGTACTCATTGCCGCCGGAGGCTGTCGGCGAGATTATCCTTGGTGTCGCGATGGTTCCATCACATAAGGAATGGGTCATCAACCGAGTAAATGACAAACTCTATCGACACGTTAAAGTTTATGAAGCGGTGCGAGACAAACAAGCGTGGCACCTGGATCGCCGGGAAATACGAATTCATTAGCCGCAGTCGTAGTAGACCACACGAGTGTCGTATATGTTCAACGTCGATCCGATTGCCACGTACATATCCTGCAGCTAGTGTGGAGGAACTTGCACCGAGCCAGAGTACGGCATAGAGTTATAGATAGAATTCCAAGCTGATCGACTTGCCTTTATGAAACAGCCCGGCGAGCGCAGATCAAGGGACGATAGAACTGCAGGATATCCGACAAACAACGGCCGCAGATTTGATGTCTCAGATCGAAATGGGAAGATTGTATTACCGGGGACACGAAGTGCCGAGGGACTATTCAAAGGCGGTTCTTCACTTCCGTCCAGTTGCCGAACTCGACAACGCTCAGATTGTGCGCATCTTCCCAGCAGCATTACAGGATGCGCAACAACTCTCGGTTGCAGCTCAGAACTTGCTCGTCGAAATCTACTTCACAGGTGGACCAGGGGTAACTAAAGACGACACTGAAGCGGCGAGGTGGTGGAGGATGGCTGCTGAATGCGGCGATGCTGCGGCGCAAGCGAATCTAGCCGTTTCGTACTATCACGGGATTGGGCTTGAAAAAACCACAGAACGGCTGCGGAGTGGTATGGTCGTTCTGCGGAGCAGGGATTCAGCCGCGCACAAGCAGGGCTCGGAGAGATGTACTACGAGGGCCAAGGGGTCCAGCAAGATTATCAGCTTGCGCTTGAATTGTTTGCACGCGCTGCTGAGCAGGGGGATGTTCAAGCGCAGACGAAACTCGGACTGATGCTCGCCGCAGGGGGCGATTTAGACAATCCTAGGCCAGAGCATGGAATCCCACAAGATTATCTTTCAACTTACATGTGGCGCGACGTGGCCGCTGATTCTGGCGAGCCAAGGGCTCAGGAAGAGCGAGACCTTCTCGCGAACAAGATGACCGCAGCGCAGATTGTTGAAGCGCAACTAATGGCACGGAAGCGCGGTTCCGAGGCGAAAGATTCTGACGCCCTCTCGATGCGTTTGCACGAACACGCGCGTATTATTCGGATTGCACACCCTAACACGGTTACCATTAGACTGCTCGGCGCCTTCAGCTTTGATAGACACTCGAACCTCTATTCTTTTCCATTCTCGGCGCAGAGCTTGAGGCTTTTTCGATTTATCTTTCCGGCGACCCTGACGAAGCACCTGTTAAGCTGCCTGCAAAGTATGGTAGTTGCTGGTTGTTTAAGGGTCAGGTTTATGCAGCTGGTGATGGTTCTGACGAGGAAATCAGCCTTCGTATCAAGCATGCGCACATCCGCGCACGCAAAAGGCTCAACAATATAAGACGAACTGTCGAGACATTCGAAAATCTTGAGAGGAATCCAGCGAGAAGACGCGAATCTATCCCGGAGCCTGTGCGCTTGTTTGTTTGGCAAAGAGACCAAGGGC
>JBBSFW010000325.1:0-3834 GCA_038254805.1 Terriglobales bacterium
AGGGTTTATCAAAATAGATCGGAGTGAGGCTGACTATCCGGGCCGCATGTCGTCGTGGGATCACGGTGTGTGAAGACGAGCTTCCGCCCATCGTGGGATTACGTCGGACCAAAGGTGCCTAACTCCCAGGATATGATCTTTGCTGATTTCATTGTGCCGCGAGGTGCAACGTGAGCGTTATTGAGCAGATTCCTCACGGCTGGGCTCGTAAGGTACAAGGGGTTGCTATTTTGAATGTCCCCATGCGGTTGCAGCAAATCAAGAATGCAGCTGTCAACGTAGTCCGCGGCGTGGATGAGCACCATACCATGGCCTTTGCTGCCGGCTTGTCGCACTACTTTGTACTGTCGCTTTTTCCTTTGTTGATCTTTATGTCGGCAGTAGTCGGATATCTGCCGTTTCCGAACCTGTTCAACCAAGTCCTTGGTGTGCTCTCACAAATCGTACCGCCGGACAGCATGGGCCTGGTTAGAAAGATTGTGGCCGATGTCCTGTTGTCCCGTCACGGGAGCCTGCTGACCTTTGGCCTTGTCTTCAGTGTCTGGTCGGCTTCCAGCGGTTTTGCAGCCATGATCGAGGCGTTGAATGTTTCCTATGGTGTTCCAGAAACGCGGCGGTTTTGGACCACACGCGGTTTGGCGGTCGGGCTCACTTTTTTAATAGGTTCTCTGCTGATCGTTGCCCTAGGGGTCTTGGTGGTCGGCCCGAAGTTCGGTGCCTGGCTGGCTGAGCGAGTGGGTCTCAGCCCTCTCTTCGCAGCGATCTGGCCTTATGTCCGCTGGTCGATCGCCGTAGCATTCACGGTGATTGCGATTGAGCTCCTTTATTTTTGGGGACCGAACGTCCGCCAGAAATTTGTGAGCACGCTGCCTGGAGCGGTCCTCGCAGTGGGAGGGTGGCTTGGATTATCTTACTTGTTGGGCATTTACTTCCGGCATTTCGCACACTACAACCAAACCTATGGCACTCTGGGCGCAGCGATGGCATTGTCGGTTTGGTTTTGGTGGACCAGCCTTGCTATGCTGATCGGAGCGGAAGTGAATTCCAGGCTACTGCACGAAGCTGGAGACGGCCGCGTTCTGCTGAAGGATCGTCGCCGAACGGTGATGCTGAAACCGCCGGAGCAAACGGACTTAGCCGCTTAAGACAGTCCGGACGGTGGATGCAGCACTACGGAATTCCGCCCCACTACGGCTTCCAATTCAGCGAACGAAATCGCAACTGACTTCGGCGATCTTCTGAGTACCGTCTTGCGGGCATCCCAGTTGGGATGGTGAGGAATGTCAATGCGAAGTAAACTTGTCCTCTGGTTTGGCTTATTGATTGCCGGATTTCTTACTGGATTCATTCTGCCGTATGGCAGACTGCAACGGGCACAGCAGGAACTGTCTGCCTCGACGAAAGAATTAGGATCTTGTCAATCCAGCGCACAATTATCGCAACTTCGCGACGCAGCTACGAGGATGTATTTGGAGGTCGTGCAAAAGAACTACGGCAGTGCGGGGGAACACTCGCAAGAGTTTTTTGATCAAGCGCAGCGAATTGTGAAAAGCACGCCGGATCCCGCCCTCCGCGACTTGCTTCGCGACTCTCTGGCAATGCGCGATCAGATCACAGCGGATCTGGCAAAGGGAGACAATGCCGCATTATCTAAGATTCAGGCAGTCTTATCGACGCTCGAGCTGACTGCTAAGCATTGACGAAAACGGTTGCGCCATTCAGTTCCGACCGCTGGCGGAAGAACATCTCTAAAAGCGAGCATCCTGCCAGGAACTCCCTGGCGCTAGGCGATGCGCGGCTCCGGGTGCAGGGTTGCGTGGAGCATTTCAACAACATCCGCCTAGAATGCGGTTGGCCATGTCACGCAAAACCACATGCTCGCGGTACGCCAAAATGACATTCACAGCGAACGAAATCGCAGCGGAGCTACGCAGGGACGAAGAGCGCGGCGCGATCCTGGAACTCCGGTGCGCGGCGCCTCTACCAGCCGGCCCTGCTGCTTGAGATGACCAAGAATCCCTCCCAGCATGGACGTGGAGAGCGCCACCTGCTGACGGTAGAAATCCATCCATGCCAAGCGCACCTGTGCCGCCCGGCCTAACTCCACCCCCACCCGGCCCGCGGGGTGGTTTTCCTCCACGAATTTGCATGGCCGACACTCATATGAGTGTCACCCATCATTCTGAACGAGAACATCTTGTTGACGCTGCCCTTTTTTCCCTCGCTCTTGCAGCAGCCCTCTGCAAAGGCAGGCTCACTTTTGGGACGGCTCAAGCCTCTTCGAAGCCTTGGCTGTCAAACTTCAGCGTGCGACCGTTCTCCGTGACAGTGCGGACGACATTTTCTGGAAAGCCGGACGGTATGTCAGCATCAATTTCAAGGGTGATCTTCACTTTCGCATCGAGCAGGCCGGCAAGATGCTGAACCACGGAAGTGGCTATCGTATCAACGTCGCGCGACAGACGAGTCGCATTGAGTGTCGCCGAACCGTGAAACCGCCGCAGACCTAACGGCTTTGTCGATCCTGTTTGGACACGCCGGCTGTGGCGCAGCGTGTGCGGAGTGACGTGTTTGCGGATGCTGGCGCGTTGCACGGCCTCGCTACACACGACCAGACGATATTGTCGGAGATCGGCTGATCGAGCCGGTGCAGGCCGTTGCATTTGGGAACAGGTAGAGCCTTGGCTTGCGCCGCGCCAGTACTCACGCAGGGGGTTTCCAACAGAGTTGGACTCAGACGCAGATCGCGATCCTGCCGCCTATGCCTTCCGCCACGCGAATGATCATTCGCTGGCTAGAGCGATACCTTCGCTAAGCGGATGATTGCAATATCCACCTGCGCAGTGAGCGCAGATCGGCGAGCTGCTTCTGAATTCGCTAATTAGCGGCGATTCCGCGCGACGCAAATTGATTACTGTATCTTTGTATTCGCAGTATTCGCAAATCTAGGACGTGCCGACCCCACTTTGGCACTTTGTGGCGGAAGTAACGCCGCCGGCACCGGAGGGTCCTCCCGCTTAAACTCGAGTGGTGGAACTTTTTGCGCAGATATACTCTCGATTGCAGGGTCCTTTTTGGCCTCGTAGCGTTCGATGACCAGTTGGTCGCCTACGGCGGTGCGACTGCGAAAGATAGAGTGCGCTGGCAATTCGATAACACTTTCGGCCTTGCGATTGGGCATGGTCACCGTGAAGGGCCGCACCAGTTCGCGCAGCCCTACCACCTTAAAGTTCTTGTCGATCAGAACCAAATCAAACGAGAACATCATGCCAATGGTATGGATTGCATTCGCCGGGACGATCCATACCCCGCTGTCCGGTTTCAAAGACCTCCGGCCGAGCAAGCCAATCAACCGGCCCAGAATCGAGTCGGCGACTCTGACCCGAAAGGCCAGGAAGGTCTCTTTGGATTTGTTGTAGATAAACACGTGCCGTTGCTTGCTAGTCATCGCACCGCTCCAGGGGGAGTTAAAGGTTGTGGTTAGCGAGGTGCTTTTTTCTTCATTCTGTAAACAAGCGTGAAAAATACCACCACCGCCAGAATGCCAGAAACCACCCGAATCAGAGTTACGTTGTCCATGCCTTACCTCCTATTGAATTTGAACTTCTAAAACTTATTACTAAACGCCTTACTTCAAAAAGTCCTCCATATGCCGAATAATCGTAATGAATGCCGGGAATACCACCACGATTCCCATTGCAGGAAAGATGAAGAACACCAGGGGAAACACCAGCTTTACCGTCGTTTTAGCGGCCATCTCCTCCGCTTTCTGACGGCGTTGCGTCCGAAGGGCATCGGAAAAAGCCCCCAGAGTTTTAGAAAGGGCGGTGCCGA
>JBBSFW010000326.1:0-3834 GCA_038254805.1 Terriglobales bacterium
GGAATTGCCACGCTCGCCATCACTTGTGCCAGTGGCCAGCCATTGGAAGAATTCGCCAGCGAAACTATTCTGCTTTCACGCGCCGATGAAAAGAGCACGGTAATGACGCGCTCGTTCAGCTCCATGCTGTTGACCCTGAAAGCCCTGGCTGCGGTGATCGTAGGCGATGCCGAATTCCTGGAATCTCTTTCCCTCATGCCGCAAGCGGTGGATCCTCTATTGCGAACCCTGCCGGAAAAGCTTCGTGCCTTTGTTTCCGACCATGACTTTGATGATTACGTCTATCTTGGTCAGGGACCGTTTTATGGGTTAGCTTGTGAAGGAGCGCTGAAAGTGACCGAGATGTCGATGTCCTATGCGCAATCGTTCCACACGCTGGAGTTCCGGCATGGCCCCAAGTCGATCGTCGGACCGGAAACTCTGCTGGTCTTCTTGCTTTCCGAAAACGGTTACCCAGCGGAGTGCGAAACGCTGCGGGAGATGAAATCGTTGGGCGCGATGACCGTGGTTGTTACCAACCGCGCTGACGGCGCTGTGCGCGCGGCTTCCGACCTGGTGGTCGATCTGCAACTCGATGTCCCCGAATACGCTCGCCTCGCCCCCTACCTTTTTGTCGGCCAGCTTTTGGGACTGCATACCGGACTAAAGAAAGGCCTCAACCCCGACTCGCCCCGCAATCTCAGCCGCGTGGTCTTGCTTGGTGACGCCAAGCCCCGAGTCAAACCTGAGCAACCTCGATTGACATCACTATTGCGGGAAGTTGAATCTCGATCTCCTCCTTAACGGCCTGCCAGAGGACCTTCCGCCGAGCGCGAGATTATTACCGACCGCATGTTGCTGACACTGGGATCGTCGTCGGCCATCATGGCGCGTAACCTCGCCGCTTTCGGCGGTCGCGTGAGTATCAGCCGCATCGGAATTGATTCGCTGGGGCAGATTGCCCTCCAATGGCTTACCGAGGATGGAGTTGATGTTAGCCGCGTGCTGAAGTTTCTGGCCCGGTCAAAACCGCCCTTACCCTAATTTTGCAGCACGAGGATTGGCGCAACATCCTGACTTATGCTGGAACGATTGTGGATCTCACGCTCGACAATCTGGATTTTGCGTTTCTGACGATTCACGGCATTTTCAATCTCTTCGTTCTATCTACAAAAGGGGCTCAATCCGCAAGTGCCAAAAGCTGTTCAAAAAGGTAAGGGAAGCAGGCCTCACCATTTCGCTTGAGACCAATGATGATCCGGACGAGCGCTGGGAAGGACAATTGTTTGAATCCCTGCAATATGTGCGGAGTCGCGCACCTGTCTCGCCTCCAGTAATCGAGTCGGGGCATTTTCCACTACACGGTCGGGCGGGGCGGAAGCATTTAGAGGTCGGGAGCACTGCGAAAAGTTCTTCGGCTGATCGATATTTGTGGCAACATGAGGCGCGTAGCCGGGAAATGGCTAGTGCTGATCACTCGTAGTTACTGTGGTGTTACTTCCAGCAAGAAGTGCTGCTTGAATGCAGTCTTAAGTTTCGGAGCTTGTCCGGCACTCGCCTGGATCGTCCCAAGATCCATCCCTTCTGCGTAATCCATAGCGTGGTATGTTCCGGGTTTCAGACCTCGTAACTCCACCTCGCGCGGCCCAGGGTTGTCTCCATGGGCGAAGAACGCATAATACATCTTGCCGTCTTTTTGGATCGCGTACGCTTCCGGAAAATCGTAGCCATACGTGTACAAATCAAGGAACGTGCCTTTGGAGAGCATCTTCTGGTTGTAGATGCCAATCCATTTTTTCCAGCGAGCATCTTTCTCGGGAGTCAAATTCACCGCTTTGAATTTTGGTCCCGGATCAGGCCAGACGAACTTCGTTCCTACCACACCGCCTGTGCCGATCGTCGAAGCAAAATCGTCCCCATGTTCAAGCCAGTCGTTGCCGACTCGGGTCATCGCAGAGAGTTCGACATGGTCACCGTACACTGCCGCTTCCGGCCCAAGCAGAGCTTTATACACCTTGATGCGCGAGCGCACTTGTGTCGCACCCACGGGGTCAGCCGTGACCGCCTGGTCCATGTAAGGCAGCCAAGCCAATGACGGAGGAGTACCGCAGGGGCAGGATTGCGTGACGCTTTCCGGCTTCAACGCGCGCGTTGTCTGGAAAATCGTCTTGTACACATCCGCAACCGCGTTCACTGAATCCTGCGGAGAGTTGTGATGATGTGCCGGGTTGTAGCACATGGGCACGCTGTAGATGTTGTCTAGCTTCGACCCGTCAAAGCCCCAGTCACGAATGAATTTTTCGGTGAGCTTCTTGTAGTACTCCTGCACTTCGGGCACTGCCGGGCAAAGCCCTGCCAAGTCGCGAGTCATGCGGCCGTGTTTGCCATTCTTATCGAGAATGAGCCATTCCGGATGTTGTTTTACAACATCCGCAACCTGGTATTTGTGCGACGACCATCTCCCTTGTCCATCTTCGACTCCGATGGGGAGCCACCAAAGTTGTACCAGCATGTTCTGTTTGTGGAAGTCATCCGCCATCTTCTTTATAGAGTCGCGTGGAAAGGTATCCGAGCGCGGACGCCAGTCGCCATAGTCGTCAAACCAGCGGTCATCCAAAGTTGCCCACTTAATACCCAGTTCCTTCAGCTTCGGGACTGTGTCCAGCATCTGCGCCGGGGTTACATTGAATTCGTATCCCCAGCCGCACCAGCTAACGTTATAGGCTTCGTTGGAGGGCTTGGGAATCTCCCAGCCTTCCTTCTGCAGTACGCTCGACCAGAGATGCAGCGGCTCGTAGAAGTCTCCCGAGTACACGGCAACAAAACTGCGTGGAGTCGCGAAGGTTTCACCGGGCTTCAGGGTCGTGTTGGCGGGAATATCCACTGAGGCATTCACCGCTCCATCGTGCTCAACTTTCACGGGAAGGGACAACGTGAGCGGCACGGTTTCGACGTGGCCAATCGCTTCCCCTACCGAGGCATTCCAGAAGGCGACAACCGGAATCCCGCCGCCATACCCGCCTTTGACTACTTCTCCCATGGCATTGACTTGAGAGAAGCCCTTCTTCAGCTTGAAGATGTCTTCTTTGCCCCACTCAATGCTCGCGCCTTGATAAGTCCACATGTCGTTGGGCTTGCCAGAAACACGACTGTCGAAGCGATGTTGCTGCGCGATAGCGCGGTCGATGTGGAGATCAGATGATCCGCCGTTCTTATACTCCGCGGTGGTCAGCACGAGGTTCGGAAACTCATCGTAGGCCTCGACATGCAGCGTCGCCTGAAGATCCGCAGATTCGGCTGCATGGGCTGGAATATCTACCCGCTTGCCGCGTCCTAGTTTACCGGAGGCTTCGTTGACAATTGCGTGGTCGAGGTCGAACGCAAAACGGATATTCTTGCCGTCCTGCGAAAGGTAGTTGGCATCAGGAGATGGTAAGTCCAGACTGAGTTTGGCGCCATTTTTGAACAGAAAAGCTTGCACGGATCCTGAAGGCGAAACTTGGAACTCTGCGCCGCTTGTGGTCAGCACGATGAGCCTGCCAGATTGGGATTCGACTTTGATCGACGAGGCGGGA
Source organism: Terriglobales bacterium (assembly GCA_038254805.1). Taxonomy (GTDB): domain Bacteria; phylum Acidobacteriota; class Terriglobia; order Terriglobales; family Acidobacteriaceae; genus Gp1-AA145. The sequence continues at coordinate 3,555 of JBBSFW010000326.1, forward strand.
GGATATGACTGCGCTGGCGCCGGAGCTGTCCTCTGACAGGCCACCCCGATCGAGAGCACCAGGAGCAGATAGCAGAATTTCATTTTTTCGCGGGGGGCGCGCGGGGACACCCGTCTGTCCAATTTCATTCTCGTTTTCATTACTGTACTCCCTTCCTGGCCACCGCCGCGCCCTTGAATTGGGCGAACACGCGCTCCGCGTTCTTGTGATAGACCTTCTCGAGTACTGAATCAGGAAGTCCCATGCCGTAGATTTTCCAGCGCCCCTGCCCAGGGTATCC
>JBBSFW010000327.1:0-3830 GCA_038254805.1 Terriglobales bacterium
CAATCGCAGCCTGCGCTTGCCAAATTGAGCTCATAAATCGTTCCAGCAAGCTCATCTTGCGCGCCGTGTTCGCGCAGTCAACGGTGTGTGAGAAATGGAAGTTGCTCCGATGATTCGCAGCAGTGGCTGGTGAGACAACGCGGCGCGATTTATGCTGGGTTGTGGTCCGCGCTTTTTGATCTCTGCCCAGTATCTGCCGAACAGCACAGGCGAGCCTTTCTTCGAATAGTGTCACTGGCCACGGCTTAATACCAATCTGCTTATTGTAGGCGGTCGGTTCTTAATGCCGAGTCGTCGCAACCTCGATCTGAAAAAAAACAAGCTTCGCTAGTGGTCTTGTGTCCGCACCGCGGCACTAGCATCACTCCGGAAGAACGCACGCGCATGGATGGCGAACACCTGGAATGTCCACGATGCGGCAAAACGTTCCGGCCAGGATGCGACAATCGGCTACCTAATACCGTAGCTTCGATTTAGGCACAACTAAAACAACCGCCCACTGCAACCTCCCATCAAAAAATGCGTGGAGAAAGGGGGCGGCGAGAACAGGTGGCTGGACTTCTTATTCATCGCGATGATCCTCGTCTCAGCCGTCGGACTGCTGTACGCCCTGATCTCCAAATAATCTTTCCCACGCAGTCAGCCTGGGCGTTTGGCCCCATTCAGCACGGCGCCGTGCGCGATGCCCCAATTTGCGAATCAGAATGTTTCGAGGTGTGAGGCTGGATGGATGCAATCGAATTGAGCAAGCTCATGCTCGGCGTCTTGCTGAGTCACGTGATCAGAAGTGAGAAGGCACCTGACGCACAACCATTCCTGCCTAGAAGGATTCCACTTGATGTCCGGGTGTTTCATCCTTTCCTGCGGTTCGACCGGTAACGAGCTTTTACTCACGTGCGCGATGGTCACAAGGTGCTCTTGCAAAATATCGCGTTGTTGCGGTGACAGGTTTGCGAAACGTACTCCAATGCCAAATCCGGGCACGGAACTGGCAACGTCGCCTTTGAGCCGCAGCTTGGTTTTTCCGAGCCACAGCACGATGTCAAACCCAGTGTCCGCTTTGAGTGGGATTGGCATCTCGACAAAGCAGCCGCCAACGCTTAAATCGGACGCTTTGCCCCAAATTACGGGCTCACCGGCGGGGCGTATTTCGACGGAGATCGAGCATTTCACCCGTATGTACTGGCGTCGGTTTTTGGTCGCAAAATTAAAAGTGTCAATTGTTTCGGACGGCAGATCAAGATCCCACAAGGGTTTCTGCGGAGTCAGGTTGAGCAATCCAACTTCGCCCTCGCCCGGCGCACCCGGTTCACGCGCCCATTTCACCCGGAAGTGGACCTTGTTTTTCCCATAAGTCACGCCGATGATCTCGTCTACCTTGAGCTGGGCTTTGACGCCACTCAACTTCGCACCATTTTGACTTACATCGACTGTGGTCACGTTCTCTGAAAAGATCCGGCCTCCGCAGTCGGTTCCAAAGATACGCACCGATCGCTCCACCGGCTTTCGCGGCTCACGGCGCTTGCCCATACGCTCAACTCTCCCGCATGCGATATGGTATCAAAGGAAAAGCAATTAGAAGCCTGAGGTGTACTCAGTACACATCCAGCCGAGCTGCGCAGGCGCGCGAAGCATCTTTGAAGGACCTGGAGCTCACTTTCCGGCGAGTCTTGGATTGGAAAAAGCGAGCTGGCAATGCGATTAGCCAGCTCGCGTAGTCGCTCTTATTGCCCTATCGGATCATTGTTTAGCCCACACCAGAATGCCGCGCCGTCGCAACTTCGACCTGGCAAAGATTCACGCTTCGCTAGTCGTCCCTTGTCCGCATTGCGACGCAAGCATCCCTCCGGAAGAACGAAAGCGGGTCGATGGCGAATACCTGGAATGTCCGCGCCGCGGGCAGAGGTTCCGCCCCCGGCCATAAGTCATTAGAGGGCTGAAACCGGTACTCTGGTTCGCACCAAACAGACACAAATGTGCAAGAATTTGCACATTAACCGGCAATGCGTCAAGCAAGACCCAACGTTTACATTGTAAGTAGTTTCCAACAATCCACTTAGGATGCTATAAACGTAGTCCCGAAACGGCACGCGTCGTGCTGCTTTTACCCGGGGGGAATTTCATCGTGGGATCCACTGGTCGTAAATTATCGATTTTGGCACTGCTTGTCGTGGCCACATTCGCCATGGCACCTTTGGCTTCGGCCACTACACTCGGAAGCTGTACTTTCAACGCCAGCACGAACACTTTTATCGTGACGGAAGGACCAGAGTCCTCTGCTGATCACGGGGGCGTCGATTGCAATCTGAAAGATGTAAGCTCTGGACTGTTTGCTCCCGATCACAAACTTTTCGCTCTCACGGAGCCGGGCGCTTCTAAATTCCCCTGCAGCGATTTCGTGAACATAACCAACAATCATGTATCCATGATCTCCGATCCCAAAGCACCCGATCACGGACTGCCCTGCACTCCCAACCGAACGCAGGTGCCCGAAATTGCTGTTGGTAATCTGGGCGTTGGCGCCAATCTCGGCAACATTCTTGCGCTTTGCAGCGGCGGAGAACTCACAGGCGGCGGGAAGTGTAAAGGTAGAGTCATTCCGGTTGACCTTATCGTTATCAGCGATCAACCTGCGGTAGTTCCTGAACCGGGCACACTGGGCTTGCTCGGAACCGGGCTCGTCGGCATCGCAGGCCTCATTCGTCGTCGTTTGCGGTCCTAGAAGCTCAACGTTCCCTCTTCTTGCCTGACCTCGGGGAAAATCCCCGGGGTTTTGGTTTTTTGGGATGGGCTCGAACATTGGGCCGCCAACACCGCTCAGAAGGAACCGCCGTGCGAGCGGTTGTCAGAAATCGGCGCTGGCGGCCAGACTAGCGGCTCTCGCGCCAGTCGTATAGAGAATACACTGAGCCCTTCCAGGTTCAAGCTTACTTAAGGGAGCGGTTCTTTCGTTTTCAAAAAAAGCGCAGAGGCAGCAGAGGCAGGTGAGGGTGCCTGCTTCGGCGCAGGTGCAAGAACACGCGCGTTTGATGGTGGCGGACACTCTCTCCGGCCCAGTCACCGACCGTCCGACTGACCCAATTAGCGGAATGGGGCTAGAATGCCACCGCTTGGATTTGTCCGCCGTGGTCCTGCCTAATTTCATCGCAGGTCATCCCATCCTGACAATCGTGGTTGCGATCGTGGCCTTAAGTGTAATCGGTGGCTATCCCGCCGAGCGCGCCCGCTCTGCGCCAGACTCCGCAGCGGTCGAGGGTCGCTCTTCCTACTGCGCGACCATTGTATTCGCCGGGGGCAGTATCGCCGACGCGAGCCAGGGCCAAGGCCGCCAGCACCTTCAGCGCCGAGAGCACACATCGCGACGTATCAATGTGATCGGCGACAGTTGCTATCTCCGGAATCAAGTGCGTCCCGGAGGAACCGGCGCAGAATGTGTTACGTGCTAAAAAGATTAGCTGATACACTTCCCACGGTGCACGTAGCCGCCAGATCGAGAGCTCTGCCGGATTTCCCTTGCAACACGCCACGGGCCCTGTGCTTATCTAGCTAGGAAGGTCCGCTCGTGGTTCTCGAACCGCACCTGTATGCAGTTACCGGGCTTGTCATTTAGGCCGTCAAGTCCGCTTTGCCTAATGGTTCTTTTGCAATAGTGCCCAATAGCCGGTTTTAACGGCTGTCGAACTTCGATCCGCAAGTTTCAAAATTCGATTTCTGCCTCTTAGAGGAAAACATTGTTCACGCCACATCCCAATCTGAGCGATGCCGTAAATCGCAACATCATCGGGTCAGAAATCGAAGGGGGCGTGTTCCTCGACCGGTTACAACCGCAC
>JBBSFW010000328.1:0-3827 GCA_038254805.1 Terriglobales bacterium
AAACACTGCGGAGCAGTTGACTAAAGACCACTGCTGGAAACTGATTCTGAGCGCCGCGTTCCGCTATTTCCTTGGAAGCAAGATCCTAGGAACAACAGGCCGCTTGGCTGATGCTACTGGGTAACTGCCGTTTTTAGGATTAACGTCCTGAATCGGGTTCTATCGTTGGCTGGTTTTCAGGTGATCACGTATGGCTGGTTTTGGGTGATCACCGAGGCAAGAAAGAAATCCTTGGCATAGCCGTCATGCACCAGGATAATCTGCCGGGGCGATATGCAGCGGGCAGTTCCGCGACTCCGAATTGCGTCGTTCAAGAGCCACGCCGGGGAGCGCCAGCACTGGAGCCTTCTCTTTCACAAAGTGGCCCTCGGAAAACGAGTCGGTCGAGTTTAACTAATTATTGCTCGGAAGCATAGGCTTGCCTTCATGAGCGATCAGTAAATCATGCATATCGTTCGCGTGTTCTTCTTCATTAGTCAGAATACGCTCCATCATGACGCGAGTGGTCGGATCTTTGTCGGCGAAGAATCGGATCAGTTCGCGATAGTGTTCACAGGCGATCCGCTCTGCCACCAGATTCTCCTTGATCATTTCGACAAGATTCGCACCCTCAACGTACTGGGAAGCCGACCGCATCGCTAATCCTTCCGGATTAAAATTTGGGGTTCCCCCTAGCTGATTTATTCGCTCGGCCACCGCCCTCATATGCTCTTGCTCTTCTTTGGCGTGCTCCTCGAACTCCTCTTTTACGCCATCACTGGAAATACCGGAGGCAGCGATCGCGTTCATTGTGTAGCGCAGCACGCAGACAATCTCCGTCGCAAGCACCGATTGCAGGATCTCGATGGTCTGCTTTACGTCGCCTCGATAGTTGGGGGTCACCGCGCCTTGCTCGAGGCTTGCACGCGCTTTTGTTCGCAGTTGTTCTACATCAGTGAGGAAAGGCTTATCGTTCTTCATACATTCATTTCAACATGCCGATACGTCAGGGTCAGCACGCGGAACTCCAGGAACGATCCTGTCCGGGATCGAGACGGGTATACGCGCTTCTGGCAGGCATGCAGTAGCGGAGCAATACTCCCGGCGAGCGCCCTCACTTTCGAGCTCACCCCAACTGGATGGCCGGATCACGCTCAAGTCGGCTTCATCGATCTCGAACTGCCGAAATAAAATCCAGTTCCGAGCAAGCCAAGCCCACCGAGTATCTTGCACTGAAAAATCTCGAGGGTGCCCAAATGCGACTGTTGACTTTCACGCTGCCAATTGATCTAACGGGGTGAAGGGAGAAGAAGACCATGGCAAGAAATAGCCCACACGCGCTCAGACGAGATTTGCTGGTTTCGAAAGCATGGCTACAGGCCGTTGCCATTGTGGTTCTCGTTGGGCTTCTTTATTTTGGGATTCCTGGCATACCGGACGTATACCGGAGAAGCGCCGATCCCCGCACGGGTCGTCAATCCGGCCGGACAAGTCTTGTTTACGCACGACGACATCCTCGGTGGCCAGCAGGTATTCCTTCGCAACGGACTGATGGAGTGCGGTTCCATCTTCGGCCACGGCGCATAGCTTGGGCCGGATTTCACGGCCGATTATTTGCGCCGCGCGGCAACGAGCGTTTTAAATGCGTATGGCGGGACACGATCGGATCGAGCAAAGGGTCAGACGATCCAGGAATTCAAGATAAACCGCTACGACCCCGCTAGCGACTCGAGCTTATCGACGCTCTCGAGTAAAGCCGACGCGATCTGGTTGTAATCAGCTGGCGTCTTGGCGTTTTGAAGCTTAGTCATTAAGCCATCGAACTGCTGTGCCTCCGCCGATCCGAGACTCCACCGCCCGTCGTATTCCATCCCAAGTGTTGCGCACCGCGATGACCGTCGACTGCAACTTACCCGAGTTTTTCGCCGCCGTCCAAGCTTCTAACTCTCGGCCATAATAATCCAGTTTGACAACGTCGACCGGAATCTTTGGATTGAACGGCTGGCTCATATTTGCCGCAATTAGTGTCACCTGATTCGCCTCGCGCATGGCGGCCAGGCGGTCTTTACCAACTACGGCCTTGTCGACAGAGCCAACCTGGGCATCGAGACGGTCTTCGGTGTTGGCGTTTCTCACATCTAAACGCACCTGATGAGCCGCGTCTTTCAAACCACGTAGTTTGTCGGCAGCTGTGGTCCAATTTCCCGCTTTTGCCGCGTCGTAGATGTTTTCCCCATATTCGCCAACATTCGCCAGGGAGGGCGGAACGATAGCGACATTTGTACTCGTTTGGGTTGCATTGGCTGGTTGGGTTAAGTTCGCCTGGTGTGGCTTAGTCGCATCCGAAGATGTCGAGCATGCCGTAATTGTGAGCAGACTGCCGGATACCATCGAGATCGTGCGGATTTGTCGTTGTAAAAGCTCCATCATCTTTCCTTCAATCTCAAACGTCGCAGTGTGATGGATTGTGATTTAGACCACTCCCGAGATGAAACTCAGCCTGCAGTTGCGCTAAAAGTTCAGCGACTATCTCGGCCCACAAAAGATCCGGCATGATGCCGAAGCTTGGGAATTCAGGAACCATCAGTTTTCTTTCGTGCCGAACCCGGTTTGCGTACTTTACTTAAGTGATGTTGAAGAAATTCCTGAAGCGCTACCGCATTGTTGTGCTCTGTATCGTGCGAACTGTAAACCAAGGTTACGGTCCCGCGGCGAGCAGCTTGGAGGATCGACCCCCAGGAATTGGGATTAGCCTTCAGTTCCGCGAAGTAGCGACGACGAAATTCATCCCATTTAGCTGGATCGTGACTGAACCATTTCCGCAAGTCGGTACTCGGAGCTGCATCTTTAAGCCAGGCCTCGATCTTGAGGGAGCTCTTCTTGACTGCTCTCGGCCACAACCGTTCCACCAGGAACCGTGTACCATCCGTGCTGCTCTCTGCGTCGTACGCCCGTTCCAGTTGAATCATCGCAAACCCCCATTCACGCAGACTATCCCGTGGCGGGTATTCCTGCGGTTGCCGACGACATTACTTTTGTGACAGGGCATAGCGGCTTACGAACTTCTATTTGTCCGTTCTGTACCCGGACCTCTAGGCAGGGTTGAGGATGCACGGCCGGTCCATCGAGCACCCGGCCATCCTCCAGCGCGAACCTGGATTTATGCCATGGGCATACGATACTGTCGCCGACCAGGTCGCCTTCCGAGAGCGGTCCGCTGAAATGAGAGCAGGTCTCTGCCAACGCAAAGATTTGGGTTCCGCGGCGAACCAGCAGGATTGGCACGCCATCGTGTTCGGCGCGGGTTGGCTTGGCCTCCGCTAAACCTGTTTCCGGCATCACGGGAACGAAGTCTTGCGGAAACACTTCGCCGTCGGTTCGATCAACACCCACTCTGTACTCGTACACCATCTTTCCACCGAGATGGGCGGCGAAGGTCATGACAGCATATCCCAGTGCGGAGAAAACACGTCCGCCGGTCCGCGACTTCTTCTTGCGCAAAATGAAAGAGGTCGCAAAGAGCGCTGTTGCGCCGACATTCAGGAGCCCGTGAATCATTCCGAGCCGTCGGGCGGGCGCGTCGGCGTCTTGCCAATCGGTCACGCCCGTTACGGCCGCGCCGGCAGCGCCAATTAACCCTATTCCGACCGATGCATCGGCGGCCATGGAAAATTCGCGCTTTTTGCTCATCAGGTCTAAGCCATCGAACACAAGCGCGATCGTCCAGGCACCGATAGGAATGTCCGTAAGAATGACATGGAGCGGCTCGCCAATCCACGTTCCATTCAAGAAGTTTTTGATTATTTGCCCGTTCGAGCCCCCGCTAGCGAACGCTTTGTGGACCAGCT
>JBBSFW010000329.1:0-3819 GCA_038254805.1 Terriglobales bacterium
AGCCCCATTGCACCTCAGAAGCAGTCCCGCCATCACTCGACATGATGTACCACGTACCATTCGCCGGCCGCCACACCGCAAAATCAGTAGCTCCTCCACGCGCGGTAGTGAAATTCCCCGGAACTGGAAGATCACCCGGCAGTCGCCATTGCCTAGCGACCGGGGCTGTCGGCGTACTGCTCGGGACAACAAACCATCTGCCATCTGAGGGGCGCCATACGGCGAAATCGGGCTGACCGTCCCCGTCGAAGTCCCCGTTAACGTAAACAAAGACACCCGCTCCAAGGCTGCCTACGCCAAGTTTCGTCGCTAGAATATTAGTCGGAGATCTCACCGGTTGAGTGTATGGTGCTCCGGGATTACTGCTCGGGACAATATGTAGATTCTCAGTCGATGGCCGCCAGACCGCGTAGTCAGTAATCCCATCGCCGTCATAGTCGGCGGGTGCGGGAACATCACCTGGCAATCCCCACTGCTTGGTGAATGGCGCGCCCGTAGTGCCAAAAATGACGAACCATGTTCCGTTGGACGGCCGCCAAACTGCGATTTCCTGTTTTCCGCTCTTATCAAAATCGCCTCTGACTGGAATATCACCCGGCAGTCCCCACTGCCGTTCAAGCGGTTTGCTGGGATCACTGCTCAGAATGATGTGCCAAGTCTGATCGGAGGCCGCCAAACGGCGAGATCGGTCTTTCCATCGGCGTCATAATCGGCCGAGATTGGGATATCGCCTGGAATTCCCCACTGCACTTTGTAGGGCGGCACACCCGTCGAGGGTTTGATGTACCAGTTCCCCTCAGCGGGCCGCCAAACTGCTAAGTCCGTCTTTCCGTCACCGTCGTAGTCGGCGGGGACCGGGACATCGCCGGATAGGCCGAATTGCAGTACGACTGCGTTTGTAGGGTTTGTGCTCTCGAAGATGTGCCAAGTACCGTCAGACGGGCGCCAGATAGAATAGTCAAGCTTCGCGTCGCCGTCGAAATCGCCTATGACACGGAGATCACCAGTGGTCCCCCAATCGTTTTGAGCGACAGCGAACTGCGCGCACAAAAACACTGCCCAGAGTGGCAGAACTCTTGAGCTAATGAATCTTTTCACTGCATCGCCGAAAGACGGCATACAAATCTATTCCAGCCAGCAGTATAGGTGACATCTAGATCGGGTTTGAAGAATTATGGGACAACAAAGTACCAAAATCAGGTTTGAAACTACTAGCATGCGCCTTCACTAGTCGTCCTACACCGGCCTTGCGAGACGAGTAGCAGGTTCTGGAACCAGCCGGGTTGCTAGTGCGAAGCGCGCTTGCTGAAAACGAGAGTTTCTTCTTTACTGGTCGGGTCGATGTGCTCCAACGCTATGGTGAGCGTGTGGGCATCCGAGGACAATTTCATTGTCCACTCATCACTAGCATCTTCTTTCGGTCCGTCAGTCTTCAAGACGACCAGCGCAGGCCCGTTATACCAGACAGAAACCTTCGCTTTGTGCCCGCCCTCGTCGTACTCGCATTCGGTGCCGCCAGTTCCACAAAGGAACTGCGAAGTAACCTCCTTCCCGTCCTTCTCTCGAACGACCCTAATCATTTTGAGTTTGTTCGAGACATTCTCAATCGTAAGGGTGACGAGACGACCGTCTAGAACCTGACTCTTGGTCGTGTCCATTTGCCAGGCCCCTGTAAAGTTTGGATTACCGGAATCTCCTGACATGAGCAGCGGAAAAATAAACGATGCGGCGAGTGCCGCCAGCGCCCCTTGAAAACAGCGCATCGAAACCTCCTGGGCGCGACTCTCCAACCGAGTGCGCGCGAAGTTTATTGTTGTATTTACCTTTATACCTTAATTTTGAGGCTCTGTGGCGAGCGGTGCCCGGACGAGTGGGGTGACTCTAGATAAGCGCCGATATCCCTGATACTTCTTAGGAGCTTAAGCTCCATAATTCGCGAGAGTTTCGATCCCAGGAATACAGGAGGATCAGAGCAATCACGATCAGAGCCAATGACAGACCCCACCACAATCCATAGACCCCGCGCTCGTAATGAAAGCAGAGTAGATAGCCGACAGGCAACCCGAAAAACCAATAGCCGCCGAGATTAACCAACATAGGCCCACGCGTATTCCCTAAGCCTCTCAGTGCGCCGGTGGCGACAGTTTGAATACCGTCAAATAGTTGAAAGAGAGCTGCTAAACCAAGCAGACCCGTGCCTACGAGGACGACACCGGGATCGCTCGTGTAGAGATGCAGGATTTGCTTAGGTAGAAGCAGGAACACTAGAGCGGAGCACGACATGAAAGCGCAGGCGATACCCAAAGCGATGAAACCACTCTTCCGCGCAACACGGCCTTCTCCCCGCCCGATGGAGTGGCCAACGGCGACGGCCGCAGCGGAAGAGATACCTAGCGGGACCATATAACTCAGGGCGGCACAAGTCAGCGCGATTTGATGAGCGGCCAAGGCGACCGGCGTTAAGCGCCCAGCGAGCACGGCAGCCGCCCCGAATGCACCGACCTCGAGCAAAATTTGGAGCGCAGCGGGAAAGCCGATACGCAACAACCGCCACAGCCGCGCACCTTCCGGCTTGCGAAGCAGACTCTTGAGATCCGGCTCGATTTGCCTTTCAAACCACCAAATGAAAAACGCGAGCAGCGCCGCCATGTAGATTCTTGCCATGCACGTGGACAGTGCGGATCCAGTAACGCCCAGCGCGGGCAGCCCCCAATGCCCTTCGATCAAAAGCCAATTGAAAAACCAATTTATGGCGTTCGCGCTGACCAGTACAAACATGACTGGTCGAACGTGTCCTATGCCTTGAAGATATCGGCGGAAGACCGCATAAAGCAGGAGAGGCAAGGTGCCCCAACTGAGGGTTGTCAAGAAGGGTCCCGCCAGTGCACTGACGTCGGCAGTCACGCCAAGAGCATAGAAGAGGGGCGGCACGAATGCGAAAAATACCATCAACAAGGGACTGATGCATAGGGCAAGGTAAACGCCTTGCGCCAGGAACTGGCGGCAAGCTTCCCGGTTCCCAGCGCCGTAGGATTGCGACACTAGCGTGTCCAGGCCAAGTAGCAAGCCCATTCCAAAAATTGCGAACGAGTAAAAGGCGCTGCTGCCAACTCCCGTCGCGCCTATAGCAGCAGGCCCCAGGCGTCCCACCATGATGGTGTCCACCACCGACATCGACATCCAGCCTAGTTCTGCAAAAATCACCGGCAGGGCGAGCATAAGCATCCGGCGGAGCTGTGGTCCGAAGCTTTGGGTTGAAGGATTAGTCAGAGCTTGCATCTACGGCAGGACTGGACCATGCGTCGCTCAACGCCATTTAATATTGCAACCGATGCTGGGCGTTTGGTTCGGGCTAACTGGGCGGCCTTCCAATAGGGCGTCGATTGCACTCCGCAGATCGCGCCCGGTCACCGGCTTTCCATTCCCCGGACGGCTGTCATCTAACTGACCTCGGTATGCAAGCCGGCGCTTCTCATCGAAAAGAAAAAAATCAGGCGTGCAGGCCGCTGAATAGGCTGTCGCAATTTGCTGGCTCTCGTCATAACACAACGAAAAATTGAAGCCGAGTTCCGTAGCCATTGCCCGCAGACTATCGGGTGAGTCATCGGGATATGCATCTGCGTCGTTCGAAGAGATGCCGACAACGCCGAGCGATTGCGAGGCATAATCTTTGCCCAGACGAGCCAGCTCGTGCTGAACGTGTTTCACAAACGGGCAATGCCGGCAAATAAACATGACAAGCAGCGCCTTACTATCAGCGAAGTCTCCGACCTTGACCGTCTTGCCTGATATAACGTCGGGCAATTGGAATTCAGGAGC
>JBBSFW010000330.1:0-3789 GCA_038254805.1 Terriglobales bacterium
CGGCACGCCGCGCGGCGGTTTGACAATGACTTCAAAGCGAGCCGCTGCGTCGGAGGACTGAAATCGCAATAAGTATTGATTCCGAAGTTCGATGACAGCTTTGAATGCATCGTCGGTTTGCAGAACCTGGATGGCGGCGGGAACTCCATGAACGTCAGCCGCCTTAGGCAGGATAATTGCTTTTCTCTCGTTCTTCGAGGCGATGAGTTGACCGAGTGCGTCGGACATAGACGAGGTTTGAATCAATGCGTCGTCGGGCTTGAGCATGTCGCCCAATGACAATGGCGACTCACCGACAATAGCGACCCAGAACGGGGCGTCAAGGTGAGAGAAGTAAGTGATTGGGCGAGGAATTCCGTTCTCGAGAATTGAGAAGTTTTCCTGTCTGAGGCCGGTGACGAAACGATTGTGCGGGTCGGTGACAGTTACGGGGATGAGCCCGGATTGGCTTGGCGGGGCTTGCTGTGCGGCGAGGCTCACAGCGCCGGCTGTGAGGGCGGCCGCGAGAATGCAAGATTACGCATAAGAAAAATTAACACTTTTGGAGAAAGAGATCCATCGACGACTAAGTGATGGTTGCTCAGGTCCGGCTCCAGCGCAAGTGGCTCCCCACCAACCTGTGCAAAGACAACCGTGTAAGGTGAGTAGCTGATGGCTAGAACACTGTTATTGGGGAAATCATTTCCCCTGGGGGCGACTTGGGATGGGACCGGCACGAATTTTGCGCTCTATTCCGAACGTGCCGAGAAGGTGGAGCTTTGCCTGTTCAAGGATCGTGAATCCGGCGAATCGGACAAAATCGAGCTGCTGGAACGGACTGCCCACGTCTGGCACGGTTACCTGCCTAGCGTTCAGCCTGGGCAGCTCTACGGATACCGGGTTTACGGCCCTTATGATCCAGCTCAGGGGCTACGCTTCAATCCGAACAAGCTGCTGATCGACCCGTACGCCAAGGCCATAGCGGGCAAGGTGGACTGGAATAGCGCTATCTTTCCGTATGTGCTGGGCAACCCGGAAGAAGATCTGCACATGGATGACCGCGACAGCGGCCCCGGGATGCCCAAGTGCGTGGTGGTCACCCGGTTCTTCGATTGGGAGCAGGATCGCTCGCCTAAGATACCCCTGAGCGATTCCATTATTTACGAATTGCACGTCAAAGGTTTCACCAAGAAGCATCCCGACGTGCCGGAGGAGTTGCGCGGAACGTATGCGGGGTTGGCGTCCAAGGCCAGCGTCACTTATCTGAAGAAACTTGGAATCACGGCCATCGAATTAATGCCGGTGCACGATTTTCTGGACGACAAACATCTGGTCGACAAGGGCCTGACCAATTACTGGGGTTACAACACCACAAACTTCTTCGCGCCGGATTCACGCTATTCCAGCTCGGGCGACACCGGCGGCCAGGTTTCGGAATTCAAGAACATGGTGAAGGCCCTGCACCGGGAGGGCATTGAGGTGATTCTGGACGTGGTCTACAATCACACGTCCGAAGGCAATCACATGGGTCCCATGCTCAGCTTTCGAGGGGTGGACAATACCACCTACTACCGGCTGGTTGCGGACAATCCTCGCTACTGCATGGATTATACGGGGACGGGCAACAGTCTCAACGTCCGCAATCCGCAAGTGCTGATGTTGATCATGGACAGCCTGCGCTACTGGGTGCAGGAGATGCACGTGGACGGATTTCGGTTCGACCTGGCTGCCGCGCTGGCACGCGAGCTGCACGATGTGGATCGCTTGTCCGCCTTCTTCGATGTGATCCACCAGGACCCTGTGATTTCACAAGTCAAGCTGATCGCCGAGCCCTGGGATGTAGGCGAAGGCGGCTATCAAGTGGGCCGGTTTCCGGTGCTGTGGGCGGAGTGGAATGGCAAGTACCGCGATACCGTGCGCCGCTACTGGAAGAGCGACGACGGGCAACTTTTCGATCTGGGCCACCGGCTGACCGGCAGCAGCGATCTCTATGAACGCGAAGGGCGACGGCCTTCCGCGAGCATTAATTTCGTTACGGCCCACGATGGCTTTACTTTGCACGATCTAGTCAGCTACAACGAGAAACACAACGACGCAAATGGAGAAGACAACCGCGACGGAACTAACGAAAACCACTCCTTGAATTTTGGAGTGGAGGGGCCCACCGATAACCCCGGGATCAATGAGCTACGCGAGCGCCAGAAGAGAAATTTTCTGGCGACACTGCTCCTTTCCCAGGGGGTGCCCATGATCCGGGGAGGCGATGAGATCGATCAGGATCAGCACGGCAACAACAACGCTTATTGCCAGGACAATGAGCTGACGTGGTTCGACTGGCAACTGGATGCACGGAGGCTTTCGCTGCTGGAGTTTACGCGAAAACTGATCAAGCTGCGCTGCGAACACCCTAATTTGCACCGGCGCAAATTCTTCCAGGACCGGAGCATTCGCCACTCCGAGGCCAAAGATATTCTGTGGGTGCGCCCGGACGGACTCGAAATGACGGACGAGGAGTGGGGCGCTGGCTGGGTGCGCTGCCTAGGAGTGGTGTTGAATGGCGAGACTATCGATCACGTGGACGAAAAAGGCGAGCGGGTTAGCGACGATACCTTCCTGCTGATGCTCAATTGCCATCACGAGCCCATCAAATTTTTTGTACCGGCCGGGCCTCAGAACCGCGGGTGGGAAATCGTGATCGATACGAACCGGCCGGAGGCGGCACCGAATGCGGAGTTGGTTCCGGTGGGCGAGCCGGTCGAGCTGGCGCGGCAATCGTTGATGCTGCTTCGGGAACAGCGCGATGAACCGGTGATGTTGCTGTAGGTTTAGCGGGCTTTGTCCAGGGGAATTTCGAAGTACAAAATTTCCTTGCCGCTGTTGGCTTCGTGCAGGCCGGTTAAGTAGAGCTTGGCTCCCGGCTGGTGGCGAGTCTGAAAATAAAAAAATCCGCTGGCGGATTCATGAGGCGGCAGCATCCTGGCGGCAAAAGCCCGGCCCTCGATTTCCCACGCAGCTAAAGGTCTTTTGTGTTTGATCAGACCTGGCGGAATGGGACTGCCGGTGTTGGGCTGGGGCCGCTTGGGCCCCGGGCCGACAAACTTGACGTCCATGGCGGGAGTGGCCTCAATGCGGCTACCGTCCAGGGACACGTACTCTACTTTCACGTTGTCCATCCGGATGGCGACCTGCGTGTCATTCTGAATAATGACCAAAACCGGTAACACTCCGGACTGGTATGGATTCATCTTGCCGAAAGCAGTGTGCGCCAAATCGTCTGTGTCATAGGCCACCGCCGCTATGGTCACGTTGTCGCTGGTCTGCTTGGATGGATAGGAGGCCGCCGGTCCCACCTCGAATTTCGATTCACTCTTCTTGTCGGCGAAAGTCCGCGGGGCAGCGATCAGCAGCGCCACACAGGCGATGAGGGGCATCGAGAGCGGTCTCATTTTTCTCCTATACGGAGCGGCCCGTATGCTGGGGGCTCCGCTCCTTCTAATCTATTTTCTGATTCGGGGCTATCGGGATTCCAACTACTTCCGCAGCTTCCTGGAGCGTTTCGGCACCCTTCCAGCATCGTTCAAGCGGACGGCCCCCGGCGGCATCTGGTTGCACGCCGTTTCAGTAGGGGAAGTGATTTCGTCGGTGCGGTTGGTGGAGCAGCTACGGAAGCGCAGCCCGGAAACTCCGGTTTTCCTTTCTACGGCCACGCTCGCCGGCCGCGCGGTTGCTGAACAAAAGCTCGGCTCGCTGGTGGACGGGGTCTTCTACGCTCCACTCGATTACACCTTCGCCGTGCGGCGGGTGCTGCGC
>JBBSFW010000331.1:0-3785 GCA_038254805.1 Terriglobales bacterium
AAGACGATTGTTAAACAAGCTCGCATTACGAACAAGCGCTCGGACCGGGAATCCAACAGGAATTCACGAGGAAAACGATAATGCCGAAGGTCACTTTTCTTCGCGCCAACCGCACGATCGAGTTCGAGCCTGGCGAACTGCCGTACCGGGAGCATGGGAAACGCGAATCCTTGCTGGATTTAGCACTCAATTTTGGCGTATCACTCGAGCACGCTTGTGGAGGTAATTGTGCGTGTACGACTTGCCACATCATCGTGCGGCAAAGAGATGACAATTTGTTGCCCATGGAAGAGTGCGAAGAGGACCGCCTGGATATGGCTCCCGGATTGACGTTACATTCCCGACTCGGATGCCAGGCAGTGGTGAGAGGTGATGTCGTGGTAGAGATTCCGGCTTGGAATCGGAACTACGTCTCGGAAAATAAGGCGGCGGCGAACTTCGGAAGGGCCGATCCCGCCAGAGAGAGATTGTGAGCTGAGCGTCTAGTTCTCAATAGAATTGCGCGAGGCAGGCTTCGGAAAGTCGAAAGAGAGGCGAGAGGAAGGAATCGGAACGAGAGTCGGCGGCGATGACGATTTCAGGACCGATGATTGCTGAAATCGGAAGGTAAAGATCATGTACGTGCTGAACCCAGTTATATGCGTTGACTACAAGATCACAGTTTTACTAAAAGGAGCATCAACTATGAGAAGCAGATTATATATCGCATCGGCAGCCGCCTTGGCACTTTCCTGGACGGCTGTGCTAGGCCAGCAACCGCCAATTTCGGGCCAATCAGGGCCTGGGCGTGGCGATAAAAGTTCGATGAGCATGAACGACATGAAGGGCGAATGCCGGAAACATTGCCAAAGCTGGCGACGGGTGGCGTCTATGTGGGTGAGATGAACTCATCGCGCCCCACAGTCCCGCCCACGTGGAAATGAGGTACTACATTCTCATGGCCACTGACCGCACGACTGGTATGCAGTTGTCCGGGCAGCATGAACACATGGAAAGCGGCTGGCGTTCAGTCGTTCTCGCGGTGGTCGGGCGCGGGCGCCTACAGATGTTTGTAAGCCCTGTCAGTGTCCGCAAATAGTAACAGGAGAACAGGAAATGGCAGAAAGAAGACCGGCCCGAGTCAGTATCTCGCATACTTCGGAGAAACATCGCTCTCAAGAGCGGGTACTAGCACTCGTCCATGAAGCGCTCAGTCATCTGGGTGGTATTTCCCAATTCGTAAAACCTGGGCAAACGGTGCTGATAAAGCCTAACCAGACGGTTTTCTACTCGGCAGAAGAGGGTTGCACCACAGACCCGCTGGTGGTTGGCGCACTAATCCGGCTGGCTAGGCAGGCCGGCGCTCGAACAGTGCAGGTAGCAGAGTCGAGTGGTGGTTTCTTTTCCTCCATGGACTGCATGCGTATTACCGGCATGGCTGCAATAGCCGAAAAGGAGGGCGCTGAGCTGATTGACCTGGGCAGCGATGACGTCCCGAACCGAACGGTAAAGATTCCGAATGGCATCGTCATTCAAGAGGTACCGCTTCCTGTGCCGCTCCTCGATGCAGATGTCATCATCGATGCCGCCAAGGCCAAGAATCACCACATTGAGCCCATCACCGGCGCGCTCAAAAACTGGGTTGGAGCGGTCAATCAGAGTTGGCGCAACCATAACCACGGTGATGAGGACATGATCGGACGATTCATGGACATCATGACAGTGAGTCGGCCACACCTATGCGTCATCGATGCTCTTATTTGCGGCGAAGGCGACGGTCCGATTGCCAACCTGCCGCATTGGTGCGGCTGCATTCTGGCTTCTGCCGACCCGGTCGCGACCGATGTCAGCATCGCTCGACTGCTGGGGCATGACTGGCGGAAGCTGGGCTTTGCCGCGGAAGCGGAGAAGCGGGGTTTAGGTGTACGGGATCCCATCGAGTACGTCGGCGTACCGATCGAGCAGGTCGCGTTCCACGCCTGGCCAGCCCATGAGGGATACGGTTATCTGCCCATCAATTTCCTGGTTGGCGAGGGTGTGACCTTGGCCGGTACCATCGGACATGTAAAGAGTGCGATCGATAGCATGCTGCGGCGGGGCGAGTTAAACCAGGTGATCTGGCTGAAAGGCACGCCCACCATCATGATTGGCGAAATCGAAGATCATCACTTCGAGGAGCACCTCAAAGAAGGTCCTTACGTAGTTTTCGATGATGCGGCCCTGCCCAAGTACAAGAATGATCCGCGCGTTTACTTCATTCCCGGACATCCCGTACTGCAGACTGCTTTGCCGGAGCTGCTAAAAGGTCTCGGTGTGAGCGCGCCCGGAAACGCCGCGATGCGGTGGGCGCAATTTGAGCGCTGGGGCATGCATAACGTGCAGTACGGATCGCCGAGGCGTAAAGCACTTACCATTGCCGAGCCCGCCGCTGCCGTAGTGTTGATCGTGAGCGGCATCGCGTTGGCTGCGGCCCTGATCAACTGCCGAAGTAAGGGGCGAGCAAAGCATGTGCTGGACGCAATGTCACCGGAGGAAGCGTGAGCCACACTCCGATCCACAGCCGCCCTGGCCCGAGCACCCATCGTTTCCTGTTTGCTACCGGCATCGAGAACAGCTATCCGACTATTGCCCTGCCCGACGGCAAAGTTAAGCGCGTAGACGAACTGGAGAAGACGAATCACTATCAGCGCTGGCGCGAGGATTTTTCGCTCGTTCGGGAACTGGGTCTGGAATACTTGCGCTACGGCCCGCCGTATTATCGCGCGCATCTCGGACCCAATCGATACGACTGGGCCTTTTCAGACGAGACTTTCGCGGAAATGCAGCGGCTCGGCATTACACCGATTGCCGACCTGTGTCATTTCGGCGTTCCGGACTGGGCCGGTAGCTTTCAAAACCCCGACTGGCCCGAGTTGTTTGCTGCCTATGCGGGGACCTTTGCACGAAGATACCCCTGGGTGCGCTATTTTACCCCTATTAATGAAATCTTTATAACGGCAACGTTCTCGGCGCAGTACGGCTGGTGGAACGAACGCCTCTCGTCGGATAAGGCTTTTGTCACCGCCCTGAAGCACCTTGTGCGCGCCAATCTACTCGCGGAGCAAGCGATCCTCGCGGCGCAGCCGTGGGCACTTTTCATCCAAAGCGAAGCGACTGAATATTTCCACGCGGAACGGCCTGATGCCCAGGCGCGGGCCCATCTGTACAACCAGAAGCGATTCCTATCCCTGGATCTCTGTTATGGCTTGGACGTACATGCTTGCATGTACCAATACCTGACCGACAACGGCATGAGCCGGGACGAATATGCTTGGTTCCTCGAACAGGGGACAGCCGTTAAGCCGTATTGCATCATGGGCAACGACTATTACGTAACGAACGAGCACTTGGTCCCTACGGGTGATCGGCCCATCCGGCCTTCGGGCGAGATCTATGGGCACTACGTCATCACGAAGCAGTATTACGACCGGTATCATCTGCCCGTTATGCACACGGAAACGAACTTGCCGGACGCTGAACGGGCTCCGGGATGGCTTTGGAAGGAATGGGCCAATATGGTCCGGCTGAAAGACGATGGAGTACCGATCGTAGGCTTCACTTGGTACAGCCTCACTGACCAGGTGGACTGGGATACTGCGTTGCGCGAAGACAACGGCCGCGTGAATCCGCTCGGCCTGTATGACTTAAATCGAAAGATTCGGCCTGTCGGCGAGGCGTACAGGCAACTGGTCGAGCAGTGGCGCGGCATTTTGCCATTGGAGAGCCGTTGCCTTGATATGTCAATGCCTAAAACATCGCCAGGAGCT
>JBBSFW010000332.1:0-3750 GCA_038254805.1 Terriglobales bacterium
CGACGGCGCATGACGAGCACGTTGCGTATCGTTGAAGTTCGGCAGAATGTGCTGAAGCAGAACGATGAAATCGCGCGGGGGCTGCGGCAGCGTTTCCAGAATGCTGGGTGTTTTCGTGGTTAGCCTGGTGTTTAGTCCCGGCTCGGGCAAGACGGCATTCCTGCAAAAGACCTTGACAATGCTGGAACAGCAGTGTCGTCCGCTGCTCTGGTTGGGGATCTCGCTACGGATAATGACGCAGCACGACTCGCGCGCAGCCAAGCGCCGGTCCGCAGATCACGACCGGAACGCTGTGTCATCTCGACGTTGCGATGATCGATACTGCTCTCGAGGGGTGGGATCCTGCCGATCTCGACTTCCTATTCATCGAGAACGTCGGGGTTCCGCCCCCCCCAGCGGATCGAAATCATTTTTGCTGGTGGCGCACAAAGTCACTTAACGCGCCAGCATTAAGATCGGATACCGCCCAGTAAGTCATTCCCGAGCGGGTCCAGTGGATTACGTTATAGCCCTTGATGGCAAATGTTTGTGGTTCAGAATCTGAATGGGATGATGGCCAAACGAAAAGGTTAATTGTGTGCTGATTGCGCCGGTACAAGAGGGCCGCGACGGGCCGGCCCTCCAAGTAATCCAGACGCCCCCCCGTGAGTGGGAATCCTTCAGTTTTGAGATCTTTCACCGGGGGCGAAAAGTCGAGCTTCCCATTGAACCAAGGCTTCACTGTGTGCTGATCTGACGAGGGGACATCAGCCAAGTGGTTCGCCATCAAAGAACGGATATGGCTCGATACAACCTGGTCCGCTACCTGTTCTGTAGCGGGTGAGCGCCGGAGCAAGGCCACAAACATGGCGCTGAAAATGGCTAAAGCCACGATGCCGGCCGCCACAGCAGAGAGACGCCACGCCATAGATGTTTTTGGGACGGCTGAGCCTTGCGCTTCGGAAGAAAGCCGAAGCCGGGCGCGAATCTTCTTTTCGAGGAGTTCAGGCGCGGCGAAGTAGGGAGTATGAGCGCGGACTGCGCTCCGCAGTTCTTCAACCTGCTTGTACAGCACACCGCACTCAACACAATGTTCCAGATGATGTTCAAACTCCATACCCCGGACAAGGTCCAACTCTCCATCGGCATAAGCATCTATTAGCTGGCGCGCGTTTTGACAACTCATCGTCTTACCTCCTGCGCTTCTTTCTGCAGCCGGTCGCGGAGTTCCTTGCGCGCTCGAGATAAACGCGACATCACGGTTCCCAAAGGAATGTCGACGATCTGAGCAATCTCTTTATAGGAGAAGCCTTCTAATTCGCGCAAAATCAATGCCTCACGGTACTCAGGAGATATTTGCTCGAGCGCCTGCCGGACCAGTTGTGAATTTGCTTTTGCGAGGACTGCCGTCTCGGGATCGGAGGGCGCGTTCGGAACGTCTCGCGTGCTCTCGTCAAACTGCGCAGCCACTTCGTAAGGCCGATTCTTGCGCAGCCAAGTGTAGCAAGTGTTTCGCACGATTTTCAGCAACCAGGCCCGTGCATCGCGCCCAAATTGAAACGTATCAAAGGAGTTGAGAGCACGCAGGTATGACTCCTGGACGACATCCTCAGCGTCATGTTCATCACGCGTAAGCCACCGTGCCAGATTATAAGCGGCATTTAGGTGGGCAAAAGGATCTGTTCGAAGCGCTGGATTCTGCCTTTCCCTACCGAATTTCCCGCCATTTTATTCCACGGTTGACGTGACACGCCGCGTGGCAAGTGTTAGTTTCTCAGCATTCTTCCTTTACTACAAGGAATAAAGCATTTCGATAAACGGTATCTAAGACGTGAAAACGCATTTCGTGAATGGCCGATTATGGGCATGGCTCGGAGTTGTTGTTGCGATTCTCATCGTGTACTCTTCGGCAACCGCACGGACCGCGAGTGTCGATTAACGCGCTGCCGATGTCTCCCGGGGTGAAACATTATTGCAGCGATCCTGCCAGAATTGCCACTCAAATCAGATCGTCTGCCCATGGTACAGCTATGTGGCGCCTGTGTTTGGCTGATTGAAAGAGATGTGCGCGGCGGGCGCCATTACATGAATTTGTCGCGTTGGCCTGAGTACAGCCTTAAGAAGCGGGAAGACTCAAGTAAGTAAGTCATAACCGGGCGTGCCTCAACGTGCGCTAACAAAATTGCACAAGGCGGGAATTTTCCAGACGCACTCCCGGTAGTACTTGGCGAAAGGCTGAAGAGCCGCCAGAACTAGAAATGGAGAAATAGCTTGTTTAAGCGAATTAGAGTAGATCTCAACAAAGATGGAGTGGATCGCCGCGGTTTTCTGGAATGTATGGCCTGGGCTGGAACCGGTGCTGTTTGGACTGTTGCCGGAGGCGTGCTGACCTCCAAAGCATTCGGCCAAATGACACATCACGAGGCGGGACGGGACGGAGGATTCAGCTTCGTTCAGATCAGCGACAGTCATATTGGCTTCAATAAAGAAGCTAATAAAGATGTGACGGCCACGTTCCAGGAAACGATCGGAAAGATCAACGCACTTGATCGTACGCCGGACTTTCTGATCCATACGGGTGACTTGAGTCATTTGTCAAAGCCCAGCGAATTCGACACGCTCGACCAGGTATTAAAGTCAGCGAAAGTGAGGCAAGCGTTCTTTGTGCCCGGCGAGCATGACATGCTTACAGACAATGGAGAACAGTATCTCGCGCGGTATGGCAAGGGAACCAAAGGCGCCGGTTGGTACAGCTTCGATCACAAGGGAGTGCATTTTATCGGGCTTGTGAACGTGGTCGATTTGAAAGCTGGGGGACTTGGAACGCTCGGCGCCAATCAGTTGAGCTGGCTCGAAAAGGATCTAGCCGGGCGCACCAGCAGCATGCCGATTGTCGTCTTCGCGCATATCCCGTTATGGACCGTTTATCCACAATGGGGATGGGGCACGGGCGATGGAGCTGAGGCTTTATCCAAGATGAAGCGCTTCGGTTCCGTAACTGTGCTAAACGGGCACATTCACCAAATCATGCAAAAGGTGGAAGGAAATGTGAGTTTTCACACGGCTATGTCGACTGCATTTCCTCAGCCGAAGCCAGGGAGCGCCCTATCCCCGGGTCCGATGAAAGTCCCGGCTGAGCGTTTGCGCGATGTACTGGGAATTACGCATGTCAACTACATTGCCGGCAACCATACGCTCGCGGTCATCGACTCCACTCTGGCTATGGCGGCAGCTCAACAAACAAGTTTTCGGAACGCCGCAGATTCGAACGAAGTAAAAATCGACAATTTCTCCTTCACGCCGAAATCTCTGAGTGTGAGAGCCGGTGCGACGGTGACGTGGACGAACCACGATGACATTCCTCACAACATTCTGAGCACGGAAAAGAAGTTTGCCTCTCCGGTCCTCGACACCGACCAAAGCTTCTCGTTCGCATTCCAGGAACCGGGATCTTATCCGTACTACTGCAAAAATTCATCCGATGATGACAGGCACGATAGTCGTACCGAACGCACAGGCCAAGAGCTGATACAACCATTCACCCTACGCGCAGCTTTGCAATGATGCCTGCCATGTAGTCCCTTGGCTTGGAAAGTAGGACAAAACATGGGTGTGAGGCGTTTCCGATAGACTAGCTTGCGTATCCATGCGATTCACCTTGGTGCTGTTGTTTGCGTCTGCTCTTTCGGTTGGCTTTGTGTCCTCCGCCCAGGCTCCCGACACTGCGCAGACTCACTGGGCGGGAACATGGGGCGCTAGCCCCTCTCCCCA
>JBBSFW010000333.1:0-3744 GCA_038254805.1 Terriglobales bacterium
CGTTCCCTACGGTGCCGGCGGACGTGAGCCCCGTCGCATCGATCACGCGGCCGCGTTCAACGGCACGGCAGAAACTCCATTCTGCAGGAATTTATGAAACTCCTCACTTGCGCTGAAGCCACCGTAAACATTGTGCCTGGGCGTTGCTGATTGAGGGCGGCTCGACAACTCTTAGCTTCCTAACCCGCATTTCTCACAAGGGCTTCTTGCGGCACCTGATCGCGGGTCCGATTGAGGCAAAGTCGGCGATGCTGGTGTTTTTGGAAAACGGAGGTCGTTTTGGGCCTGTCAGGGTGGTCAGTCTGACGGTTCTCCCGCAATTTCCGTGCAGGTTTAGTCGATCGAAATGACCCAAAACATGAAGTGACAGAAATGTTTTATCGTTGAGGGCAAATGCCTTCTCCCCCGAGCCAGGTCCAAGCTCTCCTTCCCGACCCATCCTGTCTCAAGCTGAACTCTGTCGAGCACCAGGATGGCGGTCGGATTCTGATCGCGGTTGCCGCTTGCCGTTCCGTTGCATATTGTCCGGCATGCCACCTCGTTTCGCATTCTCTCCACAGCCGGTATTCGCGGGCCTTGCATGACCTGCCGTGGCAGGGATCAACCGTTGAGATCCGTCTGGATGTTCGGCGTTTTCGGTGCCGGACTCACGATTGCCCCCGCGTCACCTTCGCAGAGAATCTGCCGGTGGTTTCTCCGAAATACGGCCGGCAAACGAGTCGACTGTCCGAGACCATCCGCCTGATTGGCTACGTGTTGGGCGGCGAGGCCGGTGCTCGTCTGTCGAGAAGGCTCGGCATGACAACCAGCCCCGATACCGTTCTTCGTAGGCTGAAATTGGGACCGTCTATAGTGATCCCAGGCGCTAGGGTTCTCGGCGTCGACGATTGGGCCTGGCGCAAAGGTCAGAGTTATGGGACCATCCTGGTCGATCTCGAGACGCACACGCCCATTGATTTATTGCCGGACCGTTCCGCCGACAGCCTGGCTGCTTGGTTGCAGTTGCACCCTGGTGCGGAAGTCGTCAGCCGTGATCGGGGCGGCATTTACGCCGAGGGTGCCACCCGTGGTGCGCCGCAAGCTGTTCAAGTGGCCGATCGATTCCATCTACTTTGTAATCTGACCTCCGCTGTCGAGCGAGTCTTGGAGCAGAAGCGCACCGACTTGGCGAAAGCAATTGTACCCGTGATGGCTGAACCATCGCTGCCACCGGCGGACAGTTCTCCCAAACCTAAGAGCAGGCTCCAGCAAGATAGCGAGAATCGTCGCCAGCGGCGGGTTGATCGGTACAACGAAGTAGTTGGGCTGGACCGCCAAGGAATGAGTCAGCAAGCCATCAGTCTTGCGCTGCATATTCAGCGTAAGACTATCCGGCGCTTTTTGCGCGCCGGCCGGTACCCGGAACGGGCAAAACCGCACCGAAGACCGCCGGGAATCAACAAATACGAAGAGTTTCTCCGCCGCCGATGGGGCGAGGGCTGCCACATTGCGACCAAACTCTGGCAGGAGATCCAAGGCCAAGGCTATACCGGCGGACGCAGCACGATGGCTAAATTCATTGCTACTCTTCGCGTTCGCGGCACCACGTATTTCCGCACGACGGCGACTCCGCGGCAGAAACAGGCAAAGCCGCCTTCTCCTCGGCAGGCCGCGATGCTATTGGCTCGCCGACCAGAAAAGCTCAAACCCGACGAGCAGCAACTGCTCGCCAAACTTAGCGAGTGCTGCCCGGAGATCCCCATCCTCTACGAGCTGACACAAGGCTTCGCCACAGTGTTCCGCGGCAAGCAAAGTGACACCTTACAGACATGGCTTAATCAAGCACGAGGAACAGGGCTGCCGGAAATTGTGCGCTTTTGCGACGGACTTCGCCGCGACGAAAAGGCGGTCATTGCCGCGGTCGTCCTGCCCTGGAGTAACGGCCAAGTCGAAGGCCAAATTCATCGGCTGAAACTGGTGAAGCGGCAAATGTATGGTCGGGCGAAATTCAACCTTCTACGTCGCCGTGTTCTGCCCTATGTCGCTGCCCCGGTCACCGTCTCGCCACAAAGCGCCCTTTGAGCTGCACGGAAATTGCGGGAGAACCATTCTGACTCGGACGGTCCTGTGAAGGGGCTTTAATCGCGCGCCGGGGCGTGCCGATCCGCGCCGGAGCATCCGGTGGGTTGTGAATTCAAAAACTCCGAGTGGCGTGACGGCGTTTTCAGCAGCGCAGGTTTTTCCAGACCTGTTGATAGAGATCTTGCCAGGGATAGCTGGAAGCCATGGACACCCAGACCTTGCGCACCGTCACTCGAATCTGCGCGCCGATTTTCAACAGTTTGGTGCGGATCGTTGAAACCTGCGCCTCTGCCATTTCGGTGGCTTTCAACCCCAGACGCCGCAGCCCGCTTACCAGTACGTAGGCCATCGTCGACAGATAAACGCGCATTTGGTTGGCGCGTATTGTTTCGGTGCTGACGCGGTCAGCGAACAAACTGAACTGCTCTTTAATGCGATTCTCCATATCGCCGCGTCCGCAGTAGAGCTTTTCATACAGTTTCTGTGCTGGCCATTCCTCGCTCGCCAGCGAAGTCACCACGAAGCGCGGATTCTCTTTTCTGTCGATGTGTTCGGCTTTCGCCGCCACACGGCGTTCACGGTCCCAGCCTCCATTTTTCGTCTTCAGGGTCTGGTAGTGGAACTCACGAAACACCCGCGCCGGCTTGCCTGTCTGCTTCCATTGTTGGGTCGCCTGGTGCATCTCGGCCCCGATAATCTTCCGCAGTCTCTGGTTGCGCGCCATGCCGAACACGAAATCTACCTGGTGGTCTTCACACCAGCTCATCAACGCATTGCGGCAGAAAGCAGAGTCTCCGCGCAAGATGATTTTTACCCCTGGCCACGCCAACCGAATCTGCGCCACAATGCGCTGGATTTCCTGCAAGCACCCGAAGGAGGCGTCGTGATCGGCTTCGCGCAATCGCGCACACAGAACTTGTTCTCCGCAAAAAACATAGAGCGGCAGATAGCAATAGCTATCGTAATAGCCATGAAAGAACCGTCCCTCCTGCTTGCCGTGGAGCGGCAGGTCCGTGGTATCCACGTCCAAGATGATCTCAGCTGGAGCACTCTGGTAGGACTCGATGAACACTTTCACTAACAATTCATCCAGCCCGCCTTTCCAAAATGTGATCTTCTTGTAGCGGTCTTTGGTGCCTGCGCCCAACTCCATCCGGTTCAGAGTGCTCTTACCCGCCAGCGGTGCCTCCAGTTCCTCTCTTCCCGCCAGCACACCGAAGATGGGGTCCTTTCGTAGTTGCTCATGATCGTTGAGATCTTCATAGCCCAGCGCCAAACCGTAGATACGCTGGGACAGCATCTCCAGAATGGAATGCTCCACCTGGTCTTGATTTCTGCCATCCAGAAAACAAGCCGCCAGTCGCGGCAAAAGATTCAAACGCTTGTCAGTCTGTCGGAGCAGCAATGCCCCACCATCGGAACTGATCGTTCCGCCATCGAACCGGGCGATGACCGCTCGTTTCCGGACGCTTCAAATCCGAAGCTGGATTGGTTACACTCTGTCATAGCGAAGGCCGTCCTCTCTTTGGCTCTAACTGCTGTGTGGAAACTCAGTTATGCCATGAAGGACGGCCTTTTGCCAACAACCGGTGAGAAATGCGGGCTAATCGTGGCTTGTTTCCTCCTGAGCTGGAACCATCTACACCAATCCCGCAATCTATATCGTTGAACAACGCCAAAAGC
>JBBSFW010000334.1:0-3740 GCA_038254805.1 Terriglobales bacterium
ATTTTCAGATAGACCTCGTCTAAATGCCAAGTCGTATGGGGCTTGGGTCGGCGTTTGCGCAGATCCGCCGCGATCTTGGGTCCAAAATGGTTCACCCAACGCCGAACCGTTTCGTAGGAGACCATGATGCCACGTTCCGCCAATAAATCTTCGACGTCGCGAAAGCTTAGGGTGAACCGGAGATAGAGCCAGATCGCCTGCTGGATGATCTCAGGTGGAAACCGGTACCCTTTGTAGCTGATTTTCTTCATCCCCTTGGCTACTGAACTGCCAGCGAGGCCACAAGCCCGAATCGCCGTGACAAAGGCGATTATGCCGCACTTGACGGATTAGCGCGGCCGTGGTCAACTTGGCTTCGACAGGCCGGCGCGCGCGTCAAGGCGCGCTTGCTCGCGCTTTGGCGTCGGCGTTTCCCGAATCGTGTACTCGCCAAAGTTGGTAGTCGCATAGTCGATTGCCCGTTGTCGCGCATCAGCGCCGGAGAAGTGGGCGACGTACCGCGCGCCAGCCTTCACCGACCAAAGCGGCGGCTTGCGTTTGGTTTCGATCACTTTCGCGGTCCGGGGGTCTTGCATAGGATTCCCCCACAAAGCAGCGCGCTGTTAATCCTGATCAGCACCGTTGCCGCGTGGACAATAGTTAGCAGGAGCCAGGCTGCCGTTTTGCCATTTCCAATACATGCAGAAGTCCGTGTATCTCGTTTCATTGAAAATATCGACGTAACAAATTCTGCCATGAAAATAGACAGCCGCAATTCCGTCCTTAATCGATTTGATTTCATCTACAGTGAAAGCTGTTTTCCTATCTTTGTCGGGGTAGATGAATTTTCCAAAAAACCACCGTCCAGCATCTGGCTGGCTCATAATGACCTTGCAATCGGCGTTCTCTCCAATTCCAGCCATCGGATATCCAGACACATTGATCCCAGACAGCCACGAGCCATTGTAAACGGGGGTTTGCCCAACGTTTTCAACAATGCTTTGTGCAAAATTTCCTTCTCCGAATTTTTCAAGTTCGTTCGTCTTGATAATCACATAAGCTCTAAGTTGCCGTTTTTCTGTATCCTCGGCAGTAATCCATTGTTTGCGAGAGTAACAAGCGGCGGCAATGGTGCAGAGTGCCGTCAAGACAACAAAGACAAAAATTGCCCATTCAAGAGGATGCTTTTTTTCACGACTGGGCTTTGCATTTTGTTTGTCGGATTGTGGGTTGGTATTTTCACCGCGAGTCAACGTGGTTTCCGATGTGGAATGATCGGTTTGGCGATGGTCATCTCTGGATGGCTCATTTGTGTTTTCCACGATGACTTCCCATGCACTGAGTACGCCTCTTTCCTTCCAAGCGGTTGCGGCGTCTCAGCACCGCGCTATGGCGGCGCCAAAGATGTCCGAGTTGTTCCGATTGTTGTAGCGCCACGTGAATTCCGCGACGTACAGGGGCAGGTACTTACGGCTGACCTTGTGGAACGAGCCCATGATGCCGCGCTTCAACAGCGACCAGAAGCCATCGATCGTCTGAGTGTGGACCGCGCCGTTGACGTATTGACCAGCGCTGTGCCGGACAGTGCCGTGCTTTTTCAACTTGCGATATCCGGGGTAGTCATCGGTAGCAATCAGGCTGACTTTTTCGGAGATAGCTTCACGGATAAAGCTATTCAAAGTTGCAGTATCAGCGTTTTCGATGACGACATTTCCTTTGCGGCTGACCGCGCCGACGACAGTGTCTTTGCCTTCATCGCCGGTTCCTTCAGTACGCTTATCCCAATGCCGGTTTCTGTTTTTGCCGCCGATATAGGTTTCATCAACTTCGACAATGCCCATGAGTTTGCGGAAGTCGGGATCAACGAGACCGGCGCGGATACGATGGCACATATAATGCGCGGTCCGGTAGGAGCCGAATCCCATCATGCGATGAACCTGCAAGGCGCTGATGCCTTTCTTGCTGGTAAGCATCAAATAGATGACCTTGAACCATGTTTTGAGAGAGACGTTGGTGTTTTCGAAGATCGTCCCGACTAGAACGGAAAAGCGATAGCCCTTACGCGAACACGTGTGGCATTCCCATTTGAACGGCATGGTCTTCAACGCATAAACGCGGTCTCCCCCGCACTGCGGGCAGCGGATGCCGTTCGGCCAGCGTCGCGTGACAAAGTACGCTTTGCAAGCGTCGTCAGTTGGGAACAGCCTATCGAATTGTGCGACTGTCATTTGATTGGTGAGTTTTGGCGCGCCCATGGGGGTGATCTCCGTGTCTGACAGAGAACCTACACCATTTAAATCAATCCGTCAAGTGCGGCATAATCGCCGTGACAAAGCCCTTGAAACCTCAGCGATCAGGCTCCTTGTGGCCCGCTGGTTAACGTGTCAACGCCCGCAATTGCCTTTGGCGTTATAAATGAGGCAAGCACAGCTCCGTGCGGCTCCAACGCCTTCCACGCTCCATCGAAGCGGAAACTCGCCATCGCACCCGTCGGGAATTTTTCACCGGCAGACGGTAGCAGTTTATTCGAGTCGGCCTGGACAAGCTCCAGCGCGAGATCATGCAGAGCCGGATTGTGGCCGATTACAAGCACAGACTTCGCGCTCTCCGGAAGGTTCCAGAGTTGCTCCCATAGTGCTTGTTGCCCTCCACAGATCTCCCTTTCGAGGATGACCTTGGGCGGCTTTTTCGCCTTGGCAATGGGATCGAGCGTCTGCTGTGCACGCATGGCAGTAGAGCAGATCACCAAGTCAGGCTCGATCTTCGACCGTCTGAGATATGCTGCCATCATCTTGGCCGCTCGCCGGCCACGCTCGCTGAGTGGCCTGTCATGGTCGTTCAGGTCGGGATCTTTCCAGCTCGATTTAGCGTGGCGTAGTAGATGAAGAGACTTCATCGCTTTTGGGCCTGGGTCGGGTCCGGACCGCACCGTTGCAGCATTAGACGAATGGGAACATTCATAGATTCGATCGACAGTGCCACACCTTACGCCGATGGGCGCGACAAATCGAGCTTTGGCGTTCCAGCAAGCTCAAAATGAAGTTCTCCCCCATGCGGCCGGCCCGGTGTCTAACAGCCGGGAGGAGCATCATTCGACATCAGATGTCCGGCGATAGCCAAAGAGCTGAAGACGGTCAGAGAATAGCTTTTCAAAGGGCCACAAAGTTCCGGTGACCCTTCGCCTATTCGGAGAAATTGCGCAGATGCCGTTCTATTGTTTTCGACCCTTTGGCTGGAACTCGCGGGGGAGGTGCGCATTAACGAATGCAGAACAGTATTTTTCGGCGGCCGGAAGACGGGGTGATTAGCCACATTAGTCGCACGCGCTGCTCGGGCCGCTGGGCATGGACGCTACAGAGAAGGCGAACTCCCCCCTTATTCGACATGAATTATAGGAGCGTGCGATGAGCATCTTAGGGACGATCATGTCTAAATTATCGGGCAAGGCGCCAGCCTCGCCCGCCGCTGCTGCTCCGGCTACGCCCGCCGCTGCTGCTCCGGCTACGCCCTCAGCGCAAGCTAGCGGGACGACGAACGCAGCGCCATCCGCCCCTGCTCCGACTTCATCGTCGGCGCCGCGGGGGCCATCAGTGGATGTCGCCGCAGTGCTCGACGGCTTGAACGACAAAAAAACCGAGAAGCTCGATTGGAGACACTCCATCGTCGATCTGATGAAGCTCTTGTCCGTAGACAGCAGTCTCCTTGCGCGTAAGGAACTCGCAAAGGAGCTTCACTACGATGGCGATACCAATAATTCCGCC
>JBBSFW010000335.1:0-3725 GCA_038254805.1 Terriglobales bacterium
TAACCGGCATTAGCGGAGGCGAAGCCGGGATTCGAGGTTTTGTGGATGCTTACGACGCTAAGACCGGCAAACGCCTTTGGCGATTCTGGACAGTGCCGGCGGCGGGTGAACCTGGCAACAACTCCTGGATTGGCGATTCCTGGAAGACGGGAGGAGGTTCGACCTGGGTGACGGGCTCCTATGACTCTGCTTTGGACCTGATCTACTGGGGCGTCGGCAATCCCGGCCCGGATTGGAATGGCGATAGCCGGTCAGGCGATAACCTATACACGTGTTCGCTAGTTGCGCTGGATGGCGCAACCGGCAAGCTACGCTGGCATTTCCAGTTCACTCCCCATGACACTCACGATTGGGACGCGACGGAGATCCCGGTTCTGCTCGATACATCCATCCGAGGGCGGCCACGAAAAGTTGTCGTGATGGCCAATCGAAATGCGTTCTATTATGTGCTCGACCGCGCCTCGGGAGAGTTCCTGGCTAGCGCTCCCTATGCGAAGCAGACCTGGGCGAAGGGGTTGGATGACGCTGGACGCCCCATGACGATCGAAGGCAAAGAGCCCAGCGAAGCCGGCAACCTGGTATGGCCCAGTCTTCAAGGAGCGACAAACTGGTTTAGTCCTTCCTATCATCCCGGCCTGAAGATGTTTTATGTGGCGGTCCGGGAAATGGGAGCGTATTACTTCAAGTCCGAAGCCGAATATCAACCCGGAACCTTCTTTGCTGGTGGAGGCGAGCGCACGTTGCCACCGGACCAGAATTACGGCGCGGTGCGCGCACTGGATGCCGCCACCGGAAAAATGAAGTGGGAGTTCCGTCTGCAGTCGCCTCCCTGGGCCGGAGTGATGGCTACGGCCGGAGGCTTGGTCTTCGGCGGTTCCGAGGAGGGCAATTTCTTCGCACTGAACGCGCAGACCGGAAAGCCCCTTTGGCAGATTCAAACGGGAGGGCCCATCGTGGCCAATCCGGTAGGCTTCCTAATCAATGGCAAACAGCACGTGGCAATCCCGGCGGGCCAATCGCTACTGGTATTCGGTTTGTAGGTCACTCGAATCGAAATGCCAACACGACGTCACCTCTTCCTCAGCGCAATAGCTACAGGGACCTTGCTACCTGCCCGGCCAATGTTCGCCAAAGCATCCCAGCCCGCAACGCCAGTAAATTTCGAAGTTCCCCCGCATGCGTGTGACTGTCATACCCACATCTTCGGCGACCCGGCCCGCTTTCCGCTCTCACCAGACCGCAAGTACACGCCGGAGATCGCGGTTCCAGAGGAGATGTCGAGACTCCATCGGGCACTCCACCTGGAGCGGGTGGTGATCGTTACCCCAAGCATTTACGGGACCGACAACTCCGCCACTCTGTATGGGATGAAAGCCCGTGGGCCAACGGCGCGGGGCATTGCAGTAATTGGGGACGGGACTTCCGAGGCGGATCTCAGCGCTCTGGCCAAAGCCGGAGTCTGCGGCATCCGCCTCAATTCCGCAACCGCGGGAACCGACGACCCTGCCCTCGTCGGCCGGCGTTTCCAGACGGCGGTGGAGCGTGTCAAAGCCCGGAACTGGCATATTCAGATGTACACCAACCTGGCGGTGATCTCCAGCCTTAAGAACCTGGTTCAGAACTCTCCGGTGCCGGTGGTGTTCGATCATTTTGGCGGAGCCCAGGCCTCCCTGGGGACCACCCAGCTCGGCTTTGGCGACTTGGTGGAATTAGTGCGAAGCGGCAAAGCTTATGTGAAAATCTCAGGGGCGTACATCGCTTCGGCCCAGGCTCCCGATTATCCGGACGTCACGCCACTTGCCAAGGCGTTGATATCGGCGAACGCGGATCGGGTCGTCTGGGGCACTGACTGGCCGCATCCCAATGCACAGGTGGGTTCCCGCCGCACTCCGGCGGAAGTGACGCCGCTGCGGCAGATTGACGATGGGCGGCTACTCAACCAACTTGCAATTTGGGCGCCTGAGCCCGCCATTCGTAAGAAAATCCTGGTGGACAATCCGGCCCGGCTCTATGGATTTTGACGCTTTCACTTGCTTGAATTCACAATCGTGCTTCCTTCTTCCTGTCTCGAGAGACCGCCTACCGAGTCTTTCGCTATCGTCGGTTCGGGACCGCCAATCGGGGAGTTGACTCGTAGGCGCTTCTTCGTGAGCACACCACATCTCATTGGGGCATTATCAGCCTGCGCTCAAGACTGATAAGAGTCGTCTAGAGTAGAGTACTCTTGGGCCCATTCTATTTATTGCAACCGTACCGACTAACGGTAGAATGAACTTCAAGGCACACTTAGCTATGACCCT
The DNA here is from genome assembly GCA_038254805.1 of Terriglobales bacterium. Classification (GTDB taxonomy): domain Bacteria; phylum Acidobacteriota; class Terriglobia; order Terriglobales; family Acidobacteriaceae; genus Gp1-AA145. The sequence continues at coordinate 2,301 of JBBSFW010000335.1, forward strand.
GGCTGAAGGCAATCTTAAAATCATAAACGTTGCTTCGGTGCCTCAACGCAGCCCATTCCGTTATCCGGGAGGGAAAACTTGGCTAGTCCCCTATGTGAGGCAGTGGCTGAATGCGCGCAAAATAAGGCCTGAAGAAATGATCGAGCCTTTCGCCGGAGGGGCCATCGTCGGGCTTACAGTAGTGTTCGAGCGGCTCGCCGCATCTGTCAGGATCATCGAAAAAGACGAAGATGTTGCGGCCGTCTGGCATACGATTTTCAACACACAGTATGGTAAGTGGCTCGCCGAGCGAATCCTGAACTTCGATTTCACGCCTGAGCGGGTTCGAGCTGAACTCGATGTTCCACGATATAAGTTATCTCTCCGTGAGCGGGCATTCAAAACCATCCTTCGCAACCGCGTTCAGCGTGGTGGAATCTTGGCTGCTGGAGCCGGAGTAATGAAGACTGGGGAGAACGGGCGCGGAATGGCGTCGCGCTGGTATCCTCAAACTCTACATGATCGAATAATGGCAATTCTCGAAGTGAAATCCTGGATTCGCTTTGAGCAGGGCGACGGCTTAGAAGTCATTCGCGGAACGCAGATCGCTCCGACGTTTCGTTCTTTATTGACCCCCCCTACACTGTCGCAGGGCGCCGACTCTACACATACAATCAAGTCAATCATTCAGAACTATTCGAAGTCTTGGCTAGCGTGAGCGGTGACTTTCTGATGACCTATGACGACGCCCCTGAGATTCGCGCCATGTCCAATCGACACGGGTTCGATATGCGTCTAGTTCCTATGAAAAGCACTCATCACGCCGAAATGGGCGAGTTGGTTATTGGTCGGGATTTAAGTTGGTTGCGTGTTCCGGATAGAAACGATGTAAGCGTCGGTGCAGACGATCTTCAAATCTGCCTAGACTTACAGGGTGCCCGCCTGTAAGTCCTTCTACTGCCCGCTCCATCGTGGTAAATCGGTGATACGCCCGTTTCAGGACGAACCCCGATTCTGTTTCCTCGAATCTCACAACAAACCACGCGATATCACAATTCGATATGTCCGCAACGTCATCCATGGTCCCGAGCGCCGCGAAAAAGTCCTCGTCCACAACCACCGCCATTTTTTTCCCCCATCGCCGCAGCGACGGCACCTTAATTTGGAGCTGAGGCATAAGCCGCTTTTGTCCGCTGCTTCGGTAATCCGGATGGCGATTGGCAAATGGAAACGGCAACAGCTCGTCCGATGTTTGCAGGCCAGTGAACTCCTTTCCCATGCTAGAGCCGGAGAAATAGACGGCTTGAATCTCAAGAGCGCACCAGTCAAGCGGAGAACGGGTCGGGTGTACCAGGACGTGATCAATGTACCCGATTTCCCGCGCTTCCTCCTCTAGGAGCCTGTCCGAGAAAAAAGCATGCAGGCAGGTGAGATTCGTGGAACGTA
>JBBSFW010000336.1:0-3700 GCA_038254805.1 Terriglobales bacterium
CGAATTTGCCGCTATCAAACAGGATGCGCTTGGAGCCCGCATCGTAGTGAAATTTGCCGGTAAGGCCTACCGAAGACTCGTAAGTTCCATCATCTTTCAATGTCAAGTACTGCGTGAACACGTAGCTTTGAACGAACACCCCGCACGTGTACTTTGTATGGGGAGGCGTTGCCGCAGCCTCTTCTGCCAGGGCCTCCTCTGTCAAAGCCATGGCGGCCGGCAGCAAAGCCAGCGCCGCCAGGCTAAATGCGCACTTGTTGTTGAACATCATCGCTTCCAGTCTAACGAGCGACAAGCTATCAACGCGAATGATGCCTGTAATTCAGTTCGCCGGCTGCGATGCGGACCTCTAGCCGGTTCTGGGAGGGAGGCAACGGACAAGTCGCATAAGGAGTGAACGCACACGGTGGGTTGTAGGCTTTGTTGAAGTCGAGTAGCACTTGTCCATGGGACGGCCGGTCCGCATAGAGGAACCTGCCCGATGGATACGTTCTTTTGCCGCTAGTCTGGTCTCCGAAGATGAAGAACAGCCGGTTGTCTTCGAGCACTGGATGCAACTGGTACTCGCGGCCATGCAGCTTGAAAGCAGCGTAACCGGGGCTGGGCTGCCGCTCGGTTTCGCCCAGAATGTTTGGAACAGCTATTTGCTTGGGCTCGGCATAAGGAAACCAGCGGGCAACAATCCGGTAATCCTCCTGCGGAGGGTACCAATGCAAGCCCGTAAACTCTTTCCGGAACTCGCATTGCTTGTCCTTGAGACGAATCGCATCGCGGGTGCCACGATGAATCACGAACATGGTGTAATCCCCGTAGTGGATAGAGTCCGGTCCACCTTTGTTCGTGTCCGATCTTAAGAATGCGGGCGCTTTGATGGCGACTCCGGGAGTTGCATGGAAAGTGACCTTGCCTGCATGATTTTCAAAGACGCCGAGGTGAGCTGGGCCTCTCGGAAGGAGAATGGAACTGGACGGATCTGCGCCGGCCGTATTCTCACCCTCATGCAACCAGAACAGTCCAGCAACCGACAGCCATCCATCGTCAGCCTTCAAAGCGGCTTCGCGTTTCTGGCGCCAGGTCTGGATTTCCTGATCGTATGTCGAGATGGCCAAGAGCGTCGCGGCGAGTGCTGCGCAAATGATCCCGCGCATTCGCTTCGAGTGTAGCAGGCCCGTCAACGCCTGCGGGTGTATACTCTCTTATGGCCGAACGCCATATCGTTACACGGAGGTGAAGGATGCAAAGGTACGCGCTGTGTATCGGTCTGCTGGGATGCGGGGCATCCCTGGCCTGGAGCCAATCAACTGGCAGTAGTGCTGTCGTGGACGGATTTTCAGATCAGGAGTGGACGGTTATCAACACGCTTTCTCCTCTCCCGGCCTTGCCAGTAGATCTTACAATATAGATATCGGGATTCTGCTGCGGCAGCCTTGCTCGGACAGAAGCTCTTCTTTGAACCACGCCTTTCCGGTCCCATTCAGGCCGGCACCCGGGCGGAGCGACAACTGGGCGCCGTTAGGAAAAGTACAAGATTGCCTGCCGCAATTGCCACATGCCCGAATCCAAGTGGCTGTTTGACATCCGGTCTAACAATGGCGGGCCGATTCCAAATGCGACGGCACTCGGTTCAGCCTGGATGACGCGCAACGTGAGTAGCGTCGTGAACACGGTTTTCTACGTTCATCCGGGGTCTGGGGCGCATTGGAGGGAGAACGACGGCTACTCGGATTCCGAGTGGTTTGATGCTCAAAGTGAGCCGGAAGGACCGCCAGTTCAGAATGGCTCAAGGCTGCAGCTCGCCCACGTGATCTTTGAGCATTATCGTGACGAGTATAACCAGGCGTTTCCGGAATGGCCGCTTCCAGCCAGCCTGACGAATTACACCCGCTTTCCCGCCACTGGCTCACCCACCACGGACACCGCGAATTGGAATAGCTTGAACCCCGATGATAAAGAGATCGTCAATCGCGTCCTGGTCAATTATGGCAAAGCCATCGAGGCTTATCTCAGGAAGTTGGTGAGCCGTAATGCGCCCTTTGATAAGTATGTCGCGGGCCAGCGCATGCGATTAGCTCAGACGCCAAACAAGGATTGAAATTGTTTGTAGGAAAGGCGGGCTGCGTGAACTGCCACAACACGCCGCTCCTGTCAGACGACGATTTCCACGTCATCGGCCTAGCCACTAATACCAGCCTGTCGCCGCATGCCGACCCTAGCGAACGCGGGCGTGCATTTAACCAGCCTCTCATTTGCGACCCCAAAGTAGCCGACGGGGATTTCAATGTGAACGGGCATTTCAGCGACGATCCAAGTACGACCCGCAATGGTAATTTCTGCGGACAGACGATTCCCGACGGTTTGTGGCGTACGAAAGGACTTCGCCACGTGGCCGAGACCGCGCCATACTTCCGGGACGGCCAAGCCGCGACCCTCGAAAATGTGATTGAATTCTATGATCGCGGCGGCGATCCTACCGGCAGTTTTCTAGGTGATCCGAAGGAGATCCGTCCGTTGAACCTGTCTGCCACGGAAAAGCGGCAGCTTAAGGAGTTCCTGAAAACGTTGACCGGCGATTCTGTTCCTGCGCAGTACGTCGCAGATATCCACAATCCTTGAACCAGCCCGGCTACAGGTCGGTGAGCGCCGCCACCAAGGCGCCTTTCGCGGAGGTGTGCAAGGGATCCTCCGCCATGCGAATTTCGGAGATCGGTATCGGGAAATCCTGTTCTTTGAGCAACTTCTCGAAACGGTCCCGAAATCCGTTGGGGAGTGCGGTGCCTCCGCTGAGGACGATCGGGATTGGCCGGGTGAATTTAGGCTTATTACGCGCGCTGAGAAACGCCTCTTTCATGGCGACTACCAAGCTTTGGATCATCTCGTCGTAGTAAACGCCCAAAACCTGGCAGGTCTTGTCGGAAAAAATGCCGTTGAGATGGAAGGTTTCTTCTTTCATGATGCGGATGCGATTGGCGCGCTCGCCGGTGACTGATGCCGCGCTCTGGTCGATATAGTCGCCTGCCTTGGCCATGGAGAAACTCATAACGGGCACCGACAGGTAGGCCAGGCAAACGTTGCATAATCCGCCTCCGCAGCTGATTCCAATGCCGGTGTAGTTGGAATCCTCCAGTTCGGCATACACTACCGCCAGCCCCTCATTGATGCTGCGCCCTTCGTAGCCAAGTTCGCTAATCACCTGCTTCAGCGTAGCCTCATGATAGGTGAGGCTATCCTCGGCTCCCAGGGGCGCGGCCGGTATTGTAAAGCAAACCTTGTGCTTGCCGGGTTGTCCTTCGAGCAGAGATTGAATGATCTGCCGAATCATGCTCAAACTTTCGGGTTCCGATGCGTTGAGCACGCCCCGGCTCATGGTTCGGCGCGTCTCCATATTCAGGAGATCGGCAAACCGGTCCGACTCGTTGCCGTGCACCACGATCTCAGTACCGTTGACAGTGTGCGGCACGTCAGCCTTCGTCAACACCGACTCCGTCATTTTGGAGAACGGAATGGTAGCGAAGGCGTTGAGTTGCGTCTTATATTGGAACTCCTCTATTGGAACTCCTCGCCTGCGTTGTGAGCTAGGCAAATACGACTGGTTCCGACATCGAGTCCAAGTGCGGCAGATGCCGCTTTATTAGTTGCCATGATTTTGTCCTTTCTTCTCTTTAGTGGTCATTCGGTGTGATGATTCGCGCTAAGACGCGCG
>JBBSFW010000337.1:0-3695 GCA_038254805.1 Terriglobales bacterium
TACTCGCCGCCGTCAGGCAGAAAATCCACTTATCGTTCTGTGCAGATTTGCGAGGCCAGCTCTGTACCTTCGGCCGGCTTCGCCCAGCGAGGCGGCGAGCATTCGTCTCGTCGGGGCCATCCTGCTCAAACAGAACGGCGAAATGGCTGTCGAACGCTCTCGCTATACGACACCGGAAACCATCGCTCCTCTGTGCCATGATCAAACTGTCAACTTGCCCGTAGACCAGGCGACGGGACACGGACGCGGCTGGTTGGATCGGTTCGCGCTCACTGATGTGCTCTAGTTCGCAAAGTACACAGGCGCCAAATTAACGGGCGATGCAAGACGAAGCCGCGCTCTGCGTGCATCGCTCATTTCCGGTTCCGTCACGCAAGTGGGATCATTCTAATCCGCAAGGAAAACTGCCTGGCTGTGCTGACGCCCTCGGTCACATCCTACGTGGACAGCGCCTCCCTAATTTTCCGCCTAAGCCTGCCTAAATGAAAATCGGGCAACCTCCATCGCCATGGCGAAGCGGCCTTTGCCTTCCGGTACGACTCAGCGCCGGTGCCGATCAAAACACGATAGCCGAAATGCCACGGCTTGACGCCGCCCCAAAAATGAATGTTTGCGGCCGTTTTTAACTGTGCCGGCGCGTCACCTGGGATAGGGGATGTGATCCCGACATTCCAGCGCCGCGGCAACTCTACAGTCTCCCTCCACAATACCCCGTTGATGGTATCTTGATCGGGATAATCAAATGTTTCCCTTTGAGAAAGGAAATCGAGCAGCAGCTCCCCCACCTTATTTCTCCGCCACGCTTCAACATTAATAAGCAGCACGCCGGAGTTGTAATAGGTGCTCTCCACAGGCATTCCAAGACTTGCCTTGTGCTCCTGACGCTTATCGACCCATACGTCGCGGACGGCTGCCAGTAACGCGACCGCTTCACCGAAGCTCCATAATTCTCGCGAGTTTTCGACGCAAATGACGTCGCAATCGAGATAGATCGCTTGAGATATTTCCTGGGAAAGCAGATTGGAAAGAAACAACCGAGAATACATTGTCCTCGAATAATAGGCATTGATGCACCGCGGCAATTTCAAAGGGCCCTCTAGTTTCTGCTTAATATCGTAAGTGGAGAATTGAGCGCCTGCTCGGCAAGCCATGCGTGCCATCCTTGTGACGTCCGTCGCATTGACGCCATCAGAAAAAAGGTGGAGGTGTATCCGCTCATCAGCATTAGCGTTAAGCACGGAGGACAAGGTAATCCCCGCATATGCTCCATAATTGGCGTCCGCTGCGCAGACGATGTGCATTGTATTATTGTGGTCGTTGACCTCATCCATGGCAGAATACGCTCCGTGTTATGTGCCAGTAGGTTTGCGAGCATGTGTACGCGAGCTTTTGCACAATGTCCGTAGCTAGTGGACTCCCGCGGAAGTGGTGAAGCTTTCGCTGGTGATTCGTGAATGACGAAAGGTGTTGGCGCGAAGAAGTTCGCCGAGGCGGCATATGAGGCAACCCAGGCCTCGATAAGGGCCATCCCAAAAGACGCGGAAACGCAAAAAAACACTTGACGCAGCAGCCTCATGTAAAGAACCATACCTCGTTGATCGTGACTCTCATCGTTCTGCCCGGCCATGAGCCGGGCATCCAGCACGGAAGGTGTAGGTTTGGATGGCCGAGTCAAGCCCGGCCAGGACGTTGGGGTGTCGATGGGTCATTTTCATCGGGAGTTGGAATTAATCCAACATCTGGAACATGCCGATTCGGTAGCCCCCTCAGAGATGCCGTCTTCCCGACAAACTCAAGCGACTGATTTCCATTCCCCGAGGAAAATTGTGCGAACGATACTTCTGTCAGGTGCAATTGTTGCGGTCAGCATAAATTGCCTTGCCTTATCAGGGCCTCCCACTGCCTGGGCCGAGCTGTCCTCCGCATGTGAGACGAAAACGGCGACCGAATATACGATGGTTATCCAATCGCCCTGCTCCCCAACGATTGTAAAAGCAAACCAAACATTGAATCCAAGCTTGCTTAACATTGCTATTACCGATACCAATGCGACAGTTCATCCCGCAATTATCCCTGTGCAAGTTCAGGCGCCAGGCATCGTAAACGTGGAGATTTGGACACATAACAAAATGGCGACGCTGCTCGTTAATGATGGAACCGGCACTTTCCGTGGCCAGCTTGATCTCAGTAGCGAACCAAACGGTCCTATAGTCATGGCTATTAATGCTTGGAATACGCCGCCAGGCGATAATTCTTACACAGTCAATTTAGCCGCAATGATGACACTCTTTGTCATTGGCGGCGAGGACGCGGTGATCCCAACACCAGTTGCGGCGCAAGAGATGAACCTTCAATGGAGCGACGAGTTCAATTCACTCAGCGCGATCCCATGTAAGCCAGGAACTGGAACGTGGCCGAAATGCACGCGGCCGACCGCTTCCGATGGTTTTACCTGGTACGAGAACAAGCCAAACGGGGGCGACTTCGGCGACGCGGCATTCGAGCACACCGACTCGCACTACAATCCCTACACGATCAAGAACGGCTTCCTGCGAATTCGCTCACAATATGACCCAAACTATGCCGATCCTAATGGGTATGGGCGGCACTGGTACTCTGGGCTCCTCGCGAGCGCCTTCCCGGATGGGACGACAAACGCTCCAGGGCTAGCGAACGGATATTATGAGGCCCGGATTCTCGTCCCCAATGCCGCGACTTCAGACAAGTCGAAGAGTGGCGGCACTTGGCCTGCATTCTGGATGATGGACCTCCATGACTTCCGGAAAAGAGCGACGGGGTCTCTTGAAGTAGACATCACGGAAGAATACGGTCACGATCCTTACTACACGCAGTCAGGAATAGTCGCCTATAGGACGGCAACTGGCGGAGGCTGGATATATCATGCCCATCCTGGGCCAGATCTGACTTGTGACTTTCATCGCCATGGACTGCTCGTCACCGATACGGCGGTCACGTACTATTTCGATGACCAACCAATAGGGAGCGCGGCAAGGCCAGCATTGCAGAACAATCCCCCGGTAGATTGGTTCCTCATGCTCGACCTTGCCATGGGCAGCGGCTGGCCGGTCAATCCGCCGCCAGCAGGTTATTTTGATATGTGGATCGATTATGTAAAGTATTATGTGCCTTAAAGCCGATGGTGGATTCTGACCCGAAGTGCAACACCCGCAAATGTTCGGGCTCCACGTCGCCGCCTTTCCTCCGAATTTCGGAGATGCGAAGGCGGCTCCGGGGATAGGAAAATCGAAACCGTTCAAGGCGCTGGGGTGTTGCACTTCGCGTCAGAACTCAGGAATCCATGAAAAATGGAATCATGATCAATGGCATGGCCTGGTCAAACGTTTGAGCACGAATTGGATCATGGCGAGGCGTGTCGCCCACTCGGCAGGGCGTTGCGACGCAATTCTCGGCTGATCGTGGATTCTACCCGCTCTGACCTGCCAGCCGGAGGCACGCTGAACGCCGATCTGGTCACTTTCGTAGGCACTACCCCCTATGGTCTTGATCAACCAAGCCGATATCAAATCGGCCGGGGTGTTGCAGTTCGCTCGGCACTCAGGGGCAAGCCGAACCTATCCGCACGACTGCGTCATGAACACATCTATTTGGGGTCAAGTCGTAGCCAAAGCCCGGGCTGGCCTCTTCCTTCCGAGCAAATCAACCAACGGTCAGTA
>JBBSFW010000338.1:0-3685 GCA_038254805.1 Terriglobales bacterium
AAAAGACAGTTTCTGCCTCGTCCGCACCGGCCTCGGTGCTGCTCTGCTATAGCCTCTCCATTCGACCTCCTCCCACGGTTTAGTCCCGCCACTCGTTTATTTGTTTGCAAGAGTTTTCTTTCGAGAGGCAGCCGGGGGCGAGCGCTCCCAGGAGAGTTTGATATGAATTCATGTACGGCAATTCCATCAACACTGAAGGGTTCGCATTTTTCGAAACCGAAGCACGGCAGGTTCGCCGCGAGCCTGCTGGCAGTGATCATGCTACTGCCGGCGCTCACCGCCTGGAGCCAATCGCTGGGCAATGCGGGCACGATCAGAGGCTCGGTAACCGACCAGACAGGAGCCATCGTAGCCGGAGCCAGGGTCACGGTCCGCAACCCAATCACGGGTTATTCACAGGAAACCGCCAGCGGGCCGGATGGCGCGTTTCAGCTTTCCAATCTTCCTCCCAACCCCTATCACCTGGAGATCAAGGTGGAGGGATTTGCGCCGTTCAGCCAGGATGTGTCAATCCGCAGCGCGTTGCCGGTGCAGGTGACCGCCAAACTTGAAGTAGCGGGTTCTTCCACTACCGTACAAGTAGAGGCGGCGGGCGCTGACTTGATCGAAGTCGATCCCAGCGCTCATACCGATGTGAACCGTAACCAGCTTGAGAAACTTCCCTCCGCCGACCCGGCCGGGGGGCTGAGCCGGGCCATCACCTACAGCACCGGCGGTGTGGCGGCAGATGCCAATGGCTTCTTTCATCCGCTGGGCGATCATGCCCAGGTGTCCTTCGTCATTGACGGACAGCCCATCAGCGACCAGCAGAGCAAGGTTTTTTCCACGCAGCTTCCGGTAAGCGCGGTGCAGAGCATGGAACTGGATACGGGATCGAGCAATGCCGAATTTGGCGACAAGACCAGCCTGGTGGCGCAAATCACCACCCGCTCCGGGCTGGGAGCCAAGCACATGTTCGGGAACGTGGATTCGTCGTTCGGATCATTCGGTACGGCGGTCGGCAGTATTGGCTTTGGCTTGGGCAACGATGGTATGGGCAACTTCCTGGCCATTGATGGCAGCCGAAGCGGCCGTTTTCTGGATACTCCGGAGTTTCGCCCGCTGCACGATATCGGCAACAACCAGACGGTTTTCGATCGGGCGGATTTTCAACTTTCTCCCAACGACATCTTCCACCTGAATCTGTTTGCGGCGCGGAACTGGATACAGATTCCCAACAGCCTCGACCAGATTGGCCAGGACCAAAGACAAAAGGTCGTGACTTGGAGCGTGGCCCCAGGATACCAGCATACCTTTAACGCCAACACTCTTCTCACCATTAACCCTTATGTGCGCAAAGATCAGTTCGAGTATTTTCCCAGCGGAAATGTCTTTGCCGACACTCCGATTTCCAGCGGGCAGAACCGACACCTGTTTAACTACGGCGTAAAGAGCGACGTCTCCCATCAAATGCACCGGCAAACGCTGAAAGTCGGCATTGACCTGAAGCAGACCCGGTTGTTTGAGGAGTTCCACTTTGGCATCACTGATCCGGGGTTCAATGCGATCTGCGTGGACGCCGCCGGAAACCCGGCGGGGCCCGCTGCTGTTCTGAATCCGGCGGGGTGCGCCGCCCTGGGATTTACCGCCAACCCGGGATTGCTTCCCGGCCTGACGCCATTCGACCTTACGCGCGGGGGCTCGCAGTTCCAGTTCCGCAGCCGCCACAACATCAACCAGTATGCGGTTTATGCGCAGGATTCCATCAGCGCCGGGAACTTCGTATTCAACGTCGGCCTGCGCGGCGATTTGTACCGCGGATTGGTCGCGGCCAGCGGCCTGGAGCCGCGGGCGGGCGTCGCTTATAACGTGAAGAAGACGGGCACAGTCTTGCGCGCCGCGTTCTCCCGTACCTTTGAGACTCCGTTTAACGAGAACCTGCTGCTGTCGAATGCCACCGGATCCGGCGGCTTGGCGAAAAACGTCTTCGGCGCCAGCGGGGTGTCACCGCTTGAGCCCGGAAGGCGCAATCAATTCAACGTCGGATTGCAGCAATCCATCAGCCGCTGGGCCATCGTGGACCTCGATTATTTCTGGAAATATACGCGCAACGCGTATGACTTCAGCACCCTGCTCAACAGCACGATCACATTCCCCATCGCGTGGAACAAGTCCAAGCTGGATGGCTTTACCGGGCGGGTCAGCAGCACGAACTTAAAAGGCTTCCAGGCCTACTGGACGTTCGGACACACGCGAGCGCGATATTTTCCGCCGGAATCGGGCGGGCTGATTTCGGTGCAGCCGCCGGGCCCATTCCGCATCGATCACGATCAGGTGCTGCAGTCCACGGTGAACCTGCGCTACCAGCGGCCTAAGAACGCCGAGTGGATCGACTTGAGCTGGCGTTATGACAGCGGCCTGGTGGTGAGCGGGGTGCCGGACGTTGCGGCCGCGCTGAACCTGACCGCGGCACAGCAGGCCGCCATCGGATTTTCCTGCGACGGCCGCGCAGCCACACTAGCCAATGCGATCACGTCCTGCAACGGCGTGGGCAGATCAACCCTGTTGACCCTGCCGCAAACCGGAACTGAAGACAACGATCACAATCCCGACCGGGTTAAACCGCGAAACGTGTTCGATGTGGGCTTTGGCACCGACAATCTGTTCCACAGAGAAGGCCGGAAGCGGTGGGTGGCGTCGGCGCAGATCGTGAACGTCACCAACAAGGTGGCGGTGTACAACTTCCTCTCCACATTCAGCGGCACCCATTTCCTGCAGCCGCGGAGTGTGACCGGACGCCTCGGGTTTACGTTCTAGGCAGGATGGGCGCGGAGCTTCGCGGAGGTGAAGCCCCCTGCTCATCATCTTTCAGGACATCCAGCTGAAGAGATTTAGGTGATCTGCAGCGCAGCGGTCATTCGCCTTTGGCGCCGGAAGTTTTCACCTGCGAGCCGTTTTCCTGCGAATGTTTCCAGGCGTTGGTGGAATGCTCATGCGCCTGGCGGGTAAGCTCGTTGGCGGTGAGATGATCTCCCTTGCCGTGGGCGGCGGCGGCAGCGGTGTGGGCGTGAGCGGCGAGGTTGTGAAGTTCCGCGGCGCGGTTGTGGGGGCTCTGGGGCATGGTTTTCTCTCCTGCTGGTTGGATGCGGTTACGGGCACGCGGGTTGAGTTATAGGCTTTTTCGCCACAATACCAAAGCTTTGACGAGTGCCTCTTCCAGCCACACCCGGAAACGTCTTTCAGAGTTCGAGTAGTCCTCGGCGTAATTCACTTGAAATGGTTGGTTTGAAGCAAGTTCGACATTGGCAGATTCGGAAATAAAAACCACCACAATCCCAAAGAGTCCTCTATACTTCGACCCGATCGCGTGCGCTTCAACCGTAATCATGGTTCGTCCAATAGCTCTTATAAGTAGGGATCGAGCCTGGTTGTAGTCCTTTATATTTGGCTCGTAGGGCAAAAATCCTTTTCGAGAACTCCATCCCTCTATTCCGGCTGCCACGGTTGTGAAACTGAGTTCTTGGGTTTCTTCCCCAATTTGTTTAGTCAATTCCATTTCCAGTTCGTGCAATCGTTTTTCAGTAGCTTCCATAAGACGGTCCGCGGAATCTTTTGCTCGTAGCCACACACTTGGATCCAGCCCTCGGGTTGGACCGCCGACCACCTTCTTCAAAGATGCAATGGCTTCCCCGACGGTATGAAGCGG
>JBBSFW010000339.1:0-3667 GCA_038254805.1 Terriglobales bacterium
AAGACCTTCACCAATCGGCCGCGCACCGAAGGTTTATGGGTGCGATTGAAATTCAAGGATAATGACGTCGTCGAAGGCATGATGCCCAATGACTTAACCCAATCTCCAGCTGAGGGGTTCCTGATCAACCCTCCGGATACGCGGGCCAATACGCAAAGGATCTTTGTTCCCCGCTCGGCACTCTCCTCTTTGACCGTTCTGGGGGTTATCGGCGGTGCGAAAGGCGGGCGGCGCAGAGCTGTCCCCGCGGAAGTAGGCCAAGTACGCCTGTTTGAACAATAACTTCTGGGTCAGAGCAGCCGAGGAGTGTACGAAGGGTCGGGACCAGCGACTTCCGGGCAACTCTCTGCATTACAATCGGCAGTTCGCCTCACATTACAATCGGCATTTCGCCTCATAGAACGGCTGGATCATGAAGCTTGGAAAAATCGCGTCACTGCTCGGCGCACGATTGGAGAATGGCGACCCTGACCTGGAAATCACCGGGGTTGCCGGAGTGGAAGCGGCCACCGCCGGACAACTGACTTTCATAGCCAACCCGAAGTATGTGGCACGCTCGAAGACCACCCAAGCTTCGGCTGTAATTGTGGGAGAGGATTTCCGGATGCCGGTGGACCGGGCCTTGCTGCGCTCCAACAATGCTTATCTGACGTTCGCCCGTGCCATTGAGCTTTTCTACCAACCTCCCAAGTATGCGGCCGGTGTTCACCCGACAGCGGTCATTCACCACTCAGCCAAGGTGGGAAAAAACGCCGCTATTGGACCCTATGTAGTGGTGGATGAAAACGTGGAGATCGGTGCGGATTGTGTGTTGCTCTCCCACGTAGTGATTTATCAAGGGGCGCGAGTCGGAAAAAACTTTTTTGCCCACGCGCACGCCGTGGTCCGCGAGGGATGCAGGTTGGGCGACAACGTAACCCTGCAGAATGGAGTAGTGATCGGCGCAGATGGCTTCGGGTTTGCCAAAGATAAAGAAGGCGGATGGCGAAAGATTGTGCAATCCGGTCCGGCTGTTCTGGAGGACGACATTGAGGTGCAGGCCAATGCCTGCGTGGACCGCGCGAGCATTGGTGAAACGCGGATCGGACGCGGCACCCGCATTGATAATCTGGTGCAGGTTGGTCACGGTTCGCGAGTTGGTGAGAATACTTTGTTGTGTGCGCAGGTGGGACTAGCGGGCTCAACCGAGGTAGGCAACAACGTTATTCTGGCGGGACAAGTTGGAGTCGCCGGACATTGCAAAATTGGTGACGGCGTTATCGCCACGGCGCAAACCGGCATTCCGAGTGATGTACCGGCCGGGCAAGTGGTAAGCGGCTACCCTGCCATTGACAATAAGCTATGGCTCCGCTGCGTGGCCGTTTTTAACCGCTTGCCAGAATTGGCTCGTTCATGGCGTGGGAGTGGCAAGCTGTCTTCGAAGGATGTTGAACTTTGACCTAGATTTCTCTGCCCTCACCACGGCACCATCACCAAGGGAAAAATGAAATTGATTGGTAAGTAAGAATGACCGAAGGTCCACCATCCAACATCATCAAAGCGGAATCTCGGCCCATTCGCGTGCTACTGCTGGATGACCGCCGTGAGAATTTACTGCTGCGCTCCACCATCCTGCGCCAGCGAGGCTATCAGGTTGTGACCTCTTCCTCTATCCAGGAAGCCGAATCCAAGCTGCAAGAAATTGACATTGCGGTGCTGGATTACCACTTAGGAGTGGGTAAATTCGGCACTGATGTGGCCCATACGCTGCGGGAAAAGCGGCCACAAGTTCCGATCATTATCCTTTCCGCGACGTTGGAACGCCGGTTTGGCGGCATCGCTGACATGCATCTCCTGAAGGGTCATAGCTCAGTCGATGACCTGGTGGCCGCGCTACGGTCATTTGAAGCCAAACGTCGTGGACGGCCGGTGGTGGTAGATGCACGCGATTTCTACTACTCCAGAATCAGCATGGCCATGGGCGATGACATGGTGCTGGAAGTCATGGATCGCGAAGGTACATGGGAATACGTGAACGATTATCTGGCAGCCATCTATAACCGCAAGCGGGGCTGGTTTGTCGGAAAGAACATGTTTGAGGAGTTCGCCGAGTTGCGTGAACACTGGGCGGAGATCATCTGCACGGTTGCCGACACGCGTGAGACCTACATCGACCGCGGCTTCCGCGGCCTGCCGCACTTGCCCCGCAAAGGCACTCGTTGGACCTGGAATGTGCTTGTCTTCCCTATTAAGCTGCACGACGACCGTGACGGCGCCCTGCTCAGCGCGCGGTTAATTGAGAGGAAATGAAGGCCGACAAGAAGCAGTCGTCCTCGGAGAATGTGCGCGCCCTGTACCGCCGGATCGGTCTGCGGAATTCTGAAACTGGGTTCAAGGATGAACCCGGTTCTGGAAAAGAGTTGTCGAGTAACTCGTTCCATAAACAATTATTCCACTAACCCACTCGCAATTTGTTCACGCACCGCAGTGAGCAATTGATTCCGATCGGCAAATTCGTGGGGATCGATGGGTGGGTGGAAGGTAACTATCGCGGTGCCGGGGCGGATACTGAAACGCCCCCTGGGCATCATTCCGTGTGTGCCGGTAATCGTCACCGGAACAATCGGAATACCGCTTTCGAGCGCGAGGTAAAACGGACCTTTTTTGAACGGCAGCAAGCGGCCATCGGGGGAACGGGTGCCTTCCACAAAAATTGTGAGATTGAGTCCACGAGCCAATACCTCCGCGGCAGCTCGCAGACTGTTTATTCCGCCATTGCGATGAGCACGATTCACGGGCACCAAGGAACCGAGACGCATGGCGTACCCGAGGACCGGAATGCGAAACAATTCCTTTTTCAATAGTACTGAGGTGCGTCGCGGTATGAGTGGCATTAAAATCGGCGGATCTAAGTTGGACGCGTGATTAGAAACAAAAATGTAAGTTTGCAACGGATCAAGCCGGTCGAGGCCGAGGGCATTTACTTTTACGCCGGCTAAACGCACGCCAGTCCAGGCTGCTCGCATACTCATCCAGTAAAGGAAATCAATTTTCCCGCTGATGAAGGTCCAGGGGAATCCGACGATGGCAGCGAATGGCAATACCAGCGCCCAAAAAGCAAGCATGATCAGGGTGTGAATCACGGACGACTTTGAGCGGTGGCAACTATAGGACGGGAGCGCAGACGTTGCGGCAGCTTTTCGTAGATTCCCCCGAACCCGCCATTGGAAAGAATGGCCACTACGTCGCCGGAGCGGAGCTCGCCGGCGATTTGAGACACGATTGCGTCGGCATCGGGAATAACACGCGCCCGTTTGCCGGCACGGCTGATACGGGCAATTACACCGGGCAGATCAAGGCAATCCGCTTCCGGAATTGCCTCCGGGCGAAACACCCGCGCGACAATAATCTCGTCCGCCAAGGACAAGCTTTGTGCCAGTTCCGATTGCAAAACATTCCGACGCAGGGTGTTGGACCGAGGTTCCAGGATTACCCATAACCGCCTTCCGGAATAACGGGCCCGCAGCGCCTTGATGGTTTCCGCGACGGCGGTCGGATGATGGGCAAAGTCATCAATGATAGTGATGCCGTTCACTTCCGACTTCACCTCCAAGCGCCGTTTTACACTTTTGAAGCTGCTAAGCGCCTGGGAAATTGCATCCTTCGCAATGCCGTAGCTCGAAGCAAT
>JBBSFW010000340.1:0-3645 GCA_038254805.1 Terriglobales bacterium
CCCGGACGCCTTCAGATCTTTCAGCAGCGCCGCAATCGGTTGATCGGCCTGGGAGCCTAACTTCCGGTGGACCAGAATATCGTGATGGCTATCCCAAGGTTTGTCGTTACCGAAGTAGACCTGCACCACGCGAACACCACGCTCCACTAGCCGCCGGGCCACCAGGCAACCGCGCGCGAAATCTCCGTCGCGCGTGGCCGACTTGATTTTCATCTCCAATTGATTCGGATCGCGCGTGATGCCATAGCGCATGCGGGTGGCGGCGCTTTCCTTCGAGACATCAAAAGCGTCCAGCGCTTCCGCCTGCATCCGGTACGCCACTTCCATGGATTGGATGCGCCCTTCTAACTGGGCGTCCGGACCTTTGCGCTCCAAATCTAGCGCATTCAATCGGGAGATGAAATCCAGGTCATGGCGCTGCTCGGAGGCCGTGATCCGTGTATTCCGAAGATGTTGGATCATCTTTTCAGGATCGCTTTCATCGTTCGGAACGTATGTGCCTTGGTAGATGGATGGCAGGAATGCGTTGCTCCAGAGTTGCGCCCCTACATCGGGAACTCCTGCGCAAAGGGCAATAAATCCGGGCAGATTCTGATTTTCCGTTCCGAGCCCGTAGGTTAGCCAGGACCCCATGGACGGGTAACCGGGGATGATTCTGCCCACGTTCATCTGCAAGATCGCTTGCGGGTGCGCAGGTAGATCGGTATGCATGGAACGAACTACGCAGACATCGTCAATGCATTCGCCAACCTGACGGAAAATCTCACTGACTTCGATACCGCTTTGGCCATACCGCTTAAATTCGAACGGCGAACGCATAAGCGTTCCGCGTTCCTGCTTTGCGGCTTTGTTATCGCCCGGCATCACGCTGCCGTGAAATTTAGCTAGCGCGGGTTTAGGATCAAACGTGTCCACCTGCGACGGACCGCCATTCAAGAACAGGAAGATGACCTGCTTTGCCTTCGCTGGGAAGTGGGGCGCGCGGACTTCCAGCGATCCCGTAGCCTGTGCAGTATCGGCCATCAACCCGGCCAAGCCCAACATGCCGAATCCCGTGCCCATTTGCTGAAGTGCTTTGCGGCGAGTCATTCGATCTCCATCAATTCACAAATAAGAATTCGTTTGAGCTGAGAAGGGCCTTGGTGAAATGCTGCCATTGATCCTTCCCGCTTTTCACGAACTCGAGGCTGAGTTTCAGTTCCTTATCGTCCGGCTCACGGCCGAGCACTACTCGATATGCGTTTCTGACCTTTGCCGCATCGGTAGCTTGCGTTCCCAGCCGGGCCGCCAGCGCCTTCGCCCGCGCATCCACAAACCCGCTATTCAAAAAGTAGAGCTGCTGCAGCGCGGTGGCCGTGGCCATGCGCTGCTCGCCAGTCACATTCGGATTCGGGAAATCAAATAGAGCCAGCGTGCCGTCCAGTTTTCTGCGGCTCACGGTGCCGTAGATGGTGCGCTTGTGATTCTTCTCTTCCGCCAAATCCTGTGGAGCGCCGCCAGCAGTTTCATCGAGCTCACTCGACACAGCGAGAAGCGCATCGCGCAATGCTTCGGCATCCAACCGCTGACGGTTTGCCCGCCAGAGCAGGCGATCGTCTGGGTCCACGCCAAAGTTCTTCTCCGAATAATCCGCGCTCAGCCGGTAGGTGGAGGAAAGCATAATTTCGCGGTGCAGCTTCTTCATCGACCAGCCATTTTCTATGAACTGAGACGCAAGAAAATCGAGTAGTTCAGGGTGGCTGGGCTTCTCTCCCATGCGGCCGAAATTGCTCACGGTGCGAACCAGTCCCTCCCCGAAGTGATGCTGCCAGATCCGGTTCACCATCACCCGCGCGGTCAGAGGATTTTTCGGATCGGCAATGGCTTCCGCCAGCTCCAGACGGCCGCTGCCCTGCGTGAACGGCTTCGGCTCGCCCTGGCTCAGGATGGATAAAAACGCGCGCGGCGCTTCTTCGCCAAGAGTATCCGGTTGGCCATTGATCTGAATGCGCTCATTCTTCGGTTTGGCAAGATCCTGGATCACGTGCGCATAGGCGTACCGCGGCGGCAGTGCCGCCTTGCGTTCTTTCAGCTCGGCGCGGAGTTCCTGAAGGTAAGCCTTCCATTCGCCCTGAAAGAAACGCTCGATCGTGCCGTCGGAGGTTAGATACCCGCGATTCGGCCCGTAATAGAGGATTCCGTCTTCTTCCTGCTTGAACTCTTTTCCGTAAAAGTCGCTGAAATACAGGTCGCGCCAGAGGAAGTAATTTTCCACCTTGAGGGCGACTGCCTGGAAGTCGTCTTTATCCTTGCCCTTAGACGCCGCCCGCCCAATCAGGTTCTGCTGATCCACTTCTTTTCGTTCTTTGAGAATTGCGAGCGCCTGATCGCGAAACCCGTTTAGATCAAAAGAGTCGTTCTCCCATCCTTTCAGATACTGGTTGTCTTTCGGATTGGATTTCAAATACCGGACCCAGCGCTCCAGCGTTTCGCGATCCAAATGATCCTGAGCGGCAACCTGGGCGGTGTCCTGTTTCGCAGGCCCAAGCACCCGGCGTGCGCCGATAATATATCGCGGAGATTCGACGGTGAGGATCTCGGCCATCTGTGTGGCCTGGGTATGCAGGAAGTCCTGAATGCGCGTTTCCAGTTCTTTGACTTTGGCCGCCTTCTTCTTGTATTCCGCAACTTCATCGGCTGGAGCGAGCTCGAGTTCCGCGCGTTTCGTGCTGGTAAAAACTCCTTGCAGCGCGTAGAAATCTTTGGTTGGGATGGGATCGAACTTGTGATTGTGGCATTGCGCGCATGCGCCTGTCAGCGCCAGGAAGCCCCTAGTGGTTGCATCCACGCGATCGTCCACCAGTTCCGGGCTCAGTCCGTAAAATCCAAGTCCCACGGCAAGCTCTTTGTTCTTTCCGTTCTCCAGCAGATCCCCGGCAATCTGCGCTTTGACAAACACGTCATACGGCATATCCCGATTGAGCGCATCAATCACCCAGTTGCGATAACGGAATGAGTTTGCGTACGGGTCGATTACATCGTTGTTGAGCTTGTCATCCGCATACCGCGCGACATCCAGCCAGTAACGGCCCCAACGCTCGCCGTAATGCGGAGACGCGAGCAGGCGATCCACCACCTTCGCAAAAGCATCCGTAGCATTGTCTTTAATGAACGCATCCACTTCCTCAGGCTTAGGTGGGAGTCCAGTGAGATCGAAGGAAGCACGCCGGATCAGGTCACGTTTACCGGCGGGCTTGTTAGGTTGCAGATCTTTCTCTTCCAGGCGGGCGAGCACGAATCGATCAATCGGCGAACTGTTCCACGCTTCATTCCGCACCTTGGGTGCAGCGGGCCGCGCCACGGGCTGAAAGGCCCAGTAGGCGCGCTGTTCCGCCGTGATCACATAACCCGCCTTCTTCTCGGCGGTGTTCACGGGCGGTTCCGGCCACGTTGCACCTGCCTTGATCCACGTTGCAAGATCCCCGATTTCCTTTTCGGAAAGCTTTTGCTGCTGCATGGGCATCTGCAATTTCCCGGTGGTATGGCGAACGGCTTGGATCAGCAAACTGTCGTCTGGCTTGCGGGGACCATGGCCTGGCCCGGGGTTTCCCCCTTACCGCAATGCCGCGCGCGTGTTGACCGCAAGGCCGCCCAGCGCCGTTGCCG
>JBBSFW010000341.1:0-3633 GCA_038254805.1 Terriglobales bacterium
GGCGCGCTACGATCCGCAACGATCGCCTCAAGCCGGAGGCGATCTGCTCGCGTGACGTTGACGACAATTCCTGCTCTCATAATGAGAGCTTGAACTGCTTCGGCCGATTTGGAAATCGTCCGAATGAATCAGACCACTAGCAAGCTTGCAAGGCAAGCCGCTTGGGCATCAAAATCTAGCGCACAACGAAATCCACGACCACCGTTCCGTTAATAACGACGTTAACATTCATGTCTCTGGCGAATTCCCGGTCGATAGGACGGAGCGCCCGTTGGGCCGGCCAAGAAATGCCGACTTGATTAGGAACACGGCAAGTTATGCGGCGTAAATTCATCTGCCGTTGTTTTCCGTAATCTTTATTTCTGTGTCTACATATGCACACGTAGCTGCCTGTCCATGGTTTGCGACCCCAGCATCGAAGTCATCATATCCATTCTTTAAAAGAGCTTTTGCCTTCTTTGCTGTGGTTTTGCATTGTGCAGCGGAATCCGCCATTATGCGGAGGCCGTTTCGATCAAGCCATGAATTGTCGCATACATTTGCCGCACGATAAAATAAGCCAGTAAGATAGAAAGATGGGCATTCGGCGGCATGAACCTCTCCGAGGATCATTATGCCGCCAATGAACATCAACGCTAATAAGAATTTTAGCGCCTTTGGAAACAGGAGCGCAAAGAGAATTAGAAAAAGGAGTGCGACAATCATCTTTACATTTCTTTCGCGTTCAACGGCACTTGCTTAGTCATTTGCCGCGTTCCTCCGGCGTGGTGTCTCCTTTGAGAAACATCCCCTTATTCTCAAAAAACGCCCTATAATCCGCTTTCCAGTTAGCGTCTTGATCCTGCTCGATGCGTACTATTCGATCTCGGATTGCCTCAAGCTCTATTTGTTGAAGATGCTGCGGCGAACCGAACTCGACAATGCCGGGAATCTTGTCGAGCGCTTCACAGACGAAATTGGAACAGGCGCCGGCGGCATAGCCATTTGGGAATTCTCCCGAAAAAATCGGATACAAGGGAACACGGATTTCCGAAACATTTACCGGGCATCCATTCCGCGGCAGGCACAAGAGATCCCAAATCTCGTTGACATATACGGACCTAAAATCATCGGACTCACTGGTGACGATTTCGCGCAGATAATCGGCGCGCGGCATGCGTTCGGTTGGCACATCGTACTTTATGCAGGCGAACTCGTCTGCGAACTTGAAGATGAGCACTGCGTCGATCCCGGCCATCTGTTGCAAGAGCCAATAAGGGGTCACCTGGCCGGTCTGCTTGGTGAAAGACACGACGCTCTTGCTCATGTGCCTGCCCCTCAAAAGAAAGGCGATTACGTAGTTGACAATTGATATTTCTGGCGTCCGTTATCGGGGTTCCATTTTATCTTGTGTGCGATCTTTCCAAAGATCAGAAGTGTAACCGGATAGTGCAAGATTTGATAATGGTCCGTTTTTCATCGATTCCCATTTTTGCAAGTTAGTTGACAGATCTTCATATCGATCGTGCCAGCTCACGCGTAACACATGAAGGATATCTGGCATATGATCGCCTGATTCTACATAGTCGAAAAGCTTATATTGTTGAGTTGATCGTGTCTCATCAGTAAATGACCATATATAGAAATCAATGTATGAGCGAAGCGCTAGTATCTTTCCAAGATATGAATAACTGTCACTTTTTTCGTCGGAAAATATCGTATCATATTCTGACGGCATATCGAAATTGCCCTTTAATCTTAACAGCGCTTCAGGTGAGTGATTTATAATAATATGGAACATTGCGTCGTTGCGCGTCCGTTCATGAAGGCCATTTAGAAAGTCGCGAATTACTGTGAACGGTGAATTTTTAGGCACGCTCCTGATCCCCAAATGGAATTGGTATGATCAGTATGATAGAGAATTCTTGTAGTTCGTCAATTACGCAATCGCCAAAAGAAACCGCAGTGCTTTAGGGAACAAAGCAATGATATTTTGATTTGCCTTTCGTCGTTGCCGGTTTCAGTCGGACACCGGGCTCCGCCCCCGCAATCGCGATGAATGTCGTTTTCATTCTCTTTTTCTGAAGCATTTGGCGCTTCGTGGGGCTGGAGCCCCTCGGGAAAGGGCCACCGATTTACCATGCGTTGAAATGGTGCGGGATAACTCCGCAAAAAGCGCGGATGCGGAAGACGAACGCAAGCAGCAACGCTGGGCGGGGGAACTTTCGAAGAAGATAGAGAAGGTACAGGGGGTATGAACCGTTAAGGCGACTTCTCCCCATAATCGGGAGAAGTTGAAGGGTCACGTCCTCAAAACGGCAGGCATCTCGACGCAACAAGCTTCCGATTGGGAGCGTCTCTCCGAGGTTCCTGAAGACCAATTTGAGGCTGCGCTTTCTTCAAAATCTGTGCGCGATCTGATCGACAAACCTTCACCTGTCGATGGTGACGCGCTATTGCTCTACGGGATGATGCACGATTTTGAACGGCGGTGACTTTAGCGGGTTAAGGTTCATTTCGGTTTCCTTTTCGTCTTTGCGCCGATGGCCCTTCAAGACGAAGTCGAGTCAGCGGCATTATCGCGATAACGGCGGCGCGACAGACCAGCGCACGCAGTTATCGACCGCACGTTGGCCCTGCGTACCAAATTCCTTTTGGCATCTTTCGCTAATGCGCTTCATGGGATCACCACGTTCGCAAGCGGTCAAAAGGACAAGTGATAACATAAAAAGCAACAACATTCTCAATCTGGAGGAGGCCCATCAGGTGTAAGTTGTCATGCGCATAATTCCCCAAGCTTTACCAGAACCTCATGTCGAGAACTGCGTGAATTCTTTCATGTCCTACACATGGCCTATCGCGAAGCCGAAAAGCTCTTCGACGATCTTCTCGACGATGGCGAGCAATGACTGCGATGGTTTAGCGCCCGGCGGCCAAACAGTTGGAGGTTATCGCCGGCTGGGCAATGGACGCGCGTTCCCGCGGACAAGAGCTGCAAGGGGCTCGCGTGGGCGCTTCGGAGTCTTCACTTCACGAGCACCTTGCACTTGCAAATGACACACTCAAATTCGGTGGCGGTGGCGGATGGGGCGAACTTCCGAACAGCAAATCCTTCGGCCACGTTATCGACCAAAAAGCCAGAGTTTCTGAACGGGCTCTTGTCCTCGGATACGTGCGCGATGCCCTCCCGCTCGCATTGAGGGCACTTAAGACTAATAATATATCTGTCACGTGCTTCCATAAGGCAAATATGGCACGCAATCGTCAACACCGGCGGGCTTCAGACTGACCCATTACCGCGAACTCGATCCGGAATTTCGCGGGCACCGCGTTTGCCTTGGCGAGATTTAAATTGCGCCGACGGTTGGGGCTCTAAAGCATGCTCCGGTAAATTACGTAGCTATCACGATCCAGAGCGCGAAGCATATCGTGATGGACACGGCGGCTCTGATCTGCAACCGCCGCCGCCGGATTGTGTTGTCCGTGATGTGGGCGGCTTTAGCTCGGGAGAGCGGCGAACCCCATGCCTTCGCGGTGGCCATCATGCCGTCGATGATTTCTACCCGAGTTCCGCGCATGTGAAAATTTAGGTCGCCGTTGGAATCAATCGCGCCTATTGCCAGAGCCCAGTCGATTAAGTAGTTTGACTCTTCA
>JBBSFW010000342.1:0-3587 GCA_038254805.1 Terriglobales bacterium
GAATCGACGACATTGCCTCTTTTGGCAAGCAAATTGACCAGGGTACCCTCGATGACCTCGAAGACACTCTTCTTAGTTCCGACCTTGGGATGCCCACTACCCGTATGGTTCTGGAGCACTTGCGAGAGCGCGCAAACCACAAGCAAATCAAGAATGTTGAGGAATTAAAGACCCTGATCAAGCAGGAGTTGCTGACAATTTTGCGGGGAGTGGAGGGCGGCCCCATATTGGCTCCGATGGGTGAACCTGTGGTGATTTTGCTGGTAGGTGTAAATGGCACGGGCAAGACCACGACCATCGGAAAGCTGGCTCACGCGATTAGGAATCAAGGCCACAGTGTGCTGATTTGTGCGTGTGACACTTTTCGCGCGGCGGCAATTGAGCAAGTCCAGGTTTGGGCCGAGCGAACCGGCGCGGCCTTCGTCAAGGCGAAGGCTGGGGGAGATCCGTCCTCGGTATTGTTCGACGCACTGCAATCCGCGAAGTCAAAGAAGATCGATTATGTAATTGTCGATACCGCCGGACGATTGCATACCAAGCAAAATCTGATGGCGGAGTTGACCAAGATGAAGCGAACTGCGGAGAGAATTATCCCGGACGCTCCCCAGGAAATCTTCCTGGTCATGGATGCGGTTACGGGCCAGAACGGCTTGCAGCAGGCCAGACAGTTCACAGAGGCGGTCGGGGTGACGGGAATTATTCTTACGAAGCTCGACGGCACCGCCAAGGGCGGAGTAGTCGTCGCTATTTCTCACGAGTTGAAGGTTCCAGTCCGTTACATTGGCGTTGGTGAGTCAATGGACGATCTTCTGCGGTTTGATCCCGAAGCCTTTGTGGATTCCCTGATCGCATAGTTCCCAGCGTGCTAGCCAATGCAGGATAACCTCGAAATCGAAGTCTGGATGAACCAGGCCCTTGCGCTGGCTCGCGCCGGTGTTGGTTTGTCCACTCCGAATCCCAACGTTGGCGCCCTCATTGTAAACATCGAAGGAAAAGTCGTAGGCTCCGCGACCCACACCTACGAGGGCGTAGGACACGCAGAAGATCTCGCGCTGCAGCAAGCCGGGGAGTCGGCCCGCGGCGGGACCCTCGTGGTCAACATTGAACCGTGCTCGCACACCGGTCGCACCGGCCCGTGCGTTGAGCGGATAATAGGCGCCGGAGTCGCGAGAGTGGTTGCTGCAATGAGAGACCCCAACCCGGTAGTCAGCGGGAAAGGCTTTGCCCGCCTTCGCTCAGCAGGTATCGAAGTCGTTGAGGGGATTGGATCAACTGAAGCAAAGCGCGTCAATGAAGCATTTGCAAAGTACATTCTGCAAAAGATTCCGCTCGTAACCTTGAAGGCGGGAATGACCCTCGACGGAAAGATAGCTCCCTCGCCTGGCGCCATCGAGGAGCGTGCCTCCCTGGCCCGACCCAGCGCCTCGGGTGGATGGATCACGAGCGAAGCGGCGCGGGCCGAGGTGCAGAGAATGCGACACGCTTCAGACGCAATCATGGTGGGAGTGGGAACCGTAATCGCCGATGACCCCTTACTGACCGACCGGTCCGGGCTTCCCCGGCGGAGGCCATTGCTACGCGTGGTTTTGGATTCAAAACTACGCATTCCACTGGAATCCCGGCTGGTGCAGACCGCCAACCAGGATTTAATGGTGTGCTGCTCTTTTGTAGAGGAAAAGAAAAAACTTGAGCTGGAGCAGATTGGTGTTCGCGTCGAGCGTTTGCCCCTGAATCGAGCGACTGAGCTGCAAGTGGCTGGTGGACCTCCAGTTTTCGGAGCTGATGGGCGGCCTGATTTGGCGGATTTGATCCGTCGGTTGGGTGAGTTAGAGATCACCAGCCTGATGATTGAAGGTGGAGCGACCGTGAATTGGGCAGCGTTGGCCTCAGGTATCGTGGATAAGGTTTTTCTTTTTTACGCGCCCAAAATCCTTGCGGGAACCAGATCTCTTCCCTTTGCGGGCGGCGAGGGGTTCCCGGCAATCAGTTCAGCCGCGCACGTCAAGGATCTGTCTATCCACCGATTTGATGAGGATTTTGCTGTCGAAGGATACTTGAAAAATCCTTATGAAGGGGAATCCCCGGCTCCGCTCTCATTGAAACTGGTTTAGCGGTTCACATTGTGTTTACCGGCCTCATACAAGACGTGGGATCGATCGTCATACTGACGAATTCCGCCAAGCTTCAATTGGTCGTACGTGCGCCGAAGACGGCGGCACAATTGCTCATTGGGGACAGCGTCTCCGTAAGCGGGGTCTGCCTGACGGCGGTCAAGGTGTCCCAAACTTCCTTTACCGCGGACTTGGCGGCAGAAACGCTACGGCGAACTTCGCTTTCGCATCTGGTGCATGGAGCACCGATAAACCTGGAATTACCTCTAAAATTCGGCGCACCACTCGGGGGCCATGTGGTGCAAGGACATGTAGATGGTACCGGCTCGGTGCAGCGTCTATCCGCGGTTCGCGGCGGTAATGGCTGGATTCTCGAGGTTGAGATACCCCAAAAGCTTATGAGATTTGTAGTTGCGCAGGGATCAATCGCCATTGAAGGGATCAGCCTTACGGTCGCCGCAGTGCGCGACTCCCGGGTTTTCGTCGCGATCATCCCTCACACTTATAAAGCTACCAATTTAAACTCCCTGAAAATTGGAGATCCGGTGAATATTGAAGTAGATATCGCTGCCAAGCAGACTGATGTGACCCGCGCTTCGCCCAAAACGAAAGGCATCGTGTCACTCCAGAAGCTTATTGGGGAAGGGTTTTAGGGACAGAAATAGCTTCTACGAAGGTAGCGTAAGCTCGTCGAGAGTCAAAAACTCTTTAACGATTTCTTCATTACTGTTCTCCATCTCAGATACGGGGCCGAAGAAGATTGCCTTTCCCTCATGTAGAAAGACGATGCGGTCAGCAAGCTTTTTGGCCAAACGCATATCGTGGGTGACCACGATACTGGTCAACTTCAGTTGAAACTTCAACTTCTGAATCAAGTCCCCCAAGAGTTGCGCCATCAGCGGATCCACCATGGTGGTCGGCTCATCGTAAAGAATTGTTTCCGGCTGAGCGGAAAGGGCCCGGGCTATAGCCACGGAGCGTTTCATCCCGGTTGAGAGATCGGGAGGAAACATATCGCGCATTGGTTTTACGCCTACCATTTCCAGCAGGCCATCAACCACCTGGTAGATTTGTTTCTCATCTAGATCGCGACGCTCGCGAAGAGGGAAAGCAACGTTTTCGCCGACCGTGAGCGAATCAAAGAGAGCTCCGTTCTGAAATACCATGGTAACTTTCTTGCGTATGCGCTCCAGTTCCGGCTCGGTATAGTCGGTAATATCTTCACCGGCGACGATAATCCGCCCGGAGTCAGGCTTCAAGAACCCCATAATGTTGTGCAATGAAACTGATTTGCCCACCCCGCTGCGGCCGAGGATACACACGGTCTCGCCTACGTTCACGTCAAAACTAACGTGATCGAGGACCTTATTGGATCCGAAAGCTTTAGAGACATCTCGAAAAGCAATATAGGAAGAATCGGGACTTGACATAAATCAACGTACCCTCACCTTTACAGGGTCTGGTGGCACTTAATCA
>JBBSFW010000343.1:0-3585 GCA_038254805.1 Terriglobales bacterium
GGCGCCCATCATCGGCCAGATGCTTGGGATTTTGGACTTCCTCATGTAGAGCATGCCCGTCCCGATGGGGGCTAGCAACCATTTATGCAGCGACACTCCGTAGTAATCGCAGTCCAGGTCGGCATGCTTGAACGGAAACTGAGCAAAGGCGTGAGCGCCATCCACAATCACTTCAATTCCGCGGTCGCGCCCCATTCGACAGATCTGTTTCACGGGGAAGATCTGGCCGGTGCGGTTTGTCATGTGGCAGATGTGAATTACTTTGGTTCGAGGAGTAATCGCTTCTTTGATGCGTCTGGCTAAATAGTCCATCGAGGGCGGTGGCACCTGAAAGGTGACTTGCTTCAATACAATGCCGTCGCGCTTCTCCCGCTGTTGCCAACTGGCGATCATCCTCGGATAGTCCTGATTGGTGGTCACCACTTCGTCACCGCGCTTCAGATCCATGCCGAACTGCACAATCTCCAGCGCTTCGCTCGCATTGCGCGTAATCGCGATCTCTTCGGTGTCGCATCCGAATACCTGCGCCAGACGCCGGCGGGCCGTTTCGATCCCAGGATCGAGAATGCGCCACATATAGTAGCTCGGCGTCATATTCTCCATCTCCAGATAACGGATTTCGGCGTCCATGACGACCTTCGGAGCCGGCGATACGCCACCGTTATTCAAATTGATGATGTTGCGATCGACCGTAAAGGCGTGCCGGACGTTGAACCAGAAATCCTCATCCTGGGCGACGGCTTGAGCCGTTCGGCCGGCAGCGGTCACAGCAGCGGCTTGAGCACGCGACGTCGAGTCGTTTTCAAAAGCAATGAACGATGCTGCGGAAGCAAGAAAGCTGCGGCGGTGCATATAACCAGCTAAGCCTGAAATGAGTCCAATTACAATCGTTTTCCACGATTTCTGTGATATAGTTTCGGAATGCTTCAGGAACTTGGTTCGTTCTCTCGATTTGCCGGTCTTTTGACCATATGTGCACTGGTCTGTTTTGCGCAGTCTGATACGGGCTCACTCTCGGGACGAGTTATAGACGTCAGCGAAGGTGTAGTCAGCGGCGCGAAAGTTACCATTACCAACGCAGCTACGGGCGTGTCTCAGTCCACCGAGACCAATAACGGAGGGTACTTCGAGTATCCAAGCCTCCCAATTGGGAGCTACACCGTGCAAGCCGAGCAGCCAGGCTTTAAAATGACACGGCAAAGCGGTATCAATATCGCCGTCGCAACCCGTTTCAGCGTGACTTTGACGCTCGCGGTCGGTCTCACTACCCAGACCGTGGAGGTGTCCGCCCGGCCCCCGATGCTGAACACCGAGACTACGGAAACCGGAACCGTATTCCAGCCGAAGTTCATGCAGGATGCGCCCTTGTTTGTCAGTGGAGGCTTCCGCAACCCTGAGAACTTCATCAGTTACGTTCCGGGCGTCAATGGCGGGCCACAGGAGACTAGTATTAACGGCGGACCGCGGCGGAGTAAAGAGATTTTGATCGACGGAGCGAGTCATACCAACCCCGAAAGCGGCGGTGTTGCCTTCGTTTCGAATGGCGGAATCGGCTCAGTCGAGATGTACGGTGAGTTCAAAGTCCTGACGAGTAACTTCTCGGCAGAGTATGGCAGGAGCGGCGGCGGCATTGAAGTGTTCGTGACCAAATCCGGCACGAACGGCTTTCACGGAACTGCGTTCGATTTTTTGCGCAACGACAAATTCGATGCCGCAGGATGGAGTGTCAATCAACGCACCCCCTTTCTGGGAAAATCCAAGGTGCGTCAGAATGAGTTCGGAAGCGCCCTCGGCGGCCCAATCTTCATTCCGAAGCTGTATGACGGCCGGAACAGAACCTTTTGGTTTTTCAGTTACAACGGATATCGCCAAAACAGCGCAGGAGCCACCTCGATCCTGAGTGTGCCCACGGCGAAGATGAAGCAGGGTGACTTTAGTGAACTCGGTGCACGGCAAATCTTCAATCCTGCAACCACCAGAACGGTAAACGGGCAGGTGGTTCGCGATCCGTTTGTGGGCAACATGATTTCACCCGCACTCTTCAGTTCGGTTTCCAAAGCCATACTGCCGTTGATTCCCGATCCGACTGGTCCCGGGTTGTCCAGCAACTATGCAACTTCGACGATCGCGCAGATTAGGAAAAATGTCTACAGCTTGAAACTGGACCATCAATTCTCCGAACGCAACCGCATCAGTGGTCTGTATAGCTGGCAACGCCAGACGAACTTCAGCCAAAGCGGATTACCCGGCCCGTTGGCGTCCGGACTCGTTTCCAAGGAACGGCCAGACATCACTCGCGTGAACCACGATTTCACATTCACGCCGACGCTCCTGAACCATGCGACCTTTGGATTGAGCCGCTACCAGAGTCTTTTCGATCAGCTACCCCAACATCTGCTCGACTGGGCCAATAAGCTGGGCTTGAAAGGCGTGGAAACGAATGGAAACCAGTCATTCCCGATCGTCACCTTCACAGATAGCCTGACCAGTTTCGGCAACATTCCCAAGACTCGAGGCGCTCAGCAGAACTGGACCTATGAGTTCCTGGATGGCGTCACCTGGTTAAAGGGCAAGCACGAGTTCAAAATGGGTTATGAGTGGCACAAAGGCCGCACGTTCCAGGATCCCCTGGATTATTCCTACGGTCAAGGGCTCTTCGCCTTCAACAGCCTGGAAACGGCCAATCCTCAGGCCAGATCGACAACGGGCTACTCGTTCGCGAGCTTTCTACTGGGCGGCCCGGATAACGCTCGCCGGGATTTCAATACCAAGGGCGTAGATATCAAATACGGCTATGACGGTCTCTACTTCCAAGACAACTACAAGGTCACTTCGAGATTGACGCTGAACCTTGGTTTGCGATATGAGATCTTCATACCCCGAACTGACACGAACCTGACACAGTCAGCTTTCGATCCAACCATTCCGAATGCTGCCGCGGGCAACCGTCTGGGCGCCTTATCATTCGGCGGGGTAGGACCGGGTCGAAACGGCCGAGTCCGGTTTGGCGACGTTTATTGGAATAACCTGGGGCCACGTATCGGCTTGGCTTATCAGATTACTCCGAAGACCGTTCTGCGCACGGGCTATGGGATGTATTTCTCGTCGGCCAATGGGAATACAGGTGGTGGATGCTTTCCTTGCGGCTGGGGTGTTAGCGCTTCTCCCACACCAACCTCGCCGGACGGGATTTCACCAGCGTTCAACTGGGACGCGGGATTCCTGGTTCCGCCGGGATTTCGTCCGCCACCCGTCATTGACCCGACCTATGCAAACGGCCAGACCGTGCTAGTACTGTCGAAAGAGGATGGCCTGGCAGGCCGCATTCAGAACTGGCAGATCAATATACAGCACGAACTGCCGAAGCAATTCTTGCTCGATGTAGCTTATTTAGGCAGCAGGGGAACCAGACTGAACAGCTACGTGCCATACAACCAGGTGGACCCGAAATATCTGAGCCTCGGTTCCTTGTTGTCAGTGCCCATAACCGATCCGAGAGTCACCGCGGCTGGATTCAGTGCACCCTACCCGGGCTTCACTGGAACGCTGGCGCAGTCTCTGCGGCCTTACCCGCAGTACAACAAC
>JBBSFW010000344.1:0-3584 GCA_038254805.1 Terriglobales bacterium
ACCAGACGATCACTACGGACCCCAAAAATCCAAACGAGTTCGCGACGGGGCTCCCATCGAAGTCTGGGGTGCCGTTGGATTGTTCTTCAGGGCAGAACAATGCCGGGGTGACCTGGTTGGCAACTTGGGGCGAGCAAGTTGTGCAGCCCGGTCCCACAGCCACCGAAGCAGTCTCCGCACAGAATCTGGGATTAGCTGTGCTTACGACCACTTCAGGAGCGACACCGGCCGAAGATGATCGCAACCATCTGTTGCACTTCCGTCCACAAGAGGGAACTGCAACCTGGTATGTGATGGCAGCCTGGGACCAGGAAGGCACCAACCGGCGCGTCGGCTTCGGCAATCAACGCGAGATGCATCAAGGACAGTCTCTGGTGCTTCCGCCAGATGGGATTGCGACAAAAGCCGCTTTCATGGATGCAGTCCTTGACCAGGGCGTTCGCATGAAGTCGCCGATCACCGTTCATATTCTGTCCGCGGCCGCAGCCCCGCAGTCCGCGCCCGGGGACACCTTGGTCCCCACCCGGCGGAAGTCTTTCTCCGAAGCAATGGATCTCATTCGGCAGTCAATCGACCGAACCGCTACGCAATTGGAACCAATTATCCGTGCAACAAGTTCTACTACGCCGGACGAAGGCAAAGGGTTTTTCACCGAAGCCGACAATCAAACCGGGGAGTGGAAACCGCAAGACGGCTATTACTGGACAGGCGGGTTCTGGATCGGCGAGTTGTGGAGAATGTATGCGGACACACACGACGAAAAATACCGGCACTGGGCGGAACTTTGGGGAAGCCGTCTCATTGGGCAGGAGGGCCAGCAAAACCACGACGCTGGGTTCCTTTATTACTACACTTCGGCCCTTGGTTACGACCTGACGAAGAACGAAGACTTACGCAGCAGCGCTCTTCGCGCCGCTGCCCGCTTGGAAGATCTCTACAATCCGAGAACTCAGCTGATTGCCTCCTGGCAGAAGGGTGGCGACGACACGATCGTCGACACCATGATCAATCTGCAGGCCCTATGGTGGGCCACGAAGCGGACCGGCGACAACAAATGGCGCGAGGTCGGGTTGAAGCATGCTCTACGCACTGCGGATTGGTTCATCCGGCCCAACGGATCGGTGATTCAGTCTGTCCACTACAACCCCGGCGACAATTCCCAGGAGTTCGAAATGCACGGTAGTGGGTTGGCGGGTGGAAGCATGATGTCCGTGCCCGTCCAAGTGGCTCCCGGAGAGTGGAAATTCCAGCATACCCATCAGGGTTTTGCGGCGGATACGTCGTGGTCGCGTGGTGCAAGCTGGGCAGTGTACGGCTTCACCGCCGCTTATCAGGCCACTAAAGATGCCCGCTTGCGAAGTGTGGCCGAACGCGTCAGCGATTTCGCGCTGGCGAACCTGCCTGAGGATCGTGTTCCCTGGTATGACTTTGATGACGAAGGGGTTCACTTCCGCAACCGCGACAGTTCTGCGGCAGCGATTCTTGCCGGCGGTGTGTTGCGCCTATCCGAGCTAGCGGAAGACAAGGATCGCGCTCGCCGTTACAAGCTGGAAGGCGAACGTATCGTGCAGTCTCTGATCGATCATTACCTGACGCCGGTGGGCGATGCGGACCCCACGCCACCTGGCTTATTGCGGCATGGCAGTGGATTGCGTCCCGGCGATGCAATGTTGATTTACGGTCAGTACTATCTGCTCGAAGACCTGCTGTGGCTCAAGGAACACGGAAAATGAAACGCCGCACATTCCTTGGCTCTGTGGGGATGGCCTCGCTGGGAGCTGGCTTGGCCCGGGTTGGCGTTGCGGAGCAGATCCCAGATAAATCTTTTGGGGATCCGCATACCGAAGCCCGGCTTGCGGGCATGAGCCTGCCTGAGCTGCGGCGGAGCTTTCAGGATGAGTTGTTTCAGGTGTTCCTTCCTTTCTGGGACCAGCATGGACTCGACCACGTCTATGGCGGCGTCATGTGCGGCCTGGACTATGACGGCACGCTGATGAACACCGACAAACTGCTCTGGTTCCAGGGCCGCGCATTGTGGGTCCACAGTTGGCTCTACAACCATTTTGGAAAAGATCCCAGCTACCTGGAAATCGCGCGTAAGACCAAGGATTTTCTTTTGAAATATGCCCAGCAGCAAGATGGCTGGTGGGCGGAAAAACTAACACGCGAAGGCACAGTACTGCAGCCGTTCAGTGGTGATCTGAAAGGCATGTATTTCGTCGCCGAAGGCTTGCAGGAATATGCCGTTGCCGCGGAAGACGAACAAGCCCGCGAAATATCCTTCGCGCTGCTGAAGAAACTTTTTCTCTATTCTAACCGGCCTGAATTCCGTTATTCAGGGCCAGATTTTCCGAACTTAAAGCCCGATGGCCCGTGCGTACGCCCGCAGGGAACGTGGATGCTCAACCTCAACATTGCCACGCAAATTCTCCAGCGCTGTCCGGATTCTGAGATTGCATCCATCGCAGATCACGCCCTTGACGCCATTATACATCGGCACTACAACCCGGAGGTCGGTCTGAACACGGAGATGCTGTATTTCGATTTCACCCGACCGGAAGGCGAAGAGCGCAAAGTGCGGCTCGGTCACGGAATAGAAGTCTTGTGGATGGCCATGGACGAAGCCGATCGTCGCGGCGACCGTGCGCTATGGGAGACCTGCGTCGAACGACTCCAGCACCCGCTCGATGTGGGATGGGACCACGTGTATGGCGGGCTCGCACAGTGGGTCAACGTCGACCAGGGCGGTTACTAGTGGCCGCCGGAAACGCCCGTCGGAACCAATTTCGCGTTCCGTTTTGTCGGCGAGTACAACTACATGAAGACGCTCTGGGGAATGAACGAAGTGCTCATCGCGACCCTGCGTGTTTTTGAGAGGACTGGGGCGGAGTGGGCCGCGCGATACTTTGGAATGGCGTACCAGGTCATGGTGGAGAAGCCGAAAGCGCGGACTGCCGGGTTGCGTTCTGTTCTCGGATCGACGATTTACGTTCGAACCTCATGCCGCCCGCCAGGACAACGATCACCCCATTCGCCAATTGATGTTGAACATCTTGACTTTGGATCGGATGATAGGGGCCAACGCTTCTGGGGCGGGTCCGGGCAGGTCCGCCAATGACAGAGGCTTCAACCAGAGTCGGGATATTCGCGGGGCGATTTCGCTGGGTCATCTGCGGCATCTTGCTGCTCGGAACGACCAAGAACTACATGGATCGCCAGGTTCTGGGTGTACTGAAGACTACTCTGCAGCATCAATTCGCGTGGTCGGAAACCGACTATGGGAACCTGGTTTTCGCATTTCAAGCCGCGTACGCCGTAGGCATGCTGGTGGTCGGGCGTTTCATCGATCGAGTTGGTACGCGGACGGGATATGCGGTGGCAATGGCGTTCTGGAGTCTTGCCTCGATGGCGCATGCTCTGGGAGGTGCGCTGATGAGTTTCGTCTTTGCAAGATCGGCGCTGGGGTTTGGAGAGGCGGGCGTGTTTCCTGCCAGCATCAAAACCGTGGCGGAATGGTTTCCACAAAAAGAACGAGCGCTCGCCACGGGAATATTCAATGCGGGAAGCAACTTCGGCGCCATCCT
>JBBSFW010000345.1:0-3558 GCA_038254805.1 Terriglobales bacterium
CAACGATACTGCTTTGGAAGGATCATTCGACTTAGCAGGATTGGAGATTCCCACCGGCTCCTCGACCGCGCAATACCAAATCTCGGTTGAGTCGGTGGACCCATTGTGCACCGAGCTGAACGCGGTCGGACCGTATCGCAATGGCCAGGTAAATCCTTCGGGAACCGCCCTACCTGTTGTATTGACGGTCAGCAAAGGTGCGGCGATCACCCAGGACTTTTTAATGTCGGGCAGCGCGGGGTCACCCGATCCTTCCGGTACCTTTGATGCGCCCCGAAACATTCCCGGTGGAGAGTGGCGAGCATCGCTATCCGGCTACGCAGATGCGGACTATTAGGGGTTTTCTGTAAACGCAAAACGATCCATGACCATCAGCGTAACCGCGCTCGACGAAGCCAGTCTGCCAACGCAAAGGAAAGCTCAACCCGTGATTGGCATCTGGTCTTCAGTGGACTCGGCCGGCAGTTTGCCCCAGGTAAGCGCAGATTTCTTCAACACGTCCTCGACGGGAACTACTTCCTTAAACGTGGAGTTCCTAAGTGCCGGCAACTTCAAAATCGGATTTGCTGACGATCGTGGAGATGGGCGCCCGGATTTTCGCTATCGCGCTCACGTGCTGTACGCGGACAGCGTGGTTCCGGATCGCGCTAACGCGCAAGGCGGCACTCCGCTCACCATCCGGGGTATCGGATTCGTGCCCGGCACGACAGCGACAATCGGGACCGCAACAGCATCAGTAATTTCGCTTGCCCCTAACTTCATGGTGGTCTCTGCACCAAGTTTGCCGGACGGCGTAAAAACTATCATTTTGCAAGATCCCTCAGGAGCCACCTCCACTATGGAGGACGCGCTCACCTACGGTGCGGTACCGGGTGACAGCATCATCTTGCTGCAAGGCGCGAATCCGGCAACGCCGGTCGGATCGGAAGCGGTTAACCCAATCCGTGTGCGCGTAGTAGAAGTTGATGGCATTACGCCAGTCGCTGACGCCAGCGTAAATTTTACCGCGAATCCGATTGGTTTGATCTTCTCGGCGTGTCAATCCACCGCCTGCACAGTCTTTACGGACGAGCAGGGCGAAGCTTCAACCCGTCTCCTAGTTACTCAAGCTGGCAGTGCGACAATCACCACAGCACTCATTTCGGGCGCCAGCGTAACCGCGACCGTATTCGGCACATCGTCGGCCCTCGATATTGCGCTGGTTGAGCCACAACGCTGGGTCGCTCAAGGCGCAACTGGCACGTTATTGTTGACTGCGCGACTGCTCAGCAACGGAACGGCGCTAAGTGGACGAACCGTGACTTACCAGGTAGTGCAAGGGGCCGCAATGCTCTCGGCAGCCGCGGCACTGACCGGCAGCAATGGAAGTGCCACTGTTAATTTGAACATTGCGAACCTCAGCAGCGAGATCCACGTCAGTGCATGCGCCGCGCCCAGCGGCGCGCCATGCCAGAACTTCAGCATTTTCGCTGTGCCACTGGCAGTTCTAAATTTGGTAGTCGTCGCCGGCGAGCAGCAGGTAATTGATACCAACGGAAGTTTTGCTCCGGCGACACTTCTAGTAACAGATGCTTCTTCACCTCCCAATCCGGTAGAGCTGGCAGCGACACTCTTGCGCAGCACAATCGTACGTTGGGTGCCCGAACCTTCGGGCAACACGCCAGTTCTTGATGTTTTTAATTTTCCCAGACCCCCAGCTCCGATCGTGCTCGAGTCGTCGGAGGTGGCAATCAACTCCGATGCTGAAGGGCATGTAAGCATTCTGCCGACCCCACAAGTTTCTTACGGGGCAGTCGTCGTCGGCTATATTGCGACCGTCGGGTTAAATGGATTTCAGCAGTTTGAACTGCAACGGCTCTGGCCAGCGCCAAGCGGTGTTTCCGTCCCGCCGTTTTCTCCGAGACTCCGACGAGGCCCTGCTTCTTCCCGGAGGACTTCCAGGTTCGCTGCTTTTACTTTTTCGTCTTCTACTTTTTGGTCCAGACATCCACCCAATCGTTGACCGTCCTGTACCAGAGCTGACTATTTTGTGGCTTGAGCACCCAGTGTCCTTCATCGGGAAAGTAAAGCATTTTGGATGGCACTTTCAATCGCTGCAAGGTGGTGAACAGTT
The DNA here is from genome assembly GCA_038254805.1 of Terriglobales bacterium. Taxonomy (GTDB): domain Bacteria; phylum Acidobacteriota; class Terriglobia; order Terriglobales; family Acidobacteriaceae; genus Gp1-AA145. The sequence continues at coordinate 2,114 of JBBSFW010000345.1, forward strand.
GAAAGCCTTCCGAGACATCCAATCGGTAATCGAGTTGTCCATGGACTACCAGCGTGGGAGTTTTGAAGTTTACAGCTTGAAGGTGCGGCGACCACTTGCGATAAAGCGCTCGGTTGGTCCAAGGAGTACCTTTAAACTCCCACTCCGGAAACCATAGCTCTTCCGTCGTGCCGTAGGCGGATTCAGTGTTGAATATTCCATCGTGCGAAACCAGGCATCTGAAACGGTTGCTGTGCCCGAGAATCCAGTTGACCATGTATCCGCCAAAACTCGCTCCTAGAGCACACTCGCGATGCGGATCTACAAAAGTGTAAGTGTGTTCCACATAATCGAGCCCAGTCATCAAGTCCACATAAGCCCGGCCTCCCCAATCTCCGTTGATATCATCGATAAACTTTTGCCCATAACCTGTGGACCCTCGCGGATTGATCATTACTACAACGTACCCGTTGGCGGCGAATAGTTCGGGATTCCAGCGGTAGCTCCAGTCATCACCCCAGGCGCCTTGCGGGCCACCATGAATCAGGAATTTCATGGGATACTTCCGCTCGGGATTGAAAGCAGGAGGCCGGAGGAGGAAGCCCTGAACTCTTGCCTTTTCGGCTCCGCTAAACCAGAAAGATTCCAAAGTGGACATCCCAACTTGCGAGAAAACTGTGTCGTTCACATGGGTGAGTGGTGCTGCAACAATGCGTCCCGTTGGACCTGCAAGTTGTGCCTGGTAGATCTCATTGGGATGCAGAATTGACATCCTCGTAAACAGAAGAGTCTTTCCGTCGGCAGTGATCGCCAAATCATCATTTGTATCGGGCAGTAACTTTGAATGCGCGCCGTTAGCAAAGTTAAGAGAATATATTGGCGATTGGCCTTGATCTGCCGCGACGAAGTAAATTTGCCGGGAATCCGGCGCCCATACGAATGAACCCACCCAACGGTCAAAATCTTCGGTCAGGTTTCTCCGCGCACCGGTTGCCCGGTCATAGAGGATGAGCCGAAAACGATCGCTTTCATAACCGGGACGAACCTGTGCCAGGTAGGCGATGTATTTACCGTCCGGAGAATAGCGCGGCGTCGAATCGCTCGCGGGATTGGTGGTTATCTTCTTCGGCGTACCACCAATCACCGGCACAGTAAATAACTCATTGTTTGTGCTGGTCGCCTCCACCTCATCAATGTTGCTGGTGAAGGCCACTTCGCGGCCATCCGGAGAGAAGGAGTACAAGTCAGTCCCGCCGAGCTGAAAAGGCGGAACATCGTGATCTCCAGGCGTGAGGTCGCGCGCCACCCCACCAGCTACAGGCACGAGGAACAAGTGGGTACGTTTCCCGCCGTTATAGCTCGTCCAATGACGGTAGAACAAATGCGAAAAGATGGTCGCCTTCACCTTCAACTTTGTTTTCTCCTCATCGCGAGCTCGGTTGCAGGCATCGTCGTGACAGTCGGGA
>JBBSFW010000346.1:0-3516 GCA_038254805.1 Terriglobales bacterium
CGACCATCCTGCACGCACCCACTTCGACCAAGAACCGGGAGCAGCAGCGCGATCCGGAGATGCACCAGACGAAGAAGGGGATTGGAACTATTCGAACCGATCGTGCGGACTATTGCCGCTTCATTCTCAGGCTGCCAGTTTTCGTTCCTGTACAAGCGAGCTGATGTAGTTCTGGAGAGCTGCTTCCATGTTCTTTTTTGCTTCCTCGAAATTACCACCGCGAACCGTGAGAGATAGTTCCGCGCAAATTCCTGACCAACCGTCATCCTCCGGCCAAAACATACAGTCCACCGGAACAGAGGCAGTGACTGGCACCTTCACAGCATGAGGCTCCGACATGAGTCCTCCGCAACTTTAAATTCCGAACCGATTTTACTCCGGGATTAGTCCCAAACACGAACGTATCAGGAATCAAACTCGTCCGATCTTCGATCCCAGCCGGTACCCACTGCGAAGTCTGCGAACCAGCATACGGGGGGAAAGCGGGCAGGCTAGAAGCCTCTCAAAATTGTGAAATGATTTTCAAAATGAAAAGCTAACGCGCTCTTGCTAATCAGGTCCCAGGTATCCAAGCCTCATGTGCTGATTCCCTCACGGGCAAGCACGTGCATGATCCCAGGCGCGCAGTATACAAATTCGCGGCCTATCAATTAGCAGCCATTCAGCGATGCTTCGTCGGAGCCGGCATTTCTCCGGTTAACAACCAATCGACTGATTTTGCGAATTCCCGGCGTATGGCGAGGAGCACGCCGGCGCATGGTTGTGTTTCACCGCGTTCTAAAGCCGAGAGATGGCTCTGAGCGATCCCAATTCGGCGCTCAGATTTTTCAAGTTCCTGGACTCTGAGCGGCAAAAATCCTTCGTCACCCAAGTGACAACCGCGGCATGAAATCTTTTTCCAAGAACGTGCCAGTCCGGCTGGACTGCACACAGTACACCGAACTGCATCGGGCCATCTTGCAGCGCGACGACTGGCGATGTCAGGTCTGTGGTGCGGTGTCACATCTCGAAGTTCACCACCAACAGTTCCGGAGCCACTCGGGCGAGGATACGGAAGAAAACCTAATCACCCTGTGTCACAAATGCCATGCGGAAATACATGCCTTAATGAGTCATAAAATCTCAGCCGGGGATTGACTTCGACTTCTCAATTCTCGTGCGATTTAAATTTCTGACGACTCAACCGCGGGTTTCGGTGAGAGAAAGGAGTCGAATCCTCAATCTGAACAGCTGGGCTAGACCTCGAGGCTTTGATCTCTGGAATCGCTCCTAGAGCGGAATGCCCAGCAGCACCTTTACCGCAACCGGCTGATCATTTAGTTGTGCCGGCCGGAAAATCCACTTGGCTAGTGCCTCTACGATGGGAGTGCTCACTCGCGCATCGGGAGTTTGCTTGACCGAGAGATTGCTGACTTTGCCCTCTTTGTCCACCTGGGCAAGGATTACAACCTGGCGCTGGGCATATTTTTTCTCAAGGTCGGCGGGAACCTGCGGCCACTCCCGTGTGACGGGTTGGGGCGCAAGCACCGCCTGGTCTCCCACCGCATTCGCCGGATCATTTTTCAGCAACGAGTATTGCAGCGTCCAGGTGGGGTCTTCATCCTCAGGCGAGCGCTTCATTGGAATGTAAACGGTGAAGACCCGCTCGTTGGTGAAGACGCCAAAATCTTCCAGGCCACCGCCACTGCTGGCTGTCGCGACCACCGTCATGGCGTAAGGAGTCTGCGTCTCGATGGTGAACTTCGGAGCATCAGGAGTGGTATTGCCGCCGCCGCTGCTATCGCCCTCCCCGCCCTGGATCGTGATCCCTTGAAATGAGCCCGATCCCGGCGCGCTGCCGCCGCCGGTGCCCGTTCCCGTGCCGCGACCGGCGGTTGCCCCCGCGCCTTTGCTGGCATTGCCGCGGCCTTTGCCGCTGCCGGTTCCGCCTGCGCCTTCGCCCAGGGTCTTACCTGAACCAAATCCCACGCCTGCAGAGCCTCCGCCGATGCCGTCCTTTGCATTTCCCGTTCCGCCACCCGCAGTAGCGTTATGTCCCGCGCCCGTTCCGGCGTTCGATGCTACCTCTGTCGCCGCATTCGCCGATTTCGACTTGTCCTGCCCCATGCCCGGCGATGTGGATAGCGGAACATTCATTTTTCCGGGCGTAAGCGAGTTCGGATTCAGCGTGCCTCCCGGAGCGATGGCGAATCGCCCGCGCGCCTCGCCATTGGGAATCTTCGCGTTCGAGCCCGGCGGAAGCGGCATCGGACTCAACGAAACCAGCGGCTCAGGCGCCTTCCCGTGCATTTCCATTCTTGCGACCTGTGCCGGCGAGAGCGGCGAGGCTTGCTTCACCGGCTTCTCTGCCCGTTTTTCCGTGGTCACTTTAATCGGCTTGGGCGACGGCTTCTCGACTTCCCTCTTCTCTTCTTCCTGCTTCAACTCCGGTTGCACTTTGGGTGACTCCGGCAGTGGCTCTTCAGCAGCGGGCAGCTTGGGCATCTCCGCCTTGGCCACCAACTGCGGCGCATCGGTGGTCGGGACCTTCCATTGCGCATCGCGATGCGAATTCGCGTCCCGCTTCACCTTGATCGTTTTGGGCACGGGATGAAACTGCGGCATGGCCGCCTTCGGCGCAATTAGATCATTCGGGAGACGCGTTTCCGCCATCTGCACGATGTTCGGCAGCGGGACTAGTTTATTCAGAGGCGGTGGGTGCACCAGCAGCGGCCGCTGCAAGGTTTGAAAAGCGTTGGTCGGATTCGGGGGATCGGACAGAATTGCCTGCCGCCCCGGATACGCGAATCCTTTGCTGGCATGTGCCGGCGCTGCCGACGGCTCTTGGGGCGCGCTCGGGCCGCCTCCGGGACTCTTCTCGCCTTCCTTGCCTCCGCCAACCTCCGGCAGATAAATGATATGGTCCTGCGAATTGACGGTAAGAAGTTTTTGGGCACGCAATTCCGGCAATCCGTAGTGCACCAGCATGAAAAGCGCGAACAGGATGAGTTCGTGAGCGATGACGGAATACAGCAGCCCGCGACCAGGCAGATATCCGAAGTCAAAAGTGGTGAAAGTCGGTGTGCCGTCTTTCACCACGCGGCGAAACGCGGGCTGGTAGCCGTTGCCGGCAAGTTTCAGGCGCAGCTCTTCGACGGCCGGCGGCAGAATCGAAGTCTGGTCATCCCCAGAAACATCTTCGGCGGAATCATGGTTGACGGAATCGTCTAGGGCGATGTTCGGACCCAGCGCCGCAGAGCCGTCGCCGACGTTTTCGTCATGACTGGGCTCAGGGCGAGCCTGCTGTTCATCTTTTAAGAGTCCGAGGGAAAGAAAAGGCATGAGTTCACTACACCCAGGGGTCAGAATAAATATGGATGCGGGCCGCCAGGCAGCCCGCGTCAGATGGGAACGGATTGGGGAAAGAGGTCATTGGTAAAGTGATGCCTTCAGAATGCTAAATGCGCTACTCGGATTAAGGTCCATGAAAATCCCTGAGTTGCCGCCGAGAGCGAGGTTGTCCACCACGATCTGGCC
>JBBSFW010000347.1:0-3501 GCA_038254805.1 Terriglobales bacterium
ACCCGATTCGGTGTTAGGCGAGAATGTCCCTTTAAGATTCGGGAGAGACTTTGATCGCCGCCTGATTGCACAGAACCGACAAGGTTATCACGCCACCAGTCGGCGGCTGATTTTCCAACCCGAAGTTGCGCCGCGCCACCCGATCGAACAGTTCGAGATTGCGAGCGCTGTCGAGAATCTCGCCAGGCTCCATGGAGTCGAGATGAGGCATGACTCGCTCTGAGACGCCAGCCAGGCGTTGCACGTAGCGTTCACCACGCTGCTGCATCGTTGCTACCACTGATTGCAAGGGCGTGATTGCATCTGATTGCTGTGATTGCGTCGCTCTTTTTGCGGCCGCAATTTGCTGGCGAAGGCCCTTGCGTTTCGAGTGCGCGAGCACGGTGCCCGCTGGCAGGCCCAAATTACGTGCAACTTCACGGCAGCCGATGCCGGCCGCGATCGCGACATCCACCTGATCCCAAACCTCACCAGAAATTTTACGGCGCATGGCCTTCACTCTTCCATATTCAAAGCGGAACCGCCAATCACGGTAACGTTGGGCAGTCTCCTAATTTGACCTGCGAACAGTGAAAAGTGCCACGCCGCCCAGTAAAAGGATGGCCGCGTCGAGCATTGCAAGTCTCGTAAAGTCGATTTTTTGGTCTACCATTTCGGGATCAAATAAGAGTCCCCAGGGGTGATCTTCGTGAGAACGTTGAATCCACGGCGGGGCTATCCAGCTCGCGGCTAAAAGGAGGGCTATCACCCAAACAATAAAGAGCGGTTTTCCAGTCATTTTTGCCTACGCTACCAATCGCAGGTCGATCTGCCGACTGTGGCGATTCCCGGGATGTTTTTATCATTGCCTGACATCAAGCGAAAGAAGCATCATCGCCCCCCGATGAAAACTGTTCCTTTGCGGCTCAGCCTAACCTTGATCGCTCTGCTGTTCGCGTCATGTCCTGCGGAGACCTGGATTCCAGTCGGCGGAATCCAGCGACCGGCGGTCGCGAAAGGGGACGTCATCTTCCTGGACTCACCTCCAACTCGACCGTACGAAGTCATTGGAATTATGACTCCGCCCTCAGGCGAATACGAAACCGAAGCTGCGGCCGTGAAGGCGATGCGCAAAGAAGCTGCCAAATATGGCGCTGATGCAATTTACATTGAATCTCAGTCCGAGGCCGGCGGGTGGCAATTCGGAACGGGATTTGGAGGCGTATCCGGCGGCTCGTTTAGCGAGCTGCGCTTTCGTGCAAAAGCAATTATCTTCACCGCACCTGGACGGTCAGAACCGCCGCAGAAGGAAAGGTCCGCCGCTTCAGCAAGTGCGGGGCTTCTCCAATTCTGACCCAGCGACTAACAACACCAGCGCTGATCGTCCGGCAAAAAGGACGATGGTAATTTGAATGCCGTAGCCGACGCCAAGAAGGCTGAGTCCAATGAGGGCGCGAGTCGAATGGTGGCGCTTTTGCGATACTATCGCTTTTGCATTCTGCGCTTCGCCAATGCTGAGCAGATTCTCGGTGTCGAATGTCGGCTGCGGCCACGCCCAAAAGAATAATACGATGACTCCGATCATCTCGCAGATCAACGCGGCGGCACTCCAGAGGCGAAGCTTCATTTCGGCCAGATGCTTCACCACAACCCCACGATAGGGCAAGACCAAACGCGGTCATGTCCGGAAATTGCTTCGGCGCAGATTCGTTGTCCCTCGTGCGTCTTGCCCGGAACCGAGAACCTCGCCAGTCCAACCGCAGGCCGGACGAACCAACAGGGAAATTCGCCTTGACGCTAATCCGTTAAGCTGAGCAGGATTTCACCAGTGATGCGACTTCCGTGATTATGAAGCTGTGTGTCGCGCAGGCTGTGCTTTTAGGCGCGGTGGCGGTTAGCACCTGGGGACAGCCGCAGGCAACCGTCACTCCTTCGGCGTCGCCAGCGTCAAGTGCCACCACAACGACAAGTCCAAGCGCGGCGGACGCGGAACTCCGCAAACTGATGAAAGATCCTGAGTGGAAGAAGCTCATTGAGGCAGAGAAAAAGTTTCAGCCAGGAACGCCGGAATGGCGGCGGGCATACGAAGAAGAAACGGCTTACACCGCGAAAGTTGCCCCAACCTTGTCGGAACAAATGGCAGAGGCAGCGAGCATTAGGTATCTACGCACTGGCGGGCGCTCGGGCACAATCAGCGTTGCTCGCGATGAGGCAGCCCTTGTGGCTGTCGGGAAAGCTGCGGCTAGTCATGACGTGGAAGGTATCGCGCTAATGCAGCAAGGCGGGGAACTCTTTGACGTTCCTGCTGGGACCAAAGTGCGCTACCTCGGCGAGACCCACTGGCTGGGCACAGCCAAACGCGGGGCGCTAGTGACGAAGGTGCGGATACTCGAAGGCAAGCACTACGGTAAAGCGGGTTGGGTGCCGGATGAATGGCTGGAATCCCGCGCCGCAACTCAACGGTGAAATGTCGTCGCCCGGATGAAAATCCGGCCATGACCACTTAGCTCCTCGGAGACAATTCGAGGTCAATTTCCTGGCACTCAGATGCGATCCCGTGCGCAGCTTTGCTGACCTGCCTTAGCTTACTATAACGGCCGCTACCTCTGGTAGATCACTCCGCCTCGTCTTACATAACGAGGATAAGATCAGCGACCGTACGAGTCCATCAACTACCGGCAAAATCCCGACGGGAACATCATGCCCCAAATCTCCGGAAGATTTATCTCGACAGACCCGGAGCAACCGCCCCAACCTCAAATGGTCGAATAGATCTGATCGGAAGCGGACATTTATGCCTGGGGTTTCCGCCCTTTTCAGACCTGTAGTCGCAGGTAAAACCACACCAGGTGAAAGAAACGTCCTTATGTATAAACAAATTCAGATCAAAACAGGGAAACCGTCAGGCAGAAATGTATTCGACCGGTCGCCTTTGCGGCGCGGTTTTATCCCCCGGGCGCTTGCGCTCGCATTCGCATGGATTTTGGTTTCGCCGACAGCACGAGCAGTAACGCCAGCACCGGATGGAGGCTATCCTGACGGCAACACCGCAGAAGGTGAGGATGCTCTGTTCAGCCTTACAACCGGCACGAACAACACGGCAGTCGGTACTAGTGCGCTCTTCAGCAACACCACAGGAAGCTACAATACGGCCGTCGGTCTGCTGGCGCTCCAAAGCAACACAACGGGCATCAGCAACGCGGGAAACGGTGCGAGCGCGCTTCAAAGCAACACCACCGGCAATTACAACACGGCCGACGGTAGTGGTGCGCTTCAGAATAATACCACCGGCAGCCAAACACGGCCACCGGTTTCCAGGCTCTGACCATTAATACAAGCGGTGCGGCTAACACAGCTAACGGCATACAAACGCTCCAAAACAACACACTCGGCTCCAATAATACGGCCAATGGTGCTCAGGCTTTGTCTAGCAACACAACCGGCAGCAACAACACGGCCAGCGGTATCTTGGCGCTTTCTCAGAACAGCACTGGCAGCAGCAATACCGCGAATGGTGTGCAA
>JBBSFW010000348.1:0-3500 GCA_038254805.1 Terriglobales bacterium
CGGGTTTCGAATCCGGTCGGGGTCGTCGGCGTGACTGGGAACGCGCCGGAGGTGGCGCCGGTCAGGCCGTTTCCACCGCTCACGACCACGCCGGAGTCGGTCCGATCCGGAATTTTCGGTGGATCGAACTGCGTCGGGTAATGGAATTCCCTCGATGCTGACCACCAGTCCGTTCCCGTTCGGCGCTCGACCGCAGCCTCAGTGCTTTGGTTTTTCCGGCCCTTGTCGTCAACAATTCCAGGCCGCCCCTTTAAGGGAACGGGATTTCCCGTTGATTTGAGAAGAAAACCCTTGCCAAGCGTTGGAGATATTCTCCAGGCTCGGCCCATGAAAAGAATCATTGTTCCTGCCGTCATCGCACTTCTTACCCTTAATGCTCGTGTCTCTCCGGCGCAGCTTGCGCCAAGCGGGCGCATAGATGTAGAGCAGCCCGGCGGCGTGCATTACCTTTTTGGAAGTGGGGGAACGAATACAGGTGGGGGATTTTTCTATCTCAATTACCTCACCGGCGAGTATGATGTCGCAGGCCCCGTTTCGGTGCAACCCAACGGCAGCTTTTCCGGCGTATCTCCTTTGACAGGACGTTCAATTAATGGCCAGATTTCGGCGTCTTCGATTTCGCTGACCTACAACGGAGTGACCGTTTCTTCGGCGAAAAAATCGGCATACGGCCCGGCAGCGGCATTTGCTGGAGTCTACGCCGGAACCGTGACAGAGCCGACGCTTGGTGTCTTTTCAGGGGAAATCGTCACCAATAGCGATGGTACCAGTCTACTTTTTTCGATTGGTAACTCGGGAGTCAGCTTTGGCGTAGGTTCAATTGATAGCGGAGGGCACCTTTCAGTAACAACACTTTCGGGAGAAGTAGTCAGCACAACCATTTCTCCGAAAAATGGCGTCGCCCAGGGAACAGCACAAAACTCATTCGGTTATCAATACTCCTATGCGGCCACCAGAGCGGTTCCTGAGCGTCTTGCCAACATTTCCACACGCGGTTTTGTCGGAATGGGCGAGCAGGTCCTGATCGGCGGCTTTATCATCAAGGACGGCGGCGAGACGGTTGTAATAAACGCCAAAGGCCCCTCGCTCGCTTCGCAAGGTGTCGCTGATCCACTTCAAAATCCGCGACTCGACCTTTACTTTAACGGGCAGATTGTTGCTTCTAATGGAGACTGGCGTTCCAATACCAACGCATCCGAAATCGCTGTTTCGGGTCTTGGACCGACAGACGATCGTGAAGCATCGTTGCAAGTAGCTTTGGAGCCAGGTGCATACACCGTAGTCGTCTCAAGTGAAGATGAATCTCAAGGCATCGCACTGGTGGAAGCCTACGGCATCCTGTAGCCGGGTGTTTACTCTCCGCCACCAATGCCACTCGAATCGAGCCGAAATGCCGGCTGGTGGCGTTGGAAGATGTTGATTTGGAGCCGCAGTGGGATTTGCTCGCTGTGGGGTAAGAAGACCTACCGCGAGGCCGCGTCACGCACCTTGGCGGCACATCCGTCGAGATTCGATCATGCGGTGGAAGTCAGAATTATCTTGTCCACATCCAAAAACACCTATACGACAAGCATTATGCACACGTCACGCTTGATTGTTCTCACATTAATGTTCTCCTGCTCACTTCTTCTCGTATGTTGTACGCATCTCGGGAATCCCGCTTTGGAAGACGTAAACAACTTCATGACCCTAAAGAAGGGTTTAGACAGCAAAGAGAGTATTTATGCCAAGTTTGGCCAACCAGCAGATGTGATCTACTCAAACGTTTCAGCGAGCACTTCCGTATGGACTTACGTTAGATCTGACATGCATCCAAATGGATGGAGCTACGTTCCCTATGTAGGGTTGCTCGCTGGGGGGACTAACCAGGAAACTACGAAAGCATTTTTTTCGTTCGATGGAGCCGGGCATTTCGTCGAAGTCCACACCGGCAAGGATAGTAGCTATGTCAACGGTCTCGGAGGACTGGGAGGGATGATTGCTGGCCGTAGTCGGAATCAGGTGCAGCGAGTACAAGACGAAATGAATCGCATGGGTAAACCATTTGATCACAAGCAGGCTGTGCGGCTTGGAGAGGTCCGGTAAGTTCGTGGAAATCCGTCGGTACCACTCCGATTCAGGGTTATCTAGTTGACGGAAGGCCGGCGAGCCAGCAAGATGTGTGGCAACCGCTTTTTCTGAGGTTAATTGGAGCGGGATTTCTCATACATACCGTGACGATGTCCCATGGAATACCATCTTGGCTGAAGGTTTTGCTGTGGCTGCTTGGCAGCGGCGTCGCTCTGTGGGGAATTATAGACGCCGCGCGCGGATATTGGGGAATGTATCAAGAGTATGGGCCTAGCGTTCATTCCGCAGCGCATTACTGGTGGAAGGCATCACCGTTTCGCGCAATCGCGTCGGTGGCTATAATTGCCGCAGTTGTTGCGGGCGGCGGATTTTATTTGTGGGCCAAGCACCCGGTTACGCCGATCCCTTCCACAGAAGTTCCTTTGGCATCACTGCCGCCCGCAGTCTCAATGGTTGTTCCGGCACCTCGTGAACCGTTTGTAGTGACCGGGATAACGAGCGTACCGGCAATTGATAATTCTGACCCTATGACTTGTTCGTGGTGGGTGGTCTATGAAATGGGCCATAAGAAATTCCGGTCGCCAATCACGAATCTTGTGAATATCGCTCTCACTAGCCAAAGACCAGGGGTGCTCACAATTTCCTCTTACTCGATCGAGGTGCGGGGAGAGGGAGGGGAATGGAAGAAGATGACTCGCCTTCCAACTATTTCTGATGATGTGGCGTATTTCCACGCCAGTTCCAGTTCGAAAGAAAATCAGTTCACAAAGGCCGTACGTATCGAATTTACCGATATTTTCGACCGCTTAATTATAGGAAAACAAATACGGCCATTTGAGCCCTTTCAAGGCTGGCTTTTCCTCGAATCTCCAAAAGAATTCGTGGGCGAAAAGAGGCTAGATTGGAGAATGAGAATAACGGACATCACCAATGTTGAGTTTGTTCAGAACTTCACTCCAGCTCCGAAGGGCAATGAGGGTTACGAATCCATGGCATACGGGGATATGATTACGCGAGGATTCCAAGACATTAGCGACTCAACGTCAGTTTTATACAGTGAAAAACACTGGCGATAACCTATGCCGCTTTCACCAATTCTGCGTATTGCAGCTTCGCAGCGTTAACCAACTTTGTGAGAGTATCTAGAATGCCGCTCGAAGAACCTGCTCAGCGACATCTGCGGTCAGCCCACGGCTACATCGACCTCGGCCTATTCGAGGAGGCCAACGCGGAACTGGAGGAGATTGACCCGTTCTGCCGCCACTTGCCCGATGTGCTGCTTGCTAGAAACTATCCGAAAAGTAGGTATGCATGAGGTTAAGTTAGAGAAAACGTGAAGCGATCAGGCAACATCCGAGAGTGGCGAAGGCGAGGTAGAGGGCGCTTTGCTTTTCCCAGCGGATCAAGAGGCGCCGATGATTGCCCAGCCA
>JBBSFW010000349.1:0-3478 GCA_038254805.1 Terriglobales bacterium
AAGAACCAGAGAAATGAAAGCGAGACACTAAGTCCTATGGTAGTTGCGGCGGGGTGGGAATCACAAGCTGCGGAGAGTAGCTGCAGACCTGAAAGTCGAGATTACGCCGTAGTTTTTGCTTTGGCCTTCAGTCGGACCTGGCCATCGTGAACTTCCACCGAGTACTCGACGGTGTGACAGCCATATTCCTTGCGGATTTGCTCAGTCTTCTTTTTCACAAATTTTTCAAATGATTCCAAGCTGGCTTGCGACGAGGCCTCGCCGGCCTTTTGTTTGGCCTCAGCCAGGGCGTTGAACAGTGACTGCACCTTGTCACGTTCGGCAAGAGGATCGGAACATTGCATCATGAAAGGCTTAGGTTCGGCATCCACGACCTTTGATTTCGATTCACCCTCGTCGTGAGCCCGCACTCCCTGTACCGAAAGAAGAGCGTCCTGGGGACGGCGATAGCCTTCTTCCCGAATGCGCATTTTCTTGCGCCACAGATCTGCAAAGACAGCGTAACGCTGCGCCATTTCGTTGTACCGATAACGCTGCGCTAAACTCAGCCGCCCGCCGTCCGCATAGCCATCGCTAAATTTTCGGAGTGCGTTGGCTACCCGCCATTCCAGGTCGGAAGGTGGTCGTTTGCTAGGACTATTGAAGTATATTTCGTACTCGATTTTCAGCCGGCGCAGATTGGACTCGAGGAGATTTAATTCTTCATCGGTGGTCACACATCACCTCGCAGCTCAGTCCAACACAATTACAATTACAAACAAGCGTCCGAATGCGCACGTCGGGAAAGGCCAGACATCCAGAATCGCTGAATTACGGGGGAGAACGCAATATAACATAGGTAATTGACAGGACAGATACGGGCGAAAGTTACCCTGGTGCACGGCTAAAGTGTAGGGCTAACTACCCAGCGAACCTCGGCTGGTCACCTCACATCCAAGTGTTGGTCCAATCCCTAAGCACTTAGAGAAAAGCCCATGGCAAAGAAACTAGGAATTGTCATAGCCGATGATCACGCTGTCCTCCGAGAGTGCCTGGCAGCTTTACTGGCAACCCAACCAGACTTCCGCGTGCTGGCCAAGGCCGGCACCGGTACGGAAACTGTTCAAGTGGTGAAGGAGCAGCGTCCTGATGTGCTGGTCTTGGATCTTTTCATGCCGGAGGGCGATGGGTTCAAAGTGCTGCGCGAGCTTTATCGCGGCGGGCACCGGGTTGGCACGGTAATTCTCACAGGGTCTGATAATGAATTCGACTACGTGCAAGCGGTCCGTTTAGGGGCGCGCGGGTTGGTCCTCAAGGGTGATGATACTGAAAAGCTCTTTGGGGCGATCCGCGGTGTGGCGGAAGGGGAATTGGCATTTTCCGATCAGATGGCCAAACAGGTGATCTCATCCTTCGCCAATCAAACCAGAACCACTCCGATCAAAGGGCCGACGCAGAGCATGCAGCGACTCTCGGAGCGGGAACGGCGCGTTGTGCAGGCCGTGGCTCGCGGACTCAGAAACCGGGAAATTGCCGGCGAGTTGGGAATAAGCGAGAACACCGTGAAACGCCACCTGCAGAGCATTTTCACCAAAACCGGCGCTCGCGATCGTCTCGACCTTGCCACCTTGGCGCTGGCCCACGCTCCCCGCGCGGCGTGAAGACCACAATCACATACGCAATCTTTTATTTGGAATTGGGAACCGTGTCGAAAAAGGCCAGGGAGGCAGAAAAAAACTATCTCCCGGCGGTAGCTGCCATCTTCTTCACCATGGCCAGCACCAACTTGCGATCACTGTCATTCAGGCCGGGAGAGTAGCGCCGGATCTGAGTGAGAAAGCGGACCTCGTCATCGGTGAGTTGAGGTGTGTTCTTGGAACCATTCTCGTGTGGTGATTCCGAAAAAAACTGGGCCAGCGGAACTTCCATCGCGCCCGCGATTTTAGCCAGGGTATCCAGCGAAGGAATGGTGTGACCGTTTTCCACGCGGGATAAATAACAGCGCAGTAGTCCCGTACGCTTTTCTATATCACCCTGCGACATTCCTTTGTGCAGCCGAAGGTTGCGAATCGTATCTCCAATGTTCATGGCGGGAGCGACCTGCATAGGCTTATTCGGGGGTGAGTGCATAGTAAACAGAGTAGTACCTTCTGGCAAGCAGAATTTCTCGTAAAAATTCCTGCTTAAAATTTGCTGTGCAAATAAAAAGCCGCGTGCTGAAAAGATACTATTGCTTCAAGGTCCGGGCGAAAAAAACCAGGATGCGCCTCCAGGCATCAGCAGCATCTTTTTCGCGATAACCGGATTTGTTATTGGGATTTTCGAAGGCGTGACCCGCGTCCGGATAAATGACAATTTCAACCTTTTTCCCCAAGCGCTTCAGTTCCTGTTCAAATTTCTTTACATCTGCTACCGGGATGCCGCGATCCTGAGCCCCGAATATTCCCAATATCGGGGCCTCAATTCTTTTCAGGCTGTCGGTGTCGGTAGCCAGATGTCCGTAATTGATGACGTCGGCCGCCAGGGTTGGTTCTTGCAAGGCCAGGTCAAGGGCGTAGCCGCCGCCCATACACCAGCCAATTGCGCCTATCTTGCGGGAATTCACGTGGCCCTGGGTTTTCAGGAACTGCACCGCATTACGCAGATCGCGGTCGGCGCGGTCCTGCGGAAGACCTCGCATCAACTCATGGGCCTCGTCCGGATTGGTTGTCGCTTTGCCGCGATAGAGATCCACCGCCAGCGTGACATATCCTTGGTCGGCCAACTTAGAGGCCTGCTGCTCTACCCACTCGTTAAGTCCCCAATATTCGTGAATTACCACTATCGCGGGAAATAAACCTTTCCCAGTCGGGCGGTACAGCATGGCCCGCACCGTATCACTGCCGCTGCGATAGGAAACCTGAGTGCCCTGGGCGGCAAACGCGGAGAGTGCGGTCGAAACAACTAGCAGCACTGCCAGCTTTCTCATTCACGTTCTCCTCAATTAGCTTGGTTAAAGTTCTTTTTCCATGTAAAGAGCGCCCGCGATGGGATTGCTGCGGTAAGAAGCAATTTCGCGGAACCCCAACTTGCGATACATCCGGACCGCGTCCGCCATTAGCGGCTCGACGGTGTCCAGACGCATAGACCTGTACCCGATCGCTCGAGCTTCTGCGATGATCGCATGTACCAGGGCCGCTCCGAGCTTCCGTCCCCTAAATTCCGGACGCACATACAGCCGCTTCATTTCGCAGACGTCGTCATCCAGCTTGTGCAACGCGACGCACCCTGCGAGCTCTGCGTCATGGTACTCCAACAGCAATCTCCCGTCTGGGGGAGCGTAGTCTCCGGGCAAGTCAGCCAATTCACGATCGAAATTTTGAAAGCACAGATTGACCCCCAGCGAGCTGGCATATTCTGTGAACAACATTCGCGCTGCCGCCATGTGCTGGACAGTTTCTGCCTGAACGATCACAACTCGAGATGGCTGAGCAGAGTTCACTGTGCTGACTCTGGTCAC
>JBBSFW010000350.1:0-3460 GCA_038254805.1 Terriglobales bacterium
ATGTACACCTGCGATTGCCGCGATGATGGGGAGGATGCTGAGATCGCAAGCAGCTTCCCGTCGGGGGAAAATCCATGGTCGTTATTGCAGCGGTAGGCAGGGTCCGTTTTCAACGGCTCCGGCGTAATCGGAGCAGTGCCGTCCACCGGAATGCGGTACAGCTTTCCCCCAGAATTCGAGAGGAGAAACTTCCCGTCCCCAGACCAGTTCGGCGCTTCAAAAACATCATCCGTGGTATACAGCACGCGCGTGGATTTCTCAGCCACATCGTAGATGGAAATCTTGCTCCGGTAGCGCGGGCGTGGTGTACCCGGGTTGGCGGTCGGGCTGGCGGATTGCGATCCCAAAGGCTCCAGCTTGACGTTTGAGAAAACTGCCGTCTCGAGTATGTTGGCATCATGCGAACTGACCGCCAGGCCGATGTAGACCGGGTCTCGAAGGACTACCGTGGCCGGCGCGGAAGCTTTCAGGTCTTCACCAGTTCCTGCAAACAGCGTGAAGCGGTCACCCCGGCGCTCGATTCGGATTCGCGCCGGAGCCTTCAGATCGGAGCGGATTTCCTGCGTAACATCGTTCGCGGTGGGCCGGAACTGCAGCGAAGTGAGTCCATCTCCGTGTACGGCAACGTCCGCGTAAGCGGAGCCGGCATCCAGATTCTGGCGGATCATGACAGCCGCCTTACGATGCGCCACCGTGCCGTTACCCTCAAAGCGAACATCCGCACTGAGCGCCACATCTCCCGAGAGCTTCTTGAACACGAAATAGAATGCGTCGGTCTGACCCCAGATGTTCGCACCACCGCCGGTGACGCGGTAGTCACCCGCGGAGGTAAGCTCCACTTTGCCCTTTTGCGGAGCGTCGCCGACATCCCCGCTAGTCTCGAAAAAGCCGAGCGGCCCGGCTCCTAAGAGCAGCGTGCAACAAAAAAGAAATAACGGGCTACGGTAGTTGTAGGTCATGGCAGAATGTGCAATCGATGCTTACTTTTTTAATGCGGTGACAATTCATGCAGCCGCCCATTGAAATGTCCGCCTCGCGAAAGAGCGCGTCTCTCGCGGCAACCTGGCCGTGACAATCGGCGCATTTGGTCCCGGCCTCCAGGTGCGAACGATGACTGAAATTAACATACGATGGGATTTCGTAAACACGCGCCCACTTGATCTCGCTACCGCTCTTCGCCCAGCCCGCGAGCTTCTGTATTGCCGGACTTTCTGCCTTAATCGCTGAATGGCATTGCATGCATACCGAAGCCGCCACTATGCGCATCATCTCACCCACGCCTGAATTCGGATGACACATCTTGCACTGCATCTTCAGCGCGCCGGCATGAACCTTGTGGCTGAATGGAATGGGCTGCTCGGGTGGGACCGCAGCCGCGCTCATCATCCACGGGCCCGCTCCCAACCCCAAGACTACAGCCAGCAGGCGATCTCGCACGATTCCACCCCGCCAGCCGTTACGATTCGAGCGCCTGCTTGGCGTATTCAAAGCATTTCTTTACTTCTTCCTGCGACGACGCGGCACCCTTGTATTCGTACTCAATCATCGCCGGAATCGGGTAATGATTCTTTTTGAGAAGTTGAAGCACTTCTTTGATGGGGGTGTCGCCCTGGCCCCACACCGTGTTCTCCCCCTGGTTCTTCTTGCGGTCCTTGAGATGCAGGATCACGATCTTGTCGTGGTGCTTCTGGAGATAATCCACGGGATCGTAACCCGCCGCGGTGAAGTGTCCGATGTCCAAATTGATCCGGTAGTACTTGGACATGGCGAGCGCTTCAGCAAAGCTTTCCGGCGTCGCGAACTGAGTAGGATCTTTGACGTTTGAATGGCCATGCATTGCCACCATCATCTTGTGTTTCTCCGCGAACGGCACTACTTTTTTCGCCACCGGCAGCGTTGTTGAAGCCGTGATAATCTTTACATCCAGGGCCTTCGCGAAATCGAATCCGCGGTCAATTTCCTCGTCCGTAAAGCTGTTATTGAAACTGTAGTTGTAAGCCACCAGCTTAATGCCGGCGTCGTCGAACTTCTTCTTCACGTCGGTAAAGAAGCTGAGCGGCACAGTGGTACGCCACTTCCGTAATTCTTCACGGCCCTTCTCACGGGCTGCCGCATCCCCTCGGGCTCCCGGCCCTCGCGAGCCGGCGGGTTCCACGTGCCCTCCGAATAATTCGCAAACTCCCAAGCCATCCGCCTGCATAGCCTTGATGGCATCGTCCAGGGGCAGGTCGCGAAAGCTGTAAGACTGCGCGCCGAGTTGTACTCCATCGATCTTCGAGTTGATCGCCGCCCCAAAAGCTCTTGAAAACGGAGCTACCGCTAGAGCCAGTTTTCCAAATTCCCGTCGAGTATGCATGCAAACGCTCCTTTGCGACTCAAGTGTACTCTAATGAGCACAGCTTCGACAAATGAGTGAAGTCGGTCGGCGTATCCCATTTCCGAACACTCATACCATGGTCACAAGGCTCATCTGCTATTCGGGACAATAACTTACCTTCCTGGTGCCTTGGCCGCAGAATTGCCATGATAGGATGAAGCGAACCAATAGCGATAACTCGCTGCAGAAATCAGGAACAGCCCTGGGCCTGTATTCGTAACCAAGCATTTGAAGCGCAATCATCAAGTTTCTGTCGAAGGAAGTGTCATGCAAAGCATCCAGTCTGCCGTTTCACTCCTCTGTGTCGGCCTCACGATCGCACCTCTCACGTTCGCGCAGGACCGGCGGATTGTGATTGACGACCCCAATCCCGGAATGATGTCCAGTTTGCGGCGGCCTTACCAAAAGCGCAATGTCGCGCCCATTGACCTGTCCAATTCGAACCGGCTCGAATCGCTGTTGCGTGCGGGTAAGATTTATCTCTCTCTGAGGGATACGATTGCACTCGCCCTGGAGAATAACCTGGATATCGCGCTGCAGCGCTATGCTCCGCTGCTGGCTGAGGCGGATTTGCAACGCGCCTCGGCGGGCGGACTACTTCGGGGCATCCCGCAGTCTGTTCAGAGCGGACCCTCCAGTGCCGGTGGCAATTTTCTTTTGTCGAGCGGTGGCGGCAGTGGGGGAGCGGGAGGGGGATCCTCTGTATCGGCCAGTTCGTCCGGAGTGAATGGCGTTATCACACAATTGGGCCCGAGTACACCCAACTTCGATCCGGTCCTGCAGGGATCCATCGGGTGGCAGCACCAGACCACACCACAGTCGAATATCTTCTCATTCGGTACAACCGCTCTTGTGGCCACGAACAGGACGTACAATTTCCTGCTGAGTCAAGGATTCGCGTCCGGCGCGAACGCCACACTCTCCTATAACAATTTCCTCACCGCCCAGAACTCGGGCCGCCAGGACATCAATCCATATACCAGTTCCAGCCTGGATCTGTTGGTCCAGCAGCCTCTGTTACAGGGATTCGGATTCTCCTTGAATCGCCGCCAGATTAACATTGCCAGGAACAACCTCAAAGTA
>JBBSFW010000351.1:0-3447 GCA_038254805.1 Terriglobales bacterium
ATACGAAGGGTGAGGAGAAAGTGCTCACGCGCAACGAGTACACCATCATTGATCGGAAGGCGGATCAGGAAGGTGATACCTCCGAGCAGCAGCCGTGCTCAAAAGCAGCATCCGCCATCGTGGTTGAAGGTCCCGGCAAGCGTGGCGAGATCGTTCAAGTGTGTACCGATCCCAAGTGCGATGTGCACGGCAAACCCAATCACCGCGCCGAACAGGAAGCCGCGGCTCAGCACCGTGAACAGGAGTGGAAACGGCAACAGCAACAGCGTGATAAGAACCGGGAGAGCAACCGCCGTTTGCTGGACGCCGTTCTCCAGCATGTTCCAAAGGCTCTCGCAAGGGCCGATTACGAAATGCTGGTGTTCGCGGCCATTGACCGCTTCGATTACGAAGAGTGGGACGCGGTTATCGAGCGCTACAAGATCAACACCGATGAAGAGCGGGAACCCGATGCCGCCGCTTTCGAATTGCGCAAAAAGGCGCAGAAAGCAACTGAAGTGGATCTGATCCGTATGCTTGTTGAATTTACTTTGTTGCCGTCCGGCTACTCCGATGAAGTGCTAGAGGTGACCGATCCACTCGCCAGCGCAGCCCGGCGCTACAACGTCTCACTGACACCGAAGAAGACCTCCAGACCGAAAGCCGCCAAATGCGCGGTAGAGGCAAAACGCAAGGTGAATCACCCAAAACCAATGACATCCGGGAACAAGTCTGTAAAGAAGACGGCAGCGCAAAACGGGGGAGCGGCCTAGCGCCGCTCTCAAACGTGACACGGAGTGTCGCAAAGCGGAGAAAGGGGTCACTCACGCCGGTAGATGGTGGAAGGCACGCCATCTTGGAAGCTAGGCTTGTCAGATTTTTATTGCGAGGGAGCCGCGCTAAACGACGCGGCTCCAAAGTGCCCGCCCACCCACCCTTCATTTGCCTGCCGAAACCGACGGGCTTCTATGGGCGAGAAGGAAGTTGTACGATTACCTAAAAAGCCGATTGCGCTACGAACAAGAAAGGAAGCAGAGCTTCATTACGGCGTAGCTTTAACGGTAAACGATGCCTCGCCGATACTATTCGGATTATTGCTTTCCAGTGCGACCGCATCATAATAGTCTGCCGTAACGCGGACCTTATAAGTGCCGAGCGGGTCCTGTGCCGAGAGCTGAAATGTTACCGAATCGCTCGCCTGTCCACCCGGCGGAATTGATGCGATTCCACGGAATGTAATGAAACCCGTACGAGCCGGGAGAAACCAACCGGCTATACCATTTCTGAACGGCCCCGAATCCGCAGTCGTGTTATTCCGGACCACGTACGTTACGATGATCGATTCCCCCGGCACATAAGTCGATTTGTTTGTGGTGACTGAGATCACATCAATGCCGCGACCACCCGTGCCAGAGGATAATGCTAGGCTGGCAGTGCGAGAAACGCTTCCTAGCACAGCCGTGATCGTAGCTGTCTGCGCTGCGACGCCAGAGGTTGTTTTGATTTCGAACGACGCTGTGGTGAAGCCAGCGCGAATGCGAACGGTTGCGGGCGTCTGCACAGTACTTAGCGAACTTCTTAGCTGCACGTCCACTCCGGTTACTGGAGCTGGCGTGCTGAGCACGATGCGTCCGGTGGCGGAGGAGCCTCCACCGATGGTCCCCGGGTTGATACTTAAGCTGGTAAGCGTATTTGGCGCGGGGTCCACAAAAAAAGAAACCGTGAACTGCCGACCGCCATAGCTCGCCGAAATCTCATTGCCATTCTGCGTCTGACTGGCACGCAACATTGTGACCGGCGAAACAATGCTTGTTTGGCCAGCAGGAATAGTGACGGTACACGGCAAGGTAAACGAGGCGGAGTCACAACTTAAAGTAATTGCGGTTCCCCCGACGGCTGCGGGACGAGTCAGCGTGATAGTAAGGCTGCCGGTCTGCCCTGCAACGAAGCGCGTCGTGGATATTTGCAGGTCCGCTAACGCCACTTGGGGTGCGGTCACCCGAACAACGATTGATCGTTCCGGTGGGTAATCTCCACCCCATAGAACAGCGTGTGTTGCTGCCACCGTAAAGATTTGGGGTGGTCCGCCACTCGATAACGCCTGAACAGAAGCATCTGCGGCGAAGGAATTCTGACACGCTAGTTTCAATTGTGCAATGGGAGACAAAGCGGGTGTGACCGCGAGCGTTGCTGCGCCCATCTGAACGGAAACAGATTTACCGAATTCACTCGGGTCAAGGGTTGGTGCTATTACTTGAAAGACGCTGTCACTTATTGAGTCGAATAGGACGGATGCAGCATCGGAGACCCAGCTGCTCTTCAGTGCGTCCAACTTGCCTTTAGGAATAACCCGATCCAAAGCCGTACCTACGATCTTCTCAAGAATCTTCTCTCCCAACTCCTGCACCACCTCGCGCACGAGAACTTTGGACGTTGAACTCTTGAAAACCCCACTGATACGAATCGGGTAGACTGAACCTGCATCTAGCTTCAACGACGGCAATGGTGCGCCGGTGACACCATCGATGATATTAATCGTATCGAGGACATTAGTACGAACTGAAAGAACAATGCGCGTAGTTAAGTTCACAACGTTCACTCCAACCGCGATATATTCTGCGGCTACGAGTTCAGCGGGAACAGCCGCACAAAGCGTGCCGCCACTATAAACGCATGAGCTGAGTGCTACCGAGGAACCTGCCAGTAAGGCCCAGTCCAGTGCCGCGTCTAGCAGGCTGCTGAAAAAGGGTATTTCGATACCCGAAATGGCCAGTTTTGGCACACAGCGGAACGCAGAATCAGCAGGTTACGCATGTTAGTAAGAGCCATCGTACGTGGTCAAGAGACTTTTTCAGCAGCCTGCTAGAGTTTCCGTGTTACTGTAATCGAGCTGTGCGGCAATCCGGTTCTGTTCCTCGGGAAGCTGACATACTGTCGCTGACGCTTGGGCTTGCATTTTAGCCGTCGAATGCGGAACGCGATCCGGAACTTGCGGCAGGTCGCCCTGCGTTACCGCGAGAATGGACTCAATCCGCGACAGAAAGGCTGCATCAATCGTTACAGTATGAGGTCCATCCGATAGCTGAATAGTGAAAATGCGCGGGCGTCCCGCCAGCGCGTCTGCAACTATTCCTTGAAGGTCGCGGAGTTTGGCTTCCGCTAGCGACTGTACACTCGAAGCCAGCGCGGTAGACCCTTCGAGTCGAAGGCTGTCCAGTGCAGCGGACTGAGCGCGTCGGACAGTCTCGGTCAACAGCGTACCGGTGGGGGAGGGCGAAGAAAGAGGCGCAGCAATGGTCAGCCCCTGTGCCGCGCAGACCCGTCGTTCATCGACATCAGCACAAACACGTACTTGCCCCGTATACCACGAGCTCCCGCCAGGCACGACGAAAGGAAGCATGTGCGTCCGCATCGAACTCTCGTTAATTTCTTCAGGCGCAGAAGTAAGCTCCTGTCCCGAAGGCAAAA
>JBBSFW010000352.1:0-3442 GCA_038254805.1 Terriglobales bacterium
ATCTCCGCTATTCCTTCTTTGATCAAGGGTTTGCAATGTTAACGCCGTCAATAAGTTTTTTAAAGACGCTGCGGATGCCCGGCTGACAAACAACGCGTTCAGACTTTGCAGACCATCACCCAGAAATTGCCTCCCCACAAATCATCCTCTACCGGCCCGGATTCGCGTTGTGAGGCAAGGCCTTATAATTGACGACCAGAATGGCTCTCCCAAACGGGACCAGGCTCGGTCCGTACGAAGTGATTGCCGCGGTCGGCGCGGGAGGAATGGGTGAGGTCTATAAGGCCGTCGATACCCGTTTGGACCGCATCGTCGCGTTGAAGGTCATCTCCGCCCACATGTCTGATGACCCTGAGCAGCGCGCCCGCCTCGAGCGCGAAGCCCGCTCCATCTCATCGTTAAACCACCCTGCCATCTGTTCCTTGTTCGATATTGGCTCACAGGATGGCGTCGATTTCCTGGTAATGGAATATCTCGAAGGCGAGACCCTGGCCAGCCGCATGCGCCGCAGCCGCATGCCTTCGCTCGAGATATTGCAGGTTGCCATCGCCATGGCGGAAGGCCTGGGCAAGGCCCATGAGAAAGGCATCGTGCACCGCGACATGAAGCCCGGGAATGTGATGCTGACCAAGAGCGGGCCCAAAATCATGGATTTCGGGCTGGCCAAGCTGCAAACAGATTCTTCGAGCGATGACCGCCCGACTCCCCAGCAGAACCTTCCGGTGGATGCCACCATCTCCGCCATCACTTCGGTAGGAGCGGTGGTGGGCACCGTGCAGTACATGAGTCCCGAGCAATTGCAGGGCACCGCCGTGGATTCGCGCAGCGACATCTTCGCCTTCGGCTCCATTCTGTACGAGATGAATGCGGGCCGCAAGCCTTTCGACGGCAAGAGCTTATTTACCATCGCCGGCGCCATTCTGGAAAAGGAGCCGGAGCAGATTTCGTCCATCCAGCCCGGCATCGCTCCCGCATTGGAGCATGTGATTCGCATCTGCATGGCCAAGGAGCCGCAGGAGCGCTGGCAGGATATCGCTGACGTCAGGCGCAGCCTCATCTGGATTCGCGATAGCGGCGGACATTTAAGCCTGCCGCCAGTGCGCAAGGCGCCGAAGCGGGAACGTCTTCTTTGGTTGTTCGCGCTTATCGCGGCGCTGGCCCTTGCTCCGCTCGTATATTTCTCGAACCGCTCCCAGGATGGCGCGGAAATGCTTTCCAGTCTCAACTTTCCTGACAGCGTGGCCCTTGACCGCCTGGGTTCGTTCGCCATCTCAACCGACGGCCGGCAGCTCGCTTACGCGGCCACCGGCCAGGAAGGCAAGACTTTTCTCTGGGTGCGCCGCCTGAACTCATTGGTGGGACAGCAATTGATGGACACCGAAGGAGCGTCCTACCCGTTCTGGTCTCCGGACAGCAGCGCCATCGCTTTTTTCGTACCCGGGAAGCTGAAACGGATCGATGCCGGCGGCAGCCCATCGCAAACCATTTGTGATGCCGCCGATGGCCGCGGTGGAAGCTGGAGCCGAAACGGAGTCATCGTGTTTGGTCCCGATTCCGGTGGCCAGGGCTTGTGGAAGGTCGCGGCATCCGGCGGCACACCTACGCAACTGCCATTGCGATTGGCGGAAAATTCTACCATCCGTTGGCCCCAGTTCCTGCCCGATGACGAGCATTTTCTCTTTTTTAGCAAAGCTCCCCAGGGTGTGACCTCGCAATCCACGGGAATCTATGTGGGCAGCCTGGGCAGGGACGAAGCCCGCTTCGTCACCGCCGCCGATACCATGGGGCGCTATGCCTCTGGATACCTGATGTTCGGCCGGCGCGGCAAGCTGATGGCGCAGGCTACAAGCGATTCCCTGGCGCCTTTGCAAGGCGAGGCCGCTCCCCTGCTGGAAAAAATCAACCAGGATTCGTCGCGCTATTACACGATGTTTTCCGTGTCGCTGAATGGGGTCATGGTTTTCGAGCCGCCCATTGACACCCGCCTGCAGTGGACCTGGTTTGACCGCGCCGGCAAGCCCGCCGGTATGTTGGGTGAAACCGGGGACTTTATCAAAGCCGATCTCTCGCCTGATGGCAAGCTGGCGCTGCTGACCCGCAGCGATACCAATGGAGGCTATAGCCACTGGCTGCTCGATGTCAGGCGCAACGTCGTCTCCCGCTTCAGTTTTGGCGAACGCAGCGGCAGCGAATTCGGCGGGGTGTGGTCGCCCGACAGCCGGCAGGTCGCGTTTGGTTCTGATCGCGAAGTCCCGGGCCGGTACCAGTCGTACGTGAATTCGGTTTCCGGAACCCAGCAGGAGCAACCCGTTCTGAAGCTGGATTACAGCTCAGTGCCGTTCGCCTGGTCACGCGACGGTCTGCTCGCCTATATCAGCCAAACCCCGGAGTCCAAAGACGACATCGGCGTAATCACCATGAATGGGGAGCGCAAGGCTGCCACCCTGGTGCATACCCGCGGCAATGACGACACCCCCCGATTTTCGCCCGACGGCAAATTGTTCTCCTACCAATCCGACCTTTCCGGGCGCTCCGAAGTTTACCTGGCGGCGGTGGGGGCTCCGGATCGCCGCTGGCAGATTTCGCGGAACGGCGGCGTGGATGGCCAGTTCTGTTCGTCAGGCCGTGAATTTCTCTATCGCAGCCTCGAAGACAAAATCATTTCCGTTACTCTCAATGCGAGCGCGGCAGAGCCGGTGATTGGCGAATCTCACGAGGCTTTTCCCAGCCTCAGCATGAGCGCCTTCGTCAATCCGGTTCCTTCGCGGGATTGCGAACGCATCCTGGCCGGAGTGAGCCCCAAAGCAGCATCACCCCTGCTGACTTTGTTCACAAATTGGACCGCGCACTTCAAAAAGCCATAAGAGGGGTCTTTTCCCCAGCTCAATCCGCGTAATCTTTCCCAACCTCAAGCCGTGTAATCAACGGAAAAGCATGCCCGGATAGAAATTTCAACTATCGATTGTCATTCTGACGACCCCCGGCCTTACCGGGGCGAGGAAAAATCCCTGCTCTTCAACAGATATTTCCCTATGGGGTTTTCTCGCGCTGCTCCCCCAGCCCCTGCGCCTTCATCAACGTCTCCGCCAGCCAGCCCAGCATTCTGGCTCCGTGACACGGAGGCAACAGCCGCAACGCCCGCAACGACGCTTGCACATGCTTCTGCGCAGCGATTCTGCAGGTTTCCATGGCGCCCGAATTTGCAATCAGCTGGGCAATGCGGTCGTACTGCCGGCTGGCGCCGCGATGCGACACGAATTCCCTTAGCTCCGCCCTGCCCCGGGCATCGGCCGACTGCAACGCGTGCAGAAGCGGAAGACGCATGCGCCGGTTCATCAGGTCGCTGCCTGCCACCATCCCCAGCCGCTTGGGCTTTTCAACGATGTCGAGAATGTCGTCGGTGATGAAAACCGCCATGCCGTAGTGGTATCCGAATGATGTG
>JBBSFW010000353.1:0-3436 GCA_038254805.1 Terriglobales bacterium
TGTGGGATCACGCTCAAAGCAGTCGAAGCATTTCTCAAAGTAGTCACTGGAGAATACGAGATCGCCGTCCAGCTTCGCGAGGAAGTCCCAATTTTCAGTTCCCAGCGCATCAAGGCCTTCATAAAACGCTTCCATGACACCAGTTCCAGGTCGACGAAACCCGCGATCGGGCCGGTGAATTACTCGGATCCAGCTGCGCTCTGAGGCCGCGGCATCGGCCAAATCGCCCGTGTTATCGGTTGAGCCATCATCGATGATAACCCAGTGCCGGGGCACAATGGTCTGCGCTGTCAGCGCTTCAATCATGCCCGCGAAGTAGCGGCCTTCATTGCGCACCGGAGTGATAACAACGTACCGCGGGTATTCGTGCATTACAGAGCGTACCGGGCAAGTCTCTGCGCGATGAGCGCGCGTATGGTTCCGATAAAAGTCAGGAGTATTCCCGCAATCTCCACGAACCAAAACGGAGTATGCGCAAATTTCGTATGCATGGTCACTGCCTTAATATGGTCTATCTCAGCTGCGCGCAAGATGCAGTAGACGGCTATCAGGACAAGTCCGGCTGCCAGCTCAACGCGCTGCTGCAGGATAGGCCAGTAGTATTGTAATATCTTCCACGCTACTAACGCGCCGATTAACGTGACGGTAAAGACAAAACTTACCTGCGCGTAGCGGCGATAGCTATACCAGTGCCCCCATTTCGCCACGACACGCCCCGCTTCGAGTAGAAACGTCTGCAGGTTCAACTGCTTGTTGATGCCAAGCGCCGTCATAGAACAAAGCAGGAGGCACCATCCGCGCCGTGCACCGTCCTTGTCTGGCGAGGAGCAATGCAGGGCCAGCCACGCGCAGAGCAGTGCAATAGTGAGATAGCCGGCGACAGCGGCCCATCCGATTTCGGAAGCTATCTGCGTCTCAGTGGTTACCCGGCCGAGAGACATGACGAGACAATTGTGAGAAAAGCCTTCTTTTGAATCTCCCACCGATGCTGGGTATAGATATCCTGCGCCTCACCTAAGACGGCGTCTACCTGCCGTGGCGAGCTGGCGACCAGCTGAATCGCTTCAGCCAGACTGGCCGGATCACCTGGTTCAAAGAAGAACGCAGAGCTATCGGTGAAGTAGTCGCGCACGCCTCGGGTATTCGGCACCACCACCGGTTTACCCATGGCCAGGTACTCAAAGATGCGCGTGGGCATGTTGAGCTCAGTAAAGGGGCCCCGGCGGTTCGGTATGACGCCAAGATCCATTTGCGCGATTGCCTTTGCTATTTCGGGCTGAGGCTGATAGCCGTGGTAAACGATATGTCGCCGCAACTGCAGCTCTTCGATCAATCCGTCGACTTCATCCATGTAGGATGTGCGGCCGCCGAAGATGTGGAACTCCAGATCAGGCATTGATTTGCTCACCAGGGCTATGGCGCGTACGGCGGTGTCGAGTCCATGGCGCTCCGCGATTAGACCGTGATACATGACGCGGAATTTCGATAAGTCGCGCGTTGTCTCAACATCAGGCATGCGTTGGAAAATTTGCTCCTCGGGAGAGTTCATAACGATTTGCATTTTATCGGGCGAGCAATCGCGCGAAATAAACAGATCTTGGAAAGATTTGTTGGGGGTGATGGCAAGAGTAGAGAAGCCGATGCTGAGTTTCTCGAGACGGCGGAGCAGACGAACCATGGAATGGTCTTCGGGAAGATTGTAGATGCTCATCATCAGCTCGGGCATCGGGTCATGGAGGTCGAGAATGAGTTTGGCGCCGAGTAGCTTCGGAATGAGCGCGGAGAAAACAAGCACGTCAGGCATATTATGCACATGCACCAAATCGTAGCGGCGTTTAACGCTGCGCCCCGCCAGCAACGCCAAACAGGCGAAGAGGAAGCTGGTGTACTGCGAGAAATACATCAGCTTACTGTCGCGTTTCTTCGGCAACGGTAAGCGGAGAACATTCACACCGGCAATGGTCTCGCGTGTCAGTTCATCAGCATTGCGCAGACACACCAAATCGACTTCGGCTCCGGCGCTGACGAGAGCTTCGGCAGCGCGTCGTGGGCGCGGGTCAGCGGGGTAGTGCGAGTAGAGGACGACGGCCGCGCGCCTTCCTTCGAGCGTCGGAGTTCTATCAGATTCTTTCGTTCCAAGCCCCCGCATATCAGCGCCATTTGCTTTGCTCACGGAGGTATACCAGTCGCGGTACCAGGCTGTCACTTCCCCCGCTGTTGGGTTCCAGAATTGCCCAGCGTAGTTGCGGGAAAGATAGTCTAGAAACTCGGAAATTATAGTAGCAGGATACCTGCTCTTCTTGTGCTTACTGCCATCGAAGTCAATGTAATCGGGATGAACGTTCACCAGGACCATACCGCCGTTGGAGGCGATCCAATCGAGCTTGCGCAACCAGATCTCCGGAGTTTTCTCGCCGAGCAGGAGGAAGAGGGTTGAATCCTGCGGAAGAGTATATGGTAGCTCAACGTAACCACCAACAGCGCCGTTCGCGGCGGCTCCTGGGCCATTGCGCGAAGGCGGACGATTCACCCAGAAGGGGAAGATGGTCCCGTATCCTTCCGGTTGTGGCTCGAAGGGATCGGTATCGAAGGTCGACATGTCGTAGCAGATATCGAGATCGTGCAGCCAGTCGAGATTGTGCAGCATGAAACCCGACCGAAATCCGGAAGCATTCCAATCTTTCAAGTAGCGGTTGATGTGCTCAGCCTTCTTGCTGAATGCGCGACGCGATTGAAACAGCCGTCCATCGTGCTTCAGGTCATGAACGCCAACCTCGAAACCTTTGTCGGCCAGTTCCTGCCGAAGGTTCGCAGGGATGTAATAACTTCCTTCGGGAACAAAGTTGAAAGAGGATCGGAAGCCTTTTTCGTGTTCGAGCTGCATGAGCTGCCGGCATTTATCAAGGCCACCCTGTCGTTCGACATCGTGAGTTAGAACGACTGCGAACTGCCGGCCGTTCCACCATCCCCTCCATCCTTCAGGAGCTCGCTCGGACCCGGGGAAGATTGGCCAAATACCATGCGTCCGGCGGCGGATGCGTGCGGCCATGTACTGCCGCACCGTTCGGCGCAGGGGCGCTGGAATCAGCGGCTTTAGTCGATAATAAATTTCGTTCCGCAGCATTGCGGTTGTAGTCCGTGCAGTGTGCGACTAACGGATCGGAAGTATCGCGGCTCGGCGCGCACTTAATGAAGCTTTAGCGAACCAAGACTATGACAGCACAAGATGGTTTCACGATTCTAACGCCAGCCATTTTGGCGTGTAAGAATGCACCTTGTTCAATACCACAGCGACATCGGCACGAACATTGGCGAGCTCGCGGTAGCCGCGTTTGACTGTATCGTGGCTGTTCTTTTCCGCTTCGACCACGAGCAGCACCTTATCCATGAAACCGGCCAGACCGACGGTAGGGCTGGTTTGATTCACCGGTGGCAA
>JBBSFW010000354.1:0-3434 GCA_038254805.1 Terriglobales bacterium
AGCTCAGAAAATGTTCTGCCAGGGGATGCAAGCGTGTACCGAGCGCCACGCGCTCGACTGTGATTCCGTCCTCGGACACCACACCTGGTCGTCCAGTTGTTACCACCTGCACTTCGTGTCCGGCCCTTGTCAGCGCCCGCGCGATTTCGTGGATATGCGTTGCGATACCGCCGTTCTGTGAACAGGGCGGATATTCCGGTGTCAAAAGCGAGATACGCATTGCGCTCCATCCAATGAGTGCGGGTCCTTTCCAACCTACTCGCCGGCCTTTTGTATGCTAACGCCGTTCGCGCGGTGCGGAGCGAGGTGGAGGATCACCAGGAGCCGGTGCAAGATTGCTCGGGCATCAGAGAGGTGCGGCACGAACGCGTGCCACTTCAGTCCAGCCGCATGCCGGTACAGGATGCCCGCTGTCGCAAAGACAAGAAAATAGGCGGCCGTCGAGACTATGGCCGCCGCGAGAATGCCGCCCAAGCGAAGGAAGGAAAGTAGCCCGGCCACCGTCACCACCATCCCGAGCGCCTGAGCAAGGGTTGCGGTGAATGGGCGGTTCTCAGCGTATAGCCCGTTAATAAAGACGCACGCCCCAGCGTAAGCCAGCGCTCCCGGCAGGAGGATCCGCAACGGCAGAGCGCTTTCCAAGAATTCCGCGCCGTATACGATTCGAATCGCCGTGTCAGCGAACAGGAATAGTCCGCCGCCCAGCACTGTGCCGATCACAAAGGTGGCGTGCAGGCTCTTGATCACAAGGCTTCGCCCCGACTCCCCGCGATGCGCCGCGGCCGGCATCAGGATCGTCGACAGTGCTCCGGAGACGCTCACAACGATCCAAGAGACATTGGTTGCGATTGCATAAAATCCCACGCTCGAGGCTGTTAAAAAAGCAGGAATGATCAGGAGATCGAGCCGCTGACTGATGGTTCCGCTAACAACTTCCCCGTGTGCGCGGAGCGCGTACCAGAAGGTGCGTCGCCATATATCAACGTTAGGCCAAGCAAGGCCGTGTCGGCGGACAACGTGGGTCGTCGCGGCTGCGAGCATGACGACCGCCATAGCGGCCTGAGCGACTACAGCGCTTGCGACGGTGAAATGACCGCTCAGCCACAGCAGCGGATACAGGGCAGCGACCCCAGCGGGCTGAACGAAGCTCATCACGTTGAAATAAAGGAAGTCCTGACCCCCGAGAACAAGGCCGAGAACCAAGTCCGACAGCATGACCAAGACGATCGTCGGCACGTAGAGGCGCGCTAGACTCAAGGTCTCTATGGACTGCGCCGAGAGGAGCCAAGGAAGCGAGAATTCGCCAATGCTCACGGCGATAGCGCTAATCGGGAGCATGAACACAAGCCACGACGTAAATAGCTGTGCCCCACCTGTCGGATTCCTGGAAAGGAAGAAGGTGACAGCCTTACCACAGCCCATGCCCAAAAGCCAGCCGAACACGTATGGCGCCGTCAGCACGGCGGCGAGTTCGCCGCGCCCGTTGGGACCGAGAGTTCGAGCCACCATGACCCCAGTCAACATATTCACGGCCAGGGTCATCGTGGTGACCACGACGGTAGTAGCGCCGTCCTTTGCGAAACCAGGCATCATCTTCCTTTGTGAAGCCACCGCGTATTTGCACCGGACTCAACAACACCTTCAAACGGCAACGGGCACTTGTCAAGTCAATGGCGCGCGGAACCTACCCGATTGGCAAAGTTAAATTTCCCATTTATATTACGCGTCAGTTGATCTGCCGTCGAGTTCCCAAATCATCGCCGCCAGCACATAAACGCAAACGCCGTCCAGATTTTCGTCTTCACCGCGTTCTCGGATGTGCCGAAAAAATGGCTAACGCGCAAATGCTGCTTGATCCATTTGAAAAACAATTCGACCTGCCGGCGCTGTTTATAGAGCGCGGCGATGGTCGGGGCGGGCAGCGTGAAATTGTTTGTCATGAACGCCAGTTTCTTGCCGGTTTCCGGACGAATATCCACCTCTCTCGTGGGAATCACGAATCACGGTGGATGTGATAAGCTAGTGGATAAAACCTGACGAAAGAGTCCCTTTATGGGTTCCCCGTGACTTGCGGACGTGCGATTCTGTTGGATGCGCACAGGAATCATGATTGAATTGACGGCGGGGGATCGTACTCGTCTCGAGACGATCGCGGCGGACCGAGATACTCCTCAGAAACACGTTTGGCGGGCACGCATCGTGCTTCTCCCGTCTCGCGTCTGATTTCGTTCGTTCCGATGCCGTCCGCCGGGTCAGCAAGACCTGCGTCTGGCGGTGGCAAGAGCGGTTCATGATCGAGGGCGTGGACGGTCTCTTGAGCGAGAGGACCCGCCCTGCACGCCTTGCGGCGCTGAGCGGCGAGGTGGTGGCGAGCATCGTGTCGGGAACCTTGCAGAAGCCGCCGGGCGAAACGACCCACTGGACCGCGTCCGCGATGGCCAAGGCGATTGGCGTCAGCGTCTCCTCGGTGCGGCGTGTCTGGCGCAGACACGGCCTTCAACCCCATCGGATCCGCCAGTTCAAGCTGTCCAACGACAAGCGGTTTGCTGAAAAACTTCGTAATGTCGTTGGGCTTTACCTCGATCCGCCCGCTCACGCCGTGGTGTTTTCCTTTGATGAAAAGTCCCAAATTCAGGCGCTGGATCGCACCCAGCCGGGGTTGCCTTTGAAGAAAGGGCGATGCGGGACGATGACCCATGACTACAAACGGCATGGAACAACCACGCTCTTTGCCGCTCTCAACGTGCTCGATGGATCGGTCATCGGGCAATGCATGCAGCGGCACCGGCATCAAGAGTTCATCCGCTTCCTCAACCAGATTGAAGCCAATTCCCGCTGGCAAGGTCATCCATGTGATCCTCGATAACCATGCCGCGCATAAGCACCCGAAAGTCATCGCTTGGCTCGCGCGGCATCGGCGCTTTACATTTCACTTCACACCAACCTCGGCCTCCTGGCTGAATGCCGTGGAAGGCTTCTTCGCCATTCTCACCAAGCGACGGCTGAAGCGCGGTGTCTTCAAGAGCATTGCCGACCTTCAGGCCGCAATCAAACGGTACTTGGCGGAACATAACCAAAGCCCGAAGCCCTTCATCTGGACGAAAGATCCCGAAAAAATCATCGCAGCCGTCAAAAGAGGGCACCAAACGTTAGATTCTATCCACTAGTTCACGGCGTTGGTTTCCCAGCGTGAATCCAGTTCCGCTAACAGTGCGTTCACCGGCAATATGCCTTGCCCTATTTGCATCAGAGCAAAGAAGGATACGTAGCATGTCCATTACAAGAACGGTTTTAGCTAAGGGTTTAGCCGACTCCGACAGGAAAAATTCCCTTGCGTCAAAGCTTAGAGCCAAGCGTATTACTCCGTTCCTAGAGATGGTTAAGGAAGTGTTCGACGAATATGGCTTTGTTGATGTTATCGACATCGGAGGAAC
>JBBSFW010000355.1:0-3425 GCA_038254805.1 Terriglobales bacterium
CAAGGTGAGTCCGCAATCGCCATAGGGCTGGATCGGAATCAACTCGATGGCGTATCTCCTGTATACGGTTGTTCACAATTTGTGAAAACATGCACAATTTTGTACACATGCCCGAGCACTTTCTCAAACGGACAAGGAGGGGAGACCGGACAGGTCCTCAGCACTCCACCAATCACTTTCGTTCATCGAAATCCAAGTTGAGTGTTTAAACAGAAAGCCATCGCGTTTACTTTTGGTCTGGGACCCGACGCAGGATCGCACTTGGTACCGTTCGTGCTCGATGTTCCGGTAACGGGGAAATTTGCATTAAGTACCAACCCCACTCAACTGGCTGGCTAGGCGCTACTGTCACTAGGGTCGCGTCGCGATACCTACGCTCAACCGTCCCCGAAGTTAGACCTTCATGGAGAGTTATATGAAACGACGACAATTTCTATCGGGAATTGCAGTGGGAGGCGCTGCCTTAACTACTGGATTAACTATCGGTCTACAGGGCCAAAATCCACCGACCTGTCCGCCCGCACCCGTAAACGGTATCCCGTTCCGCCGTGGTCAAGATACGCGGCCTGTAATCCAACGTAAAGCAGTCAGTTCACTTTCATCCTCGCAAATCAGCCAACTTAGACTTGCGTTCGCTAGATTACGTTCGCTGCCATCGACTGACAACCGTAGGTGGGTGATTCAGGCCGATATGCACGCGCTCTATTGCCAAGCGTGCAATCACGACAGAGTCCAATCGGTTCACCATTCTTGGATATTTTTCCCTTGGCATCGCGCTTTCATCTATTACTTTGAGCGTATCCTTGGTTCTTTGGTTGGTGACATCAACCATTTCCGTCTGCCGTACTGGGATTGGGAAAACCATCGTTTCCAGCCGGAGATCTACGCAATACCCGCAAATTCCAGCAATTCTCTTTATGACGCGAATCGCTACGCCCCAATTAACCAAGGTGCAAACTTACCTTCAACAGACGGATCAGCGAAACGGATCGCTCTGCTATATGGAATCACTGACTTTGCGACCTTCGGCGGAACCGCCAGCAGGGGCGGTGCGTGCGAAAGTAATCCACATGATGCTATCCACGATGACATTGGATTGCATACGTCTCCATTTCATGACATGGGTCATCTTGGTTATGCTGCTCGTGATCCAATTTTCTACGCGCATCACTGCAACATAGACAAAATCTGGAGTAATTGGAACGCCCTGAGCGCTACCCGGCCCTCCCCGGCCTATCGGAATCCCACCGATCCGGCCTTCCTTTCCGAGCGTTGGAATTTCTACGATGAGAATCGACGGACTGTGTCGATGAGTGCTGCTGATGTGCTCAATTATCCGAGCTATCTTAGGTACACCTACCCCGCTCCGACTACAGTTCGAAGATCATCTTCAACGGAGGAATCGCAAGCACCAGAACAATCGCAAGCACCAATCGTGAACATGTATGAAGGTAGATTGAAGTATTCCGGGAGCATTTCCGGCCCGGTTTTAGATTTGTCTTACAGGGTTAAAACGAGTCTCATTGAAGCAGTTCGAAACCAGGATTCCGTTGCTATCGTACTTCGAGAAGTTCCTATGCCTAAGAGCGCGACGGGAGTCTTTGACATCGTGTCGGTTCGTGGCTTCAGCGTGAAACATCTTGGGGTTATCGCAGTCGTAGCCGACGCGATGCAAATGGGCAACATGCCAAAGACGGTTGTGCTCGATGCAACGGAAGCTGTCGATGACTTGGTCAATGAGTCAAACCCGGCCAGGATTACGGTTGTCCCTCGTAACGGGAACGGTGGCAGCTTCACGCTCCATGCAGAAGAGATGGATTTGCGTGTGATATCGCGACGCTAAACACTTCGGAATCCGCAGACGAAAGACAACATTCGTATCAAGGCATGAAATCATTCAGGCTGTCGTCGTTCCCAATTGGCCTGAACTTCAGTTGAGAGCTTTCGCAACGTCTCGTCAAGTTCTTCAGCACTACCAGCGACAATGTTCAGTTTCGCAGTCTTGAAAGTTTTGAAGATGGCTGCTCCGGCACCAGACGAACTGTCCGTCGCCGGTAAGACACTTCGATCAATTCTTCGGCAATTGCTTTTTCTACCAGTGAAAAGGCCATGCAGCGGTGGGCAATGGCGTTGAGGTTCGGATCACCGATGCCTGACCCGTTCCTTGCGGAGTGCCGCTGCCGTCCCGTACGGGTTGCTCGCGCCGCCCAGTATCCCGCTCATGTCGAGCACTGCCTTAAGAAGTTGATCCTGCATCGTTTCCCCGTGGTCGTTGGGACCGCCGCCCATGCCCGTTGCGGCGCCCACGTTCCCATAGAAGGAATTGAGTTGCTTCAGCGCGCCCATGCGTTTGGCCCGCATGAACGTGAGCCCGCCCGCGTTGTAATCTCTCACGAGATACAGCTGCTTCGAAAGCCCGAGAACCGTTCCCACACGCACAGGAGGCCCGAAGAAGGGCTGCGCTGCGGTGTTCATGACGTCGGTGGCGCCGCCTTCTGCAATCTGCGGCGCTGCTCCGGGAGCCGGCGCAGCTGGGCCACCTCGTCCAGGTATCGTTCCCGCCGTCCGGCATTGGATGTCTTGGAGGTCATCTGCATAGATCGGCTATTTTCTCCAGCCATCTTCTGGTTTCCAGCTTATCTGAATTGGCTAATCCTCGCGGAAAGCACGGCCAATCAGAAAACCGATGGCCCCAGCGACCAGCACAGGAAGGCTCACGGTTGCGCTTTACGATGTCTCCCAGTCAGAGAACATCGCCTTTACGTCGTGCTCTCGAATGTACTCGACGCTCTTTACGGTCTGACCGCCGGGCAGACCTTCCGCTTTTTCATGAATGGAGGATGCGGCACTTTGCAGGGCCTCGGCTGCCGGCCCGCGCTTCTCATCGATCTTGTCACTTGCCTGCCTTCCAGCATCAGACACTTTCTGTTTTGCTGTGGCCGTTGCATCGCTCACTTTGTCTTTCACGGTTGGGCGGTATCACTCAAAGTATCGATGAAGTCACCACCGGTAGAAGCTCCAGCCAGCCTTGGTTGGCACTCAATCTCTCCTCTCGACCGCTTCGCGGCTTCCTCTTATTTGATGTGAGCGGAGAAAAATTGTTGCTGATCAGAGCTGGCGCTCATGAAAGTGAATAACGAGGGCTGGACGCCTCGCAATCCGACCCTTTCTGACGTGGAAACCAAATCCCTTAAATTGTGCTTCCGAACCTGAGTGCGCTTCGCTAGACTGAACTCGTGAACATCACGTTGCGCCTTGCTTGCCTGGCTTTGTTAGCTTTCTCCCTGTTGCTGCCTAGTGCGGGACTTTCTGTGCAGAGCGGCTCACAACCGGCGGGCGAACAATCAAATAAAACTAGCGGCACGAAGAAATCGTCTGCTAAACCGGCGGCCTCGCCTGAAGAGATCGCTGATGCCAAATCCAAA
>JBBSFW010000356.1:0-3402 GCA_038254805.1 Terriglobales bacterium
CGCTCGAGACCAATCAACCGTACAACCGCATGGTCGCGGCCCTGGTGAATCCAGTGGCTACCGACGACCCCACCGGATTTCTAGTGGGAGTGAACTGGCGCGGCGACATCAATGCCAGCCAGACCTCCTTCATGCAAGCGTCCCAAAACACAGCCCAGATTTTCCTCGGTGTCAATCTGAAATGTGCCTCCTGCCACGACAGCTTTATCAACCAGTACAAGCTGAAACAATCCTATGGATTGGCTGCGATGTTTTCAGAGGATGCGTCGCTCGAACTGGTACGCTGCGATCTGAAAACCGGCGTGCGTACCGGACCGGCGTTTCTTTATCCTGAACTGGGGCAGGTGAAAGAAGGCGCCACCCTTCGAGAGCGTCACGCCGCCGCGGAACGTTTTTTCACTACGCCTGAAAACGGCCGGGTCGCGCGCACCCTGGTCAACAGGTATTGGCGCCAGTTGTTTGGACATGGGCTTACCGATCCCGTAGATGAGATGGACAACCAACCGTGGAATGCCGACTTGTTGGATTGGCTGGCCTCGGACTTCGTGGCGAATGGTTACGATCTGAAGCATTTGCTAACGATGATCATGACCTCGCGAACGTACCAGATGCCCACCGTCGAAGCTCTGAATTCGCCTGCGACAGAGGCCTACCAGTTTCGGGGTCCCGTACCCAGGCGCCTGACCGCGGAGCAATTCGTGGATACTATTTCCGCGCTCACCGGTGAGTGGCGTGTCGAGCAGCGCGAAGCCGGAGCGAGCTACGCGCGCGAATGGATGCTCAAAGCGACTCCACTATCACGAGCCATGGGACGCCCCATCCGGGACCAGGTTTTTACTACCAGACAGGACGATCCCACTACCTTGCAGGCTTTGGAACTGGTGAATGGGGAGGCGCTCGCGAACACCTTACGCCGTGGCGCGAAACGCATCCTGGGTGAGCTGCCACCCGCGCCCATCAGCCTGTACGACAGCCGGGTCGTCAGAAAAAACACCAAAGCCGTGGACATAGATATTAAGGACGCGAAGTCTCTATGGCTGATTGTCGAAGACGCAGGTTCATACAATGCGGAGCGCACCCTAGCCGGATGGATCGATCTGGAAGTGGATGGTCCTGCCGGCAAGAAGCGCGTGATCGATCTGCCCACCGTGTCCAAGGTGGCGCGGCGTGATCTCAAGGTTGCTGGTAAAACCGAGCCTCAAGCTCTGGTAGCGGAGTTTTCAAAGCCCATTGTGTTCCCGATTGAGGGCTTGGGCTATACCCGCTTGCGGGGCCGCGTCGGTGTAGACGATGCGGGTACACCCAGCGATGTGGCGTCGGCGGTCCGCTTCTTTGTGTTTGCGCAATCCCCAGACACGCAGCAGATGGTCGCTGTGACGGGCCCGCCTCCCATCCCTCCACCCCAGGCAGCGGGATCACCGGATCAATTGATTGATACCCTGTTCTGGCAGACCTTGGCCAGAGCGCCATCGGATTCGGAAAGGCAAGTGGCCCGGAAGATACTGGCGAGTGGCCGCATTTCGGGGGTGGAGGATTTGCTGTGGAGCCTCCTACTGCATCCCGAAATGCAGTTCTTAAACTAAATGAAACAAATCGAAAACGAGATCATGAATGGGCTTTCCCGTCGCAATTTTATGCGTGCCTCGGCGGCCGCTACTCTCACGGCCCTGACCGGCTCAGCCCCGCGCCTGCTGGCCTCTCCCGCCAAGCTCGAGCCCAAAGCCGATTGCATGATCCTGCTGTGGATGGCCGGAGGCATGGCGCAGACCGAGACCTTCGATCCCAAAGCGTACACCGCATTTGAGCCGGGCCTGAAATCCGAGCGCGTGCTGAGCACGTTCAAATCGATCCCCACGTCAGTCGATGGAATTCGTTTTTCCGAAGGGCTGGAGAAAATGGCCAAGGTGATGGATCGCGGCGCTTTGATCCGCAGCCATCGGGTCGGCGACCTCGGATTCATTCTGCACTCGCGGCATCAATACCACTGGCACACCGGCTATGCTCCTCCCCTGTCGGTAGCTGCTCCCCACATGGGCGCGATGATCTCACGCACGCGTGGGCCGAACAATCCGGACATCCCGGGGTTCCTCGACATTGGGCAGAACCTGGAGATCGGCGGTGAATCCGATGCCCTGAAATCTTTTCATACGGCAGGTTTTCTGGGCAGTGAGTTCGGACCTTTTCAGATTAGTGATCCGAAAGATGCTGCAGCCAGCACCCGGCCGAATGAGTATGTCGGGAAGCAGCGCTTCGAACAGCGCTATCAACAGTACAAAGCGTTGCTGGCGTCCAATCCGGTCGGGAAATATGGAAGCGAGTATCAGCGGGAAGGACTACGCCGGTCCCTCGAAAATGCCCACCGGCTGCTCAGTTCTCCCGCCGCAAAGGCCTTTGATCTTTCTCTCGAACCGGAAGCGAGTTTCGCGAAGTACAACACCGGGCGATTTGGGCAAGGGTGCCTGCTGGCGCGGCGGCTGGCGGAGCACGGTGCGCGATTTATCGAGGTCACGTCCGAATACATTCCTTTTCGATATTGGGACACGCATGAGAACGGGCACACGCGCGCCGCTGGAATGAAGAAGGATGTCGATGCGCCCATCGCTCAACTCATTCTCGACCTGGAAGAACGCGGACTTCTGAGCCGGACGCTAGTAGTGCTGGCCAGCGAGTTTGGGCGCGACATGATGACCGAGGGCAAGCCCGGCAAAGGGGTGCAGGAACAAGTCAAACAACCGGATGTCATGCTGGAGCCCAAGCACTACGGCATGCACCGGCACTTCACTGAAGCTTCCAGCGTGCTGATGTTCGGTGGCGGCATCAAACGCGGGTTTCTTTACGGCAAGACTGCGGATGAGCGGCCCTGCCGGATTGTCGAAAACCCCGTCACGATTGAGGATCTGCACGCGACCATTTATACGGCCATGGGAATTCCGCCGGACACCTCGTACGTGATTGAAAAGCGCCCGTTCTACGTAACGAAAGACGGCAAAGGCAAGGCGGTTCAGGAACTCTTTGCATAGCCCGAGAACGATTCAGGTCTCCTGCGTCCAGATGCACTGGGCCCAGTCGTTGGCGCGAAACCTCGAGGTGACGCTCGACTATGTGGGGCAAGCCGCTCGGGCCGGTAGCCGCGTTGTTGTGTTCCCCGAAGCGAATCTCACCAGCTACTATTTCCCTTACCTGATTCAACTTTCGCCAAGCGAGGTGCAAGCAGCCTTGGAGGCGGTATGTGCTGCGGCGAAGCAGCACAATCTTTGGATGATTGCGGGCACCATCCGCCAGACCCACGATCGCTTTTTGAACCTGGCCCACGTCATCGCCCCCTCGGGCGAGATCGTCCACGAGTACGCCAAAGTGCACATGGCCGGCCGGGACGAGAAAACCTACTGCCGCGGTGGCGAC
>JBBSFW010000357.1:0-3383 GCA_038254805.1 Terriglobales bacterium
GATCTCGCCGAGTGTGCGGGGTGTCGACATCGGCTTTCCGGCCTTGATCCTGACCCGAGGAGTTTTCAGATCGTTCGTCTCTACGCTCGTCACAGTGGCGGTCCCGACAACCTGCCGTTCTTTTCCCGTGTGATAGATCACGAGCTTGTCTCCTCCCTTCATCTCACGCAGGTGTTTCAAAGCGACAGGGTTTGTGACGCCGTCCCATAGAGTTTCGCGCTCGCGTTCAAGATCCGCGAAAGAGTATGCTTCGGGCTCGGACTTCAAAAGGTAGGGCATAGACTCATTCAAATAAAAAGGGCGGCCAAGCACAAGCTTGAACCGCCCTCGATTTTCAATTGTTCCGGTTTAGTGCCGAGTGCCGGTGGAACGCGAGCCAGCACTGGGCGCGCTGGGAGCTGACATACCACCTCCGCGCATTGACGGAGCCGGTGCTGCCGTCCGGCTGCTGGGCTGAGCGGCGCGACCGCTGGAACCAACAGCCCGACCGTTAGGCTGAGCAACCCGGGCGTTAGGCTGAACGGCTGTAAATGTCCGTGCGGTTTGAGCGCGCGCGGCGCTGAGTGCCGCAGGCG
This sequence comes from Terriglobales bacterium, assembly GCA_038254805.1. Lineage (GTDB taxonomy): Bacteria > Acidobacteriota > Terriglobia > Terriglobales > Acidobacteriaceae > Gp1-AA145. The sequence goes on from JBBSFW010000357.1 coordinate 576, forward strand.
ACCGCGGTACAGAACCGGGAACGGCAACAACCGGCGGCCGTCTGGTATTTACCGGAACCGGCGCTGTGCGCCCACCGACCGGAGCGTAGATCACGGGCGCGTACGCTATGTAAGATGGCGAGTAGAATCCCCAACCGAATGGGCTGAAGAAGTACCCGTTTGCAGGCATCCAAGCCCACGAGTCCCACATTCCGTTCCAATACCAACCAGGACCGAAGCCGTAGCCCATCCCACCAGCCGGGTAGCCGAAGCCAGCACCGGGGTAGCCTGCCCATCCACCATAGTTGTTATTGTTGTAGCTGTTGACGTTTACGCTGCGAGCCGCTGCGTAGCTCGCGCCGGCATTGTACTCGGAGCGCACATTGCTCCAGGCGTACAGGTCATCTTCCTTCTTTCCGTCGAACTTCTCACGTTTCAAGTCCGCGGCCATCACTACCTCGCGACCCTTAACAAGGTCGACCTTCTTGTCGCCGTAGCTTACTTCGGCCTTGCCCTCGATTACGGCCGCGACCGGCGGATCGTCCGCCGTCACGCGATAAAGACCGGGCTTCTCGATCCGCATTGAGCCGCCGCGGGCGAGTATTTCGATATTGTTGTCCTTCACTAGATCGGCTACTTCCACCATCGCCTCACCCTTCGCGACTTCCACCTGGGTGTTGGTAAGCGATGGCGAGACCATCCGGACTTGGCTGTTCGCTCCCATTCTCAAAAAGACGCCTGGGGTCAGGAGAACCTCAGCCTTCCCGAGATCGGTCGACAGCGTGTCATTTGCATTCAGGAAGGTCTTTCCCATTGTCCTTTGAGAGATCTCATTGCCGTTCAGGCTGGCGTGTCCCTCGATGTAGTTGACTGCTCCTGGCCGCGCGGAGACCGTGTAGCCCTGGGGCATCGCGTACATGGCGGCTAGAAAAAGTCCTTCCAGGACCTTTGACGACGTATGCCATACGCGTTTCATATAACTTTAAACTCCTCTTTGCTCTCTTCGAATCCCAACTCTTATATATCTGACTGTTGGATGCGCCGACCGTGCAATTAGTTCCGACCCCGCGCCCCCGCCTGAGCCGTATTGTAGCTCGAAATGGAGTGACTGAATAGCTGCCGAGCCTGGTTTCCGCCCTGCTCAGGCATTTGGGAGTACCTTTTAAAGAATTCGACGCCTGATGCGCTGCCAGTCGAGACACAAAGCCTCAATTGAGGTTCAAGAGCGTTGGGAGCTACGATACAATTGCCCCGGGACGGGACCCGCTGCCTTGACACTGACACCGATCGATTACCTAATCCTCGCGCTGTATTTCGCCTTTGTTCTCGGAATCGGCTGGATTGTTCGCCGGAGGATCTCGACGAGTGAGGACTTCCTGACTTCCGGCCACTCGGTTCCGGTGTGGATCACGAGTCTCGCGTTTATTGCGGCGAACCTGGGCGCTCAGGAAATGATTGGGATGTGCGCCTCAGGAGCGAAATACGGCATCATGACGGTGCACTTCTATTGGTTAGGCGCAGTGCCTGCAATGGTTTTCGTCGGAGTATTCATGATGCCGTTCTATTACGGCAGTCGGGCCCGGAGCGTTCCGGAGTATTTGAAGCTACGCTTCGACGAGAAAACACGCGGCCTGAACGCGATCACGTTTGCAGTGATGACTGTGTTTTCTTCGGGAATCAGTATGTATGCGCTGGGTCTGCTGTTCGAGCTCGTCCTGGGCTGGAGCTTCACAAGTTCCGTATTGCTTTCAGCCGCGATCGTGCTGATCTACACACTTCTAGGCGGCCTCACCAGCGCGATCTACAACGAGGTGGTTCAGTTCTTTTTGATCATCCTGGGCTTTGCGCCGCTCTCGATCCTGGCGGTCATGAAGGCTGGCGGGTGGCACGGCATCTCAGCACGTTTGCAGCCGGTGATGACACATTCATGGCAGTATGTGAACCACGCGAGCGAAAATCCGATGGGTGTCGAGTTGTTCGGGTTGGTGGCTGGCCTTGGATTCGTTCTCTCGTTTGGGTACTGGTGCACGAATTTCCTTGTCGTTCAACGCGCCTTAGCCGCCGAAACGATGGCCGGAGCGCGCCAGACTCCTTTGGTTGCGGCGTTTCCCAAGATCTACATGCCATTTGTGGTTGTTTTTCCGGGCATTGCGGCCGTGGCTTTAATGAGCATGTCGAGTGGCTACACGCTGCCACTGAAAGCGACTGGCGGATATGACTATGACCAGGTACTCACGACACTGATGGCGCAATTCTATCCGTCGGGCATGCTCGGCATCGGTCTAACCGCCCTGATGGCGTCCTTTATGTCGGGCATGGCAGGTAATGTTACCGCGTTTAATACGGTATTTACATATGACATCTATCAGAGTTATATCCGGCGAGACGCGCCAGACCGCCATTATCTCTGGATAGGCCGGGTCACTACAGTGGCGGGAGTCGCGCTATCAATTGGCTGTGCATACCTGGCGACATACTTCAACAACATCATGGATTTTCTGCAGCTCGTCTTCGCCTTCGTGAATGCGCCGCTATTCGCCACATTTTTGCTCGGTATGTTTTGGAAGCGCTCAACAGCGGATGGGGCGTTTTGGGGACTGTTGACGGGACTTGTGGCTGGCGGGAGCACGCTGGCTTTGACGGTAGCTGAAAACAAGGGAGGATGGATCGCCCACCTTCATCAATTCCCTTCGGCTATGGCCCAGAACTTTTGGATCGCGATTTTCTCCTGGTCCGCGTGTTTCATTGTCACGATTTCAGTGAGCCTTGTCACGGCGCCAAAGCCAGAGGCCGAACTTCATAACTTGGTTTATGGCATGACGGATCTAC
>JBBSFW010000358.1:0-3382 GCA_038254805.1 Terriglobales bacterium
AGGCGGTTCTCTATGTGCATTTTCCGAGCGAAAACGGCGTATACACTGTAGCGAAACTAAAACGTATACCTTTTGACTTTAAAAGGGGGCTTAAGATAGCAAGCCAACCAGTTCCGCACCATCACACAGAATCAGGATCTGACCCAAACACTGTGGTACTGCCAAATCCTGCGGGAAGCGCTAAAAGTAGCGCGGAGTACGATAGAGCCAGGAATAAGCGGGCGTGGAGCGCACCATTCCGTAAGGCTAGAAGGTAGCTGTATTCCCATGCGCGCAAGGAATTCTAAGACTGTCGATCTTCCGCAAGGGTTTTTATACCGGGATGATTTCTTGTCGATTCACGAAGAACAGGAACTAATTAAGTGCTTTGAAGGATTGGACTTTCGGGCGTTCAATTTTAAAGGCTACATCGCAAAGCGTCGCATCGTCGAATATGGGTTCGAATACGATTTCAGCTCGCGCCGGACGAATACCACGGATTCAATTCCGGAGTTCTTGAAACCCTGCAAAGAGCGAGCCGCCGCATGGGCCGGCCTGGCCGCGAATGAGATCGCCGAAGCTGTGATTACGGAATACCCGGAGGGAGCGCCTATCGGGTGGCATCGAGATGTGCCTCAGTTCGACGTCATTATTGGGATTTCGCTGAAAAGCAGCTGCCGGCTGCGCTTCAAACCGTACAAGTGCGCGGGAAAGATTTTGTCAATAACCCTCCAGCCTCGGTCAGCATATCTGATGTGCGGAGTTGCAAGATGGGCATATCAACACAGCATTCCAGGGGTTAAGGCGGTTCGCTATTCGATCACGTTCCGCACATTAACAGGGAACGCCAAACTTAGGGGACGAACCAACTTTGACCGGACGCACGGCTATTTTTGCTCAGGCGTCAATGGCCGGTAATGGCCAGATCAGTACGTCGAGTCCGCTGGCAAAATGCAACAGAGGTGAAGTTTCCGGCGGCGGATTCGCAGCCGTGATGCTGTTTCTCGGCGATGTGGCAGGTCGTGGATTCTAAAGCGACCGCAAGTGATGAATATCGCCCCATAGAGTCGTTTACGCGAGACGTGTACAGGCAATATCATCTCGACAGCCAATGTTTCTAAGCTGCGCGGGGAGGCAGGGTACACCACTCCGTGGGCACTATACGTCGCCATAAACGAGGCCCCATGTGCCGGGTGTCCGCATTAAATTAGTCGGAGCATCATCCGAAATGCCTAACGCTCGAAGAGGACACCAAGTCGAGGGTACGCTCGAAGGTGGAGCACGTGTTTGCGGCGATGAAGCTGAAGTTCGGATTTGTGAAGCTGCGCTCATCGAGGACTGAAGAAGAATGCCACCCAGCTGTTCGCGGTGTGCGCGCTGGTAAATCTGTACTTGGTGCGAAAAAAACTGTTGCTTTGGCACCGGCTTAGCCCCAGGAGCGAAGGGTGCTGATCCGGACGCGCCACCGAAGCAGGCGGAATACCGCAAAAAACCGAATCCCAACGCTTGCACCGGCCTAGCAGAACACTTACTACTTCGAAGACACGGGCTTATTCAGAGTTTCGCTAAGTGGCTGACGAATTTGACCAGATAGTCTGCCGATCCACTTTTAATTTCGTCTTGGCGAGTACCACCTACGTAACATCGTTTGCGTCAAGACAACCCTTTTTCCTTGCCCCTTCAAGCTGTTTTTCGGAGTTCACCCCGCCAGAATGTAAATTCCAAGACCCACGAATACGAGCGGCACGATAAAGCGTCCGTAGCGGTCTACTGAGCGCAAAACAAGCGCGTGGTTTCCCAGCCAACACCAGAGCAGCAAGCACAATGCATAGACGAGCAAAATCACCCCTATACGTTCCCGATTGATGATGAAGAACGGCACGTATACCCCGATGTTGTCGGAGCCGTTTGCCAGCGTGACTGCTGCGATGCTGACCACACCCTCATTGCGAGCACCTGATTTCCATTTCGATCCTGTGCGCAAGTGACGAAAAATCGCCATATCACTGAATGACCCCTGCAAATGGGGTTTTGAGTGCTATCGCCTTGTTAACCATAACGATCCCAGACCCGCACACGACAAGTTCACGCATGGCATAATCCATGTGAATACTAACCTCAGTGACAAAGGAGCGTTCCCATGGTCGTTGCGACGAAGACTTCCATAGCCCCGACGCTCTCGGTTTGACGCGGGGCAAAGGCGATCGAGTACTACAAAGCTGCATTTGGAGCTGAGAAGTTGTTTCGCGTCGGCGAAGAGGGGAAGGAGTGGTGACGCAGATGTCTGGGCGGAGCTGAGTTTTGGCCTGCCGGGACGAAACTCCGGAATATTCCAATTTCAGCCCCGAGTCGCTGGGCGGCGGGACAGTGCGCATGGTGACGATAGTCGACGGTCCGGATGCCGCCTTCGCACGAGCTGTCGGAGCTGGAGGCAACATGCTTTCGCCGGTTGAGGACAAAGAATGCGGATGGCGAGTTGGACGGGTGGTCGATCCTTTCAGGCACCACTGGGAGATCGGAAAGCCGTCGGGTAACCTACTCGCGGTCGCACAATTGCCGATAAATCGCAGCGGTCACCACTGCCGAATTGGGTGATGACGCCCGTTCTCAACTTCCAGACCCCAATCCGGCTTTGCTCCGGGCGTTTTCTACATCGATACGGAGTCCTGATGGTCCTGTCGAAGGCTGAGAAAGTGCATCAAAGCATCAATGTTTCGGAGGCAGAAGCTGTGGCCGCTTGTACTCGTCTTTTGTGCCGGAGTTTGTGCTGCCCCGTACACGGCCTATGCGCAGAACGCCCGCGCCGATTTGCCTGACAGTCCCTCGTCAGCTCGAGCAAAACATGGCACGGAGGCAGATCGGGGGGTGACTTGGCGATCCGTGCCCAAAGATTTTTTGTACGATCAGAAAGCCATTTGGCTATTCCCGACTCAGTTAGCGAAAGGCCGTTACTGGTTGCCCGCGCTTGCGATTGCGGGCGGAACTGCGGGACTTTTGGTTGCCGATTCGCACGCGATGCCCTACTTTCGCAGTCATGAGGGAAACCTTGACGACATTAATGACGTGTTCGATTCGCCGATCACTACGGGGGAAGTCGTTGCCGTGCCAGCTTCTCTGCTATTGGCAGGTTACATTCGGCACGACACATATCAGGTGGGTACGGCACTACTGGCCGGGGAGGCCTACGCGGACAGCGCTGTTGTCGACCTTGCGGTGAAAGCCATCACTCGTAGAAAACGGCCGAGTGATGTTCGCGCCGGACAGTCTTTTAACGATACGTTTTTTAGTGGCGGCAAATCTCCTTTTAAGGGCAGCTCATTTCCATCCGGACACGCAGCCGGGGTTTTTTCGGTCGCTACAGTTGTCGCCACGCGGTATCGCAACCACCGCTGGGTGCCTTGGG
>JBBSFW010000359.1:0-3364 GCA_038254805.1 Terriglobales bacterium
AGTATCTGGACTTGGCCAGTGGAGGCTTTCTAGCGACGGTGGTTTTGACATCGAAAGCATTGGAGGTTTCCGGATGGCGAACGGAGAAACAGTACTCCGCCATCATTACGAATCCCACATCCAGCGTTTCCAACATGCAGATAAAGTTCAAGCGGATAGGCTCGAGCACGCGCCAAGCAAAGTTATTTCTCTTGAACAGTCAGAATCCGGAGATTCTTGAAAAACAGATGACCATCAGGAATGGCATACTGGACGCAGCCGTGCCGGGGTATTCCGTGGTGGGGATTGCAATTCCAGATAAGGCGAAGCCAGAATCCTCAAAGCATCCTATCAGCAAATGAGAAGTGTGTCGCAAACCGGCGAATTGCTGAAACTAAGCCTAGTTCAGGCTTCCGAGTTGGTTCGAAAGAAATCAGTGTCGCCGGTTGAGCTCACCCGTGCCTGTCTGGAGCGAATTGAAGAACTTAACCCGGCGGTGAATGCGTTCATCACGATCACTGGCGAGCTGGCGTTGAAGCAGGCCCGGCAAGCAGAGGCGGAAATTCAGGCGGGCAACTGGCGAGGTCCGCTGCACGGTGTTCCAATCGCGCTCAAAGACCTGATTGACACTGCCGGCATAAAAACTACGGCCGCCAGCGCAGTTTTCCGGGATCGCATTCCTACCGAAGATGCAGAAATAGTGCGACGTCTTCGGGCGCAGGGCGCGGTGTTCCTGGGCAAATTGAATCTCCACGAATTCGCTTATGGCGCGAGCGGCATCATCAGCCATTTCGGTGCAGTGCGAAATCCCACAGATTTGCGGCTGATCGCCGGCGGATCGTCTTCGGGCGCGGCGGCTGCGGTGGCTGCGGGCATGTGCTTTGCCGCGATAGGTACAGATACCGCCGGCTCCATCCGGCTGCCAGCGGCCTTTTGCGGCATTGTCGGATTGAAGCCGACCTACGGTCGCGTGAGCGTGCGGGGAATCGTACCTCTGGCATGGTCGTACGATCATGTTGGGCCGCTCACCCGAACTGTAGGCGACGCGGCGGTCGTGTTGCAAGCCATTGCTGGTTACGATGCAGCCGATGTTGGCAGCGTTGATGTCCCCGTGCCCGATTATGCGGCCACGTCCGTGAATAGTGAATCTGCTAGAGACATTTCCGGCCTTCGTATTGGAATGCCGCGGAATTTCTTTTTTGACGAACTCCAAGCGGAGGTTGCGGACCGAATGAAAGAAGTACTCGCCACATTGGAAACGCTGACCGCAGAAGTGCGCGAGATCGCCGTGCCCGTGGACACGGATCGCTCAGTTGCCAGCGCCGAAAGCTGGGCGTTGCATGCTAAAAATGTGGAGCGCGTCCCGGAACTTTATCAACCAGAGACTTTGCGCAGGATCCGCACCGGCGCCGAGATCACGGCCGCTACGTACATTGAAAAGCGGCGTGAACTGGAAGGTTTGCGGCGTGTCGCGACCGATATTTTTTCTCAACTTGATGTTTTGATCACGCCGACTTCGCCAGTCCTGGCCGCGAGCATCGCAGAGCTGGAGGCGCAGCCCGAAGAACTTCGCCGGCGCGAACTGCTGATGTTGCGCAATACCCGCCCATTCAATGTGCTGGGCCTGCCTACCATCTCTGTACCCTGCGGACGGGCAGGAGGCGCGCATGTTGGCCTGCAAATCACGGCCCGCGCATGGGATGAGGCCACAGTGTTGCGTGTGGCGCAGGCGTATCAGAGCACAATTGACGGGATGATTTCAGTGTAGGCTGAGTGGGAATCTAAGCAAGGTCGTTAACTGCACGCCACGTTTCACGATTGGAGATTTAGCAGACAGACAAGATGCGGATTCAGGGCCGAATAAGAGCAATCAGGCAAGCCGCCACCACCGAGGGGTATTTGGCCGTGACCGCCATTACCTTACGCGGCAGTCTGGACATGCGTTTCTACGAGCAGCCCAATGCCACGGCAGCCGTGCTGATGGTGGGGGATGCCTCAGGAAACTTTGATTCTCCTGCGAGCAATTTGTATCCGCGGCTGGCGGCCGAATTGCGTTCTCGTGGAGTGGCGTCGTTACACGTGAACTTTCGCAATCCCGCCTCTTTTCATGATTCCGTTTATGACGTACTCACCGGAATTGATTTTCTGGCGGCGCGATTCTGTTCGCACATCGGATTGCTGGGACACGGGTTTGGCGGCGCCGTGACAATTTCCGCGGGCGCACTTTCCACAGAAGTCGTCACTGTCGTGGCACTCGCAGCGCAAAGTTACGGCACCAACGCCGTAACCGAACTGACTCCACGGTCCTTATTATTGCTTCACGGAGTAGAGGATCAGACCTTTCCCGCGATTGGCTCGAAAGAGATTTTCCAACGGGCTCGGGAGCCTAAGAGCTTACATTTTGTGCACTCCGGACACGGCTTCGAAGAGGCCGCCGATGAAGTCTATGCCACGGTAAGTCATTGGTTGGTGGATGAGCTATGGGCCAAGGCGGCGTGAGCTTTCGGCGAATCTTCGGCACGCTAGGCCGGCATTTGTGCTCCTCAAAATGGCAGGGCTTTGAAAGTGCGCAATTCAGATCAGCGCTGCGAGGCTTTTCCCGACGCCACCTTAGTATTGAATTCTGCGACTTCCCGCGGGGCACGGTCAGCGGATTCCATTTTATTCCGGCAAAATGTTTGGCGAGATAGACGATTTGTCCAACGTGATAGGTGGTGTGGGTAATGCCGCGATTAATCGCCTGCATAACGGAGTGCGCTTCTCCGCGAATATGAACTGTGCGGCCCAGGTCCGACTCCGTCAGGGGCGTGAGCGCGTCAAACAGAGGCTTCCAGCCCGATTCCCAGAGGGCGAGTAATTCCGCGCGGGTAGCAGGCGGAGCTTCAAATTGGGAGTCGCGATTGCGGTCCGGCTTCTCGCCATCGGTGGTGAGAAAATCCATCCAGCGCGACCGCATGTTGCCCGCCAGATGTTTTGCGATGATGGCGATTGAATTGGATTCCGCATCCAAGGTTGAAAATAGCGCGGCATCCGGAAGTTGTTCCATGGCGCGGTCCGCAAGCCGCTTGTAATAGGCAAAAACAGCGGTCGCATCTTTGAGGTAAGAGGTAGTGAATTCGAGGGCCATGACTGAATCTTGCAGCGTCAAATCCCGGAAATCAAGTTTGAAAATTCACGGCCGGGCGCTGGGAATGTTTGAAGGGATGTGTTCGCTCCGAACGAAAAGTCACGCTCGACGATGTCTGGTCTTTCTCGTCGTGCTGCTCCTTTCACAGGCGGCTCTCGGCGCTCAACCCGTGCCGGTAATTTTCGATACGGACATGGGCAACGACGTGGATGATGCCTTGGCCTTGGCGATGCTGCATGCCTTCGAAAGCCGCGGCGA
>JBBSFW010000360.1:0-3336 GCA_038254805.1 Terriglobales bacterium
GAACACGTGTTATATGTTCGTCGGCATCGGACACGCAGCACAATGCGATCGATTGACGAAACCGCTCAAAGGAAGTGCTTGTCTGTAGAGCCAGTAACTCGCGATTTGGGTGTCCGGTTAGAAAATCTTCATCCAGTACGAAAAGATCTATCGGGTTGGAGGGATAGCATATGGCGCTGGGCTCGAATATGAGGCTTCGCTTACCTGCATAATTGCGCTGAAGCCGCTTAAACTGATAGGGGAGTGGTTCAACCAAAATGCCTTGCATGTTTGGCCGTAAAATAAATTCGCGATAGGGATCGTGGATAAGTCCGTCTGCCGCGCCAATCTGGATGAATGTCGTGGACGCCCGAGTCGGAATGTATTTGTGCATACACGCATAGAGTGGCGTTCTATTGCCAAACGTTCGACCAATGTTTTTGACAAGATCGAAGATTCGCGGAGAAGTCCGCAATCTATGCCTAATTAGGTCTATCATGATCTGTCATTCGATTGGGAACTTACTCGTTTCGCCATACTTTTGGGATTACCCACCCGGCGACTCGCGCCCGGTGGTTGCCATCTAATACTAACAACCAACACGCCGTCACCAAGACCGCACCACTAGTGGCGCAGGCGGCAACCACTCTCAGCCAATCGTTTCCATGGGCAGTGGTTGTCACGATCGAGTAGCTCAAACCGAATGCTACAGCGAATACGAACATGCATGGCATCAGGACGGAGTGAATGTATCGCCCTGCGCTCATCTTCAACCGTCGCAGCCCCCTGTAAAGCACGTACCAATGGGCGGTAAGCGATTGTGCGATTACGGTAGCAACGGCAAGGCCAGGCAGCCCCAATCGACTGATCAAGATGTAAGCAAAAAATAGTTTCAGAAGCCCTCCCGCCATCATGGTCTCGGCGAACGCCTCGTCCTCGGTCGCTCGACACCCAGTGGAAATAATGTAGGTCTGCTGTTCGAGGATAAAGGTCGCGACGAACAATGCGACAACTCCAACACCGACGTAGTTATGCGGACCCAGCCACACGTTAAAGAGTGATGCTCCGGCAGTCAGGATGGCCGCTCCTCCGCATAGCACAATGCAGAGGCCAAGCCGCAGGTTGCGCTCGACAATGCGCTGAACTTCATTTATCGCACCGGCTTGCCAAAGGTGACTTATAAAGACCGCAGAGGATGAGGCGAAGACCGCCGCCAGCATGTGGACGTTTAGCACGATGAGAAACGCCGCGCGATAGGCGGGAATCTTGTCTGCGCCCTGCGCTGAAGCGATGAAAAAGCCATCCGTGTTTTGCACAAGGATGATTCCGACCGCAGTAAGCCAGGCGCGAAAAGCCAGCCTGGCCATCCCCCGCATCACCGTCGGGTTCCAACGGCCCTTAAGTGCAAAAAGCTCTGGTCGCCGTTGCCGCGCGAACCATCGAATCGAAAATCTCTGAATGAGCGCACCAGCCGTAGCAATGGCCGCAAGCGAAATCAACCGTCCACCACAGAAGACGGCCACGATTTGGCCGCTAAGAGTCAAAACGTTGACGGAGCTGGCAATGATAGCGTCCCACCCGATGTAGCCCACTCCGTCCAGCAGGCAGTTCCAGACGGTTGACCAGACGTTCACGGCCTGGCTCAGGCAAAGAATCGTCCAGGCGATCCAGACCACGTAGTGGCTGACTTGGTGGAGTTCCAAGTGTCGCAGATAGAAAAAACCGGCGATCCATGAGAAGAGAAAGACGCCGGCCGCGAGAATGGGATAAATCCGGCGGCCGCAGGTCACCAAATCTGCGATATCCCGGAGAGTTTCGTCAGTTAGTGGCACATTGGGGTCGCCACCGCTTTTCCCTTTGGCAAGTGCGATCCGCCGCGTGAGGGTAACGCCAAACCCGAAATCCAAGATCCCGAGCGTCGCCCAACTTTGCCCGAGGAGGAGCCAGATGCCCAACTCCTCTTTCGGGAGATGCCGGAACAGAACGGGCAGGAAGAAGAGGCCGAGCAAGATAGTGACCCCCCGCCCAAACCAGCTCGCACCGGCTCCAAAAGCAATCCTGCGGGTGACGCTCATCCGGGGGAGAGGCTGGGCCGGCGCTTCACGACGACAGCATCGCCATGGAAAGCCCGGGAGTGAAACGGTTTGAATGGGCTGCCATCAGGCGGGAAGAATCACGGTCCAAGATCGCGGAATCTCTGCTTTTACTACAGAGTTCGGGAGTTCGGAAGAAGCATTTCTTCGTGATCGACGGCAGAGGTCCGAGAGCAGCGGGCACGAGGAGATGCGGGAGGATTAAGTAGCAATCAGGCGTAGTGCAGCCACCCGAGCATAATCTTCCGAGCTGTCGACTTCGCCATGGGCCGAACGCAAAAAGTGTCAGGGGCGACGAGGTGCGAGCTTCGGCGCAGCTCGTCTATCAGAAGAAACTCTGCGGCCGCAAGCTAGGTATCTGCGGCCCAATCCCTCGACGGTGATGAAATCGTATCGCGCATGTCGAGAGAAGCCGTTCTCTGAATCGGCGTGCAAGACGGGGCCGCTCGGCTCCCCCGGGAGGATTTTGGCAACGATGCCTCCCCTTCCCTATCTTTCCCACCGAAGAGGAACTTCCGCAGAACTCATGCCTCACTGGTCCAGTGCACTGTAACAGATGAAACTGGAGCATGGCCGTATCATAACTTGGCTTTACACTGCACTAGCTTAGGTCTTCGCTTCGACTGATTGCTTCTTTGCACCGTTGCCTTCGAGGATTGGTGAATGACTTATGGCCGATGCTGACGCCATAGGAGCCTTATTTTTGGACGAGCGCGAGGCCGACCGGTGTATCAGCGCCAGTCACTCCGGATAACCGGACGGGGCTCGTGGTCTCACTCATTGCCGTGCAGGTAAAGATTGAACACGTGTTGTAATCGTTGTGGCTGTTCGAGAAAGAGCCTCGCTTTTGCAAATTGTTCGAAAACGTCTTTACCGCACAGAGCTACTCCCCTGCGTCCTCCCCTTAGGGACGTGCTCACATGGCACCTACCGCGCGGGAAATCAGAAGCACGACGATTGAAAGCGAGATGAATACTTGAATCATCGCCAGCACCTTGGCCCAGCGCGCGAGGAGCGGGGCATCCGTGGGACCAAAGGTGGAGCTTTGCGTGAACGCGACGAAAAGGTAATCGACAAAGTGTGGGCGCCAACGCGTGCAGGCGAATTGCCCGCGCTCTTCTCTGGGTACCTGCATTTGCGGGAAAAGAAAACTGCAACTGCCAAACTCGTTACGCTCATGACGTTTCGTAGGGCCGCCACCATCGATGCGCCAATACCAAAGGGCGAAGACAATGACATTGGTGAGCCACAACAAAGCGGCGGA
>JBBSFW010000361.1:0-3317 GCA_038254805.1 Terriglobales bacterium
CGAGCGCTGACGACAAACGCGTCCAATTGTGCCATGACCGCATCTGTCACCTTCTCAACACTGATTGCGGTGGTCGCGTTTCGAGCGTAGCCGCGCTTATAGAAAAACTTTTCCAAGAAGGGCGAGACAATTTTTTCCTGTAACCCGTAGCCGTGTATTTCCCATGGACTGGTACAGGTGAAAATTGAGACGCAGCGCACACCGCTACCCAACGCAAGATGCATGGGGAGGCTATCGCCGGAAACGAGACAGCGGTGCCCCTGCACATCGGCCAAATGCTCGAGTAAGGTGGGCCGGCCGTGCAGTGTGTTAACCTTTAAGCCTTCCGACTGTAGTTCGTTCTTTAACTCGTCATAATACGCCCATTTCTTCATCGGCCAGACCGGGCCAGCAGTCGATGCGATAGCCACATCTCCCTTAAGCCCAGTCGGCCGCGACGGCGGCAGATAGTACGGTTCACCGCTAAAGCCAAGACCGAGGCCCTCAAAGATCAACTCCTGATAAGTGCGCCGGTTTAAAAGCTTAAGTCGATCCGCTTCCTCCCGCCCATAGGCGCTAATCAAGCTTAGGTCGAACCAGTCGCGCGAATCTGAGGTATAAGCCAGTTTATCGTCTCCGTTTAAGTAGGCGCCGAAGAGTTGCTTGAAGTTTAACTCCTCCAAAAACGAGCTGGCCTCCCGATCATCCTCGAGATTGATCACCAAATCGTAGGTAGCATCCGTGACCCGCCTGCGATTTTCCCACGAAACACAACGGACTTCCCGATCGATTCCTTCGAGCAGCGCGAGATTGCTCTCGGCCGTGATCCAACTAACCTGCCCGTCCAATCGCCTCACCAACGGCGTCGTCCGGACCACATCACCAGTAGCCCCAAGCTTGATGATCAACACGCTCATTTAATGATCTGATCGTTGTTACACCCGCATTCGTTTGCGGCCCATCAACCCAAAGACACGGTCGGAGTCATTCTTTTAGTTGGGCAACCTGCTGTGGCGCTCGAATGCATACATCACCCTGTCCCACGCTCGTAGCCCGGAAGACTTGCCCCGATTGTAGTACAGTTGCACATGCTTTGCAGCGGCGAAGCCGAAGAGCTTTTCGATCCAGGCATACTTCCACGATGCCTTGGGAAGAGAAAGCCGACCTCCCAGACTGACAGCAAGTTGTTGCGCTTCCTGCACCAGGTCAGGACGATTAGGATAGAAATTATGCAGCCAGGTCTGCAAATAGTTCACGCAGGCCGCGCGAACGCGGTCGCTGTCTTCCCGCGCGCGCAGATATCCAATTTGCAGCTTCATCCCAAGGAATTGCGCTTCCATTTTTTTGTTCGATCGACCGATATGACTTAAGCGGCTGCTTGGCGTAATGCGGTAATAGACCCTGCTCTGGGGTACAAACCGAACGCCATTGCTGGCATTAATTACACGGGCGAAATATTCGCCATCGTCGTCGCCCAGCAGTCGCGCATCCCATGGTCCCGCCGCCTCGGTCAGCTCTCGACTAACGAGCCAGGTGGCGGTTTGCATATGCAGATTTCCTTCCCACTTCCTTGTCAGCCACTCGGTCGGGGCAAGATCGCACCAGAGCGGGGTCGGAATGAACTTTGCCCTGGCTGGCCGAGACCGGAAATAGGCCCATGGAGAAGAAAACAGGATTCGTCGGTCCGTTAGCTGCGTCGCTGCTTGCATCTGATGCGCGACCTTGTCCGGGGATAGCAGGTCGTCCGCGTCGAGCCATTGAATGTAATCGCCGCGACTCAACGAAAAGGCCTTGTTTCGCGCGGCCGCAGCACCTTGATTCGGCTGCGTCACGACTCGGACCTGATCAGACTGAAACTGCCGTGCCGCCGCCAGAGTCCCGTCACTAGAACCGTCATCGACGACAACGATCTCTTTGTGCGGCCAAGTCTGCGAGATGGCCGATTCCATCGTATCAGCAATCCAGCGCTCGGCGTTGTAAGCCGGAATCAAGATGGAAACAAACGCTCTCATGGAATAGTTATCGTCTACAGTGGGTTGTTGCGTGTCATCGCACTCCCAAAGCACTTCCCGCATGCGGGCGCGCAGGTAGTGTGAAATCCATGGGAGGAGAGGCCTATTCTATCGAGGCGCAGGTGGAACGCGTTGTCCTCAACGCGTTGCAAGCTCCATTCCACCACCCGGAACACCTGGTCAGTCATTTCCCTCGTCGGGTTCTGCAAAGTCTTCAGCTGTAGCATTGCCGACCTTGCGTTTGATTGTCTTCTTTTTGCTTCCTAGCAGTTTTGCCTTTTTCTTATACTGGCGCTTCTGTGGGGATGCCGGAGTAATGCTCTGTGGAGCGCTCGATGTCGGCGGGGATTGAGCTGACGAATTTCTCAGCGGATGCGGGTAGGTATATTTCACGTAACCAGGCTTGGCCTCCAGCTTGTAATCCCTGCCGGCCTGAATGTAATTGGTGAGCAACTGGTTATTCCCACACGGATCTTCGGATTCGGCATTTAAGTTTACCCGGTTACCACCCGTGCCGCTATTGTCCCAGATATAAACTGGTTCCAAATAAGTATGATAATTAAGGCGCCCGTAGTTCGAACCGGAGTAATGCGAATGGAACACCGCTCCGGCGCCGAAACCCTGGCCCACCTGGTGTGGCGCGGGATAATTTGTCCAGCAGGGGTACCCGCCGGTATTCCTTCTTGTGTTAAGGACACTAAACGAGACATTAGCCTTACTACCCCAGGCTGTAGAACTAATCGCTGGAAGCGTGTTATGCGTAATGATGCCTGTTCCCCCCCGCATCCAAAAGAACCACGGCAGGGGCAATGTGACCGAGCCGTCGCTATCTCCAAAGTTATCAAAGACAAGTTCGTTCTCGTAGATTTCAACGTGCCGAAGCCCAATCGGGCTGGTATCTGCGCCATGCGAACCCAAAGCTGAGTTGTCGAGGATATTGTGTCGAAAAACCACGCGGGCGTCGCCGTCAAAATCGGTTGCGGTTAAAATAGCGTGAAAATCGCAGTCCTCGACGTAGAAGTTAGTCGCGCCATTGGTGTCGGCAGCACCCATCGTCGAGTCCGTTGACCATGAACTTTTCCCAATGGCTTCTTCCCATTTGAATTGGACTCCCTGCGCGACTTGGGAGTAGGTATCATCAAAGGAGCAGTTCCAGATCAAACCTTGATTCGTTGCAGCAAAAATGGCAGCCGACCCGCTTCCGTTCCCTATTGAGAACCAGCAGTCGTGGATGAGGGTTTTGGGGATGACATAGGCATTGGTCCTGAGACCAATCATCGTAGAACTACTGGTGGGATTCGCTACAAAATGGATGCCCGCAATCTC
>JBBSFW010000362.1:0-3317 GCA_038254805.1 Terriglobales bacterium
AAACCTGGGTTCCGGAGTAGACGCCGGCGTTCCCATCAGCGGCACCTACCTTATTAACGCCAATGGCAGCGGCACCCTGACCCTGGTCGATGCCTCTGGCACCAAGGACACCCTCGCGGTCCAGCTCGATACCGCCGGCGGCACCGTGCTGTCTTCGTTTGACGCGGGCCCTGCGGGCACATTGGAACGCCAGTCTTTGAGCGGTTTCGTTCGCTCCGGAGCCTATACCTTTCAAGTCTCGGGTAGCGACAGCGTCGGCGCCCTCTCCATTACAGGCACTTTTAATGTGGACAGCCTCGGCAACGTGACCGGCGGCAAGCAGGATGTCACCGAGAACGGAATCACCACCGCCGGCGTCGCCTTCACCGGAATCATGCAGCCGGTGTTCGATGGGGGACGCGGCCGCATTCAGCTGGGCACCAATACCTTCAGTTATTACGTGGTTTCCAACAACAAAATCATACTTGCCGGTCTGGATGAAACTGTATTCCTGCACGGCGTCGCCACCAAGTAACCATTACGCATTGAGTTATGAAGTTCAATTTAAAAATCGTGGATCGGAAAATTCATTCAGCAAAATACCAGGAGAAAAAAATGAAGATTTTTAGTTTTGCAAATAGCTTGTGTTTACTGACGCTGGCTCTGGCGGTCTCCCTCTGCGGCGGCAACCTCTCTTCGCTCCACGCCGCTGACCATCGCGAAGCCCCCAAGGTCGATGCCATCGGTGAAGGTGATCTGACCGACGTGTTTGCTTTTGTCGATCCCGTCGATGCCACCCGCATAGTCTTCGTGTTGAGCGTGAACCCGTTCGCTCCGCCCAGCTCAAGCTCTACCTACAGCTTCTCTCCCGACCTGCTTTATCAAATCAAGATTGATAACACCGGCGACGCCCGCGAAGACCAGGTCCTTCAGTTCGTGTTCAGTGGATTGGGCCAGAAGCAAACCGTTTCCATCTACGGCCCAGCGGCCCCGGTTTCCACCGGCGCCCGCAACCAGTTGCTGACTTCCGCTCCTACTGCCAGTGGGGCCTTCAACAAAGTCTTTGGCAGCCCCACCGGTGTTCTGGGCTTTGCCGGCGTGCGCGACGACCCGTTTGTCTTTGACATCGGCCAGTTCTTCCGCATCCTGAACGGTTCACAGGACCTCTTTCGCCAGGTGGGAACTTCGTTCCGCGGACGCCCGGTGCGTCCCGACGGCACCAGCGGTGTGGATGCCTTCGGCGGTTTTAATCTCACGTCCCTCGTGGTCTCGGTTCCCAAGGCCATGGTGCGCGGCGCCACCTCCAAGATCAATGTCTGGGGCACCGTCAGCGCGCCCGTGCCTCCCCGACGCAGCCCCAGGACCTGGGTGCAGTTCGAACGCGAAGGCCAGCAGGCATTTGCCACCGTCTTCGTCCCCGGCGGCGCCCCGCGTGATCTGTTCAACGAGGAAATTCCCGAGCACGATGTCGCGAATTACTCCAGCCTGGTTCCCGATGCTCTCACCACCAGTGACAACGATGGCACCGGCAACACCATCGCCGGACGCGCCGCGCTGCTAACCGCCCTCGGTCTCACCACGCTTCCCAACGGCGCGCCCCTTTTGCTGCCTTCCACTTTCGTGAATACCGACAAGGACCTGCTGCGCAAGGCGCTCTTGCCTGATGTGATGCGTCTGGATCTGGACTTGCCTTCGTCCGCCCAGGCCATCGGCCAGTTCGGCCTGCAAAATGGCCGCAAGCTAGCCGATTCCGCCATCGACATTCCATTGCAAATTCTGCGCCAGCTGGCCGACGTTCATTTCCCCACCGGGGTAACCGGCGGGGGCGCGGTGGGCACCCGAGCCGCATTCGAATGTTCCGCGTTTCCCAACTGCCAGGACCGCCGAGTGCTGGTGGTAGTCCAGGGAACAAATTGGGTCAAGCCTGACAGCAAGGTCCTCGACATGACCGACAGTGGAAATGATCGGCCCTACCTGCCGACTTTTCCCTATGCTCCCGCTCCGCAACCCATAGCTGGCGATCCCGGCACCACCGGCTTCCCACCGCAACAGTAAAAAAATCCTGGGGAGGATTTTCCAATCCTCCCCAGGTTAGAGGTGGCGTTTCAGGTTTTGTAATTGACTCGCTTTTTAAAAAATTGGAAGTCTTATTTTCCTTGGGCCGGGTATCCCTCAGTGGTAGCATCTCCTAATGATTGAAGGTCCGCGGCTAATCCTCTTTCTCGGTGCTGCCCTGTTACTTGCGATTTCACCAGGTCCCGGCATGCTTTATGTACTTTCCCGCAGCCTGGCCGGAGGAAAAAGGGAGGGAATTCTTTCGTCATTGGGGACTTTCGCAGGGGGATTATTGCACGTTGTGGCAGCGGGTGCCGGCGTTTCGGCCGTCTTGGCTTCTTCCGCAATCGCTTTCTCGATCGTGAAGTATGGTGGCGCAGCTTATCTCGTTTATCTGGGAATTTGCATGATTTTGGGCGCTCGCAAAGAGGAGGAGTTTGTCAAGCCTGCCTCCATGATACGGAACCCATTCAGTCAAGGCATCCTCACAGAGGCGCTGAATCCAAAGACGGCGTTGTTTTTTTTATCTTTCATTCCGCAGTTTGTGAATCGGGGAGTCGGACATATCTTTCTTCAGTTTTGCGTTTTGGGATGATATCGGTAGGCCTCAACACTATTGCTGATTTATCGGTAACTATGTTGTCCGTACCGTTAGGAAAGCGCCTACGCGTGTCGAAAAGGGCGAGGCAACGTCAGCGGACAGCAACAGGCCTGACCATGATTGCTCTCGGAACCTACGTTGCGCTGAGTGATGCTCAGTAATGCCAACCGCAGCTTTCAGCAGTGGATCACTTAGACACATACGGACACTACTAGTTTCTGTTTTAGATGGCGTTCGTAGGACTCCAAAATCCGCACCCGTAGATCATGCGAATAGGGCTCGTGGCATTCGATTTTTGTCCGCAGCGAATCTCGCCACCTCCATCCTACTTACTTAAAGATATAACTACTAAGGAACCGCACTAATGCCGAAGCGATTCGTACCATCAGAACAATAAGCTGTTCGCATCCGGCCCCCAGCGCAATGAGCGACTTGATTTACGCAACAACGAAGACGCAGTCTATTGAGCGGCTTCAGAAAAACCCGTCTTAGGATGTTGCCCTGATGCCAGATGGTTTTTGCGGGGCATCCCCGGTCTTCACATGGCCGATGATCTCCTGGAATTCCGGCTCGCTTTGCCGTCATTGTTCCGTCTTTCTCCAATCGTTTCTGGATGCTTAGGTTGAAACTCTTTGTTGCTTTAGCGACTCGGAAATGTGTAACCTAACATATGCCAGATGTA
>JBBSFW010000363.1:0-3309 GCA_038254805.1 Terriglobales bacterium
ATGGCAGGGCCGAAAACTGGCAGTACCTCTTTCCCAACTGGCCGCGATTGATCCCGATGAATCCACCGAGGAAGCCATCGCCGACTGGCATTACTGGGTTTTGCAAGGCTACCTCTTCTGAATTAACCCGGTTTACGCAGCCTTACCGAAAGGACACGGTGTTTCGTTGTTCTAAAAAACAGCCTTCACCAGACCGTAGACCGTTTTTTGATAGGGTTTATAGGGCTACTTTCGATCTACCATGGCATGCACATTCTCGAGAGCGTGGGCCTACTTCAGGTTTCCACCTTCCGATCCTTAGATAATGGGATAGAACTGGTGGTAACCGCCCTCTATCTGATTGGCGTAATCGTTGTAAAGTTTTCCAGCCGCGACCGCCTTTCGACCATGTTTCAGTTGCGCTTAGCTGACGCGCAGCCCGAGAGTAAAAATTCACGGATGGTTGTGGGCTCCGGGAACCAGCAGGGCCAAGGTTTTGGAATGGAAAGGCGGGTCCAGATGTTACGAACAGCTGGAATGACTCTTTCGGATAACGCCTTTAAAGTCTTTGCCTATATTTGCCTGAATGCAGACGAGAACACAGGGTTGCTTAACCGGGAAGAGGGCGAGTTTATGGGAGCGCTTTTAAAGAATAGGCGATCGGTGATTGCAGCCCAAGAGGAACTTATCACGAAATGACTGTGCGACGTGCATTTCAATAACACCGAAGGCACGGTGTCATCTGGTCTGCTGAACCCAAATCTACAGCATACTTCGCTTGGATAGCTCGGGGGGCGGCTGGATTGCCAAAGTCGGCTGGCCGCCGGGTGGGCAAAAACCAAGAAAGCCCCTCCCGCTGAAGCGGACGCCGGCGTTTCGATTTCCGCCTCCGGTAGGCTTCCTGCATGTGATGGGGGGCTCAACAGCGAAATCCTGCGGTGGAGTTCTTTGAACTCGTCCGGGGTAAGTGGCTGGTCAAACTCGGACGGGTTCGGCCGGTACGCCATGTCGAGAACAGTCCCCTTCGAATAGCGCGATCTTTAGCCATGGCTGAAACCCCGTCTTAGAGTCCGGCTCGCACCTGGATTTTTCAGACGAACCCAAAGCACTACAACATCGATGCAAGCCTTGACGAGCCTGCGCGAAATGTCGTGGTCGGTCAACCAGCAAAGGGTCGCCCTGCGTTATGGGAACATTATCGTGGTAGCTGTTTTGGGATTAGTTGGAGTGTATTAGGGCGGTGAAACGCGGCCTCGAACTGCGGCCCGGTGAGGCGCTCCGCTTAGGAGGCTCTCACCGGCTTCTTGGCGGTGATGTTCAACGCGATCCAGCTGAGGCCACCATCATTGGACCGAAACAGGTCTTTCCGCGCGAACCCGTCGGGGGTAGCCGCAAAGGCATAGACCACCGCCTCACCGGGCGCCGCTACGGCAAGCGTGGCGCGCCCTATCAGGTTGAGCTTTCAACGGACAAGGTGCAACATGGTCGATTACGGGCACTAGCTTAGCCAATGCTGCCTGCACAGCGCTCCGGCAGTCTTCGAGAGAATAGATGGCCTGAACCAAGCCGCGAAACCAACGTTCCGCAGCTTCTGGTTCCTTTTGAACATCACAGATGAAGAGGACGTATTCCTCGGCATCGACAAGAGCCGGTTCAGTCAGATCAATCCGAAATGCCAAGCTTCTCCTGGAGGGTTGGCAGCGCCTCACGGGCAGGCTTGACGCGGCCATCCTCGGCAGCCTTGATCCCAACCCGAATTGCCTCGACGGCTTCAAGCCGGCCGAGACGTTCCAAAATGAGCTGATAGCTTACAGCATCCTGGACCACAAGTTCCGCCTTGCCATTGACGGTAAGGACAACCGGGCGCTTGGTCTTCCTCATCTTCTTCAAGAAATCGCCTGTCTTCACCTACAGGGCAAATGAACGACAGCAGTTCGGCGTGCTCCTGCCCATAGCTTCGAAAGTTCCTGCTGGGAATTAGCTTCCGCGCTCGCCAGAAGTGACCCGCCCGTGCGTTCTAAGAACGACCCCTCGGGCCGTTACAGCCTTTTGGGAGCGTCCATATCCAGGGCTAAAGATCCATCCGAGGAGACCCGCGGCGAGAAAGCGGGGTAGTGTTCAGTTGTTGCTAGGGAGCTGCTTTCCTTTGCTCTTCGGACGGCCCCTGGACGGCCGGATGTTGCTGCGCCCCAGAGAACCGGTTGACTCCAGTCAGCCGTATGCCATATTCTCACAACCATGCACTGGCGTTGGCTCTCTTTAATCCCGGCTGTTTCGATCTCTCTGTCCCAAAACCTGCCGCCCCTACCGGATTCCCTGATTCACGATGCCGGCGTCGAGTATTCCAACGTGGGCGGCAGCATGCAAATGGACATTGTCCGGCCGCGTGATTCATCCGGCGGACCTCGACCAGCGGTGCTGCTGGTGCACGGTGGTGGTTTTCGCGCAGGTAAGAGAGAGAGCTATCTCCCCATGGCTGTCCGGCTGGCCGAACGCGGTTACGTGGCGGCAACCGCGAGCTATCGTTTATCGCCGCAAAATCAATTTCCCGCAGCGGTTCACGATGTGAAAGCCGCAGTGCGGTTCCTGAGAGCCAATGCTTCCAAATACGGCATCGATCCCGACCGCATCGGGGCCCTGGGCGGCAGCGCGGGCGGACATCTGGTGCTGTTTCTCGGGCTCACGGCCGGCTTGCCGGAGTTTGAGGGAACCGGTCCCAATCTGCAATTCTCCAGCCGCGTCACCTGCGTTGCCAATTACTACGGACCCACGGATTTTACCCAATCGTATTCGAAAAGTGTCGATGCCGCGGAGGTGCTCCCGCTGTTTCTCGGTGCGGATCTAAAACACAACCGCCTGGCACACATCCGCGCCAGCCCGCTCAACTGGGTTACTCCCAACGCAGTGCCGATTCTGTCGTTGCATGGTACCAACGACACGTATGTGGCTTACGAGCATTCAGTGTGGCTAACGTCACGCTTACTCGCGGCGGGCGTACCTGCTGAACTGGAAACCATCTCCGGAGCGGGCCACGGCTTCAAGGGCGCGGACGCGGAACGAGCCGATCAGCGCGCTTTTGCTTTTTTGGATAGGTACCTCAAAAGCAAGTAGCGGCAGGACATTATTACGGCTTAACTCTGGCGGTTGTGGAAACGCGATTGCTCAACCTATAAGTGGAGATTTTAAATGAAACAACACACGCTTCTGAATACCGCCTTGCTGATAGGCAGCGCTCTGACCGCATTCGGGCAATCGGGCAGCATGCCGGTTGGAACCCAGATCGCAGTCCGCACCAACGATGCGATTGATGTAAGAAATTCCAGCGATGGG
>JBBSFW010000364.1:0-3299 GCA_038254805.1 Terriglobales bacterium
CCGATATCCACAAATTGGAACAGTTCCGGCATAATCTGCTGCGCAGTCTGGCCGTACTTCCACAGATTCTTACGGTAGTTCAAATCGCAAGACACGGTCAGCCCGGCTGCTCGTGCGGCTTGAACACCTTCAAGCGAGAGATCCGCCGCCGTACGGCTGAGAGCCGGCGAAATGCCGGTGATATGGAACCAACCGGCGCCGGATAAGGCGTTTGCCCAATCGATGTCACCTGGCTTAGCCAGCGCGATGGCGCTCCCATCCCGGTCGTAGACGACCTTCGAGGCGCGCTGATTCGCTCCTGGCTCGACAAAGTAGATACCCAATCGTCCTGCGCTTCGTACGACCTTGGAATCGTCCACACCAAACCGGCGCAGCTCACCCAGAAACGCATCCACAATGGGATTCGCGGGAGGTAAGACTGTGATAAATCGGGCAGGATGACCGAAGCCGGCAAGGGCCACCGCCACATTTGCCTCGCCGCCACCGAAGGTAGCCAGGAACTGCGGAGATTGCAGGAATCGTTCGAACCCGGGCGGGGCCAGGCGCAGCATAATCTCGCCAAACGTGGCGACCAGTGGCACAGACATAAACATCAGAATCGCACACGGTGAGAGGGCGAATACTTCTCCGGAGGTACGCATTCCGGATCGGCTACGCTGGTAGGACATGGAAAAGAATGTCTTAGGAAGTGTTTTGCAGACTTGCTGCACCGATCCATTGACGGGTTTTTATCGGGATGGCAAGTGTAATTCAGGTCCGGACGATGTCGGGAAACACTGCGTATGCGTTCTGGTAAACGATGAGTTTCTCCGGCATCAGGCATCGATTGGCAACGACCTGATCACTCCCCGGCCGGAGTTTGGCTTCCCCGGTTTGAAAGCGGGCGACGGCTGGTGCGTATGCGTGGAGCCCTGGAAGAAGTCCTTCGAAGCAGGCGTTATGGCGACTGTTCGCCTGGAGGCCACCCACGAAAAGGCGCTCGAAGTAGTGACGCTTGAGATGTTGTTGAAGAGCGCCCGTCTGAACTGATGTGCGCCTGCTCTCAACAGTTTGTCCCTGCCTCTGCCGGAGTTGGCATTCGGAATGCTCGTCTAGGGTTAGGTGAAACAATGAAAACCCATATTTTGTACGGTTTCGTAGCGTGCGCCGCGCTTAGCTCAGCCGCAAACGCGCAAACTTTTCAGCGGCAGGCGGCAATCACAGGCGGGGGTAGTACCGACCGGGGGAAGTGCACCATTGAGGTGGCGGTGGATGGTGTCGCTCAAGTTGAAGTTCGCGGAACCAGCGCCACACTACGGAATCTCTCCGGCCAGCCCGCTCAATGGCGGCGCTTTGAATGCACGAGTGCGATGCCGGTCAACCCAGTTGATTTCAGATTTCAAGGCGTAGATGGAAGAGGGCGGCAAGACCTGATCCGCGACCCGCGGCAGGGCGGGGTAGCAGTGGTGGAAATTGAAGACAAAGAGGGCGGAGCCGAGGGGTATACGTTCGATATGACATGGGACTCGCGCGCTAACGGCGGTGGAAATCAACCGTACTACAATCCCAGCACCACCAATAGGAATCGTCCTGTGTACCGAGACAATGGTAGTCAACCGGGATACCGCAATGATCCCAATCAACCGGGATACCGCGTCGATCCAAATCAGCCTGGCTATCGAAACGATCCAAACCAACCGGGCTATCGTTCAGACGATCGAAATCGAGGAAATGTCGACGGGGACTACCGACCCAACTACCGCGACAGCGAGTATTACCGCCGCTATGGGCATGGCTTCGCGACGCAAGAGGCAATTCGCATTTGTCAGCAGGCAGTCACGAGGCAAGCGACTCAACGCTTCGGTTCGGCCGAAGTACATTTTCATCAGACCCATATCGACGACAATCCGGGGCGTAATGACTGGGTTTCGGGCAGCTTAGATGTTCACCGCGGTGGTGTCCGTTCGGAAATGTATCATTTTGCCTGCTCGGTCAATTTCGAGAACGGACGGGTACGCTCGGCTAAACTGGATCCCCGGCCCACTCTCGAAGAAGTCAGATAAACTTGCCGGAGCGCCCCGGTACTCAGAAGTGGGCGCCCCCGCTGACGACGAGTACTTCACCGCTAACATAATAGGAGAGCGGCGAGCAGAAGAACAGCACTGCCCCCGCCGCTTCTTCCGGTGTCCCGAGCCTTCCCAGCGGACACATCGTCTTGGCGGCATCCAGCATTTTCTGTTGCACTCCTACAGGGATTTTACGGCCTTTCATGTCAATGGATGCGCTTTCTCCAGCGAGCGGCTGGATCAGCCTGGTTTCGATCATCCCGAAAGCGACTGCATTCACATTGACGTTGTAGCGCCCCCATTCTTTGGCCATCGTTTTGGTGAAACCCACCACAGCGGCCTTCCCCGATGAGTAACCGGCTTGGCCCGCGTTTCCATCCGTTCCGGATATCGAGCTAATATTCACAACCTTTCGCATCACCCGTTGGCCATTCGCGCTCTCCTTCTTAGCGGAGTCTCGGATCCAGCCCGAAGCAGCGCGTAGTACTCGGAAGGGCGCCACGATGTGGATGTCCAGCATGGCTTGAAACTGCTCGTCCGTCATCTTCTGGATGACGTTATCCCACGTGTAGCCCGCATTGTTCACGATGATGTCGATCGACCCGAGTTCGCCCACCGTAGCATCCACAACTTTCTGGGCCGCTTCTGGCGAGGTCAGATCGCCGGCCCAGGTCTCGCACCTGTCCCCAATGGCCCGCTGAGCCTCCTGGAGGACATCCGCATCGATATCGTTGATCATCACTGCCGCCCCTGCCGCAGCGAGTTGCATCGCAATGGCCCGTCCAATTCCGCGTCCCGCCCCAGTGACCAACGCACTGCGGCCCTTCAATTGAAATGACATGAAGCCATCGTATCTCGACGCCCTATAGTAGAGGGGAGAGGAACCACGAAGGCATGAAAGCTGTTATGATCCACCAGCATGGTGGACCGGAAGTGCTGCAATACCAAGACGCGCCGGAACCAGAGATCAAGGCGCATGAGGCGCTCATCCGAGTCCGCGCCTGCTCCCTCAATCATCTCGACCTGTTTATTCGCGCCGGCATCCCGGGGCTGAAGTATGCTTTCCCCCATGTGCTCGGCAGCGATGTCGCGGGAGAAGTAGTGCGTGTGGGCGAGTTGTGCGAACGTGTGAAGCCTGGGATGCGCGTGCTGCTTTCCCCCGGTGTGAGCTGCCGTCAGTGTGAGGCGTGCGTTTCCGGCCACGATAATCAGTGCCGCAAATATGCCTTGTTTGGAAACGGCGTGTGGGGCGGA
>JBBSFW010000365.1:0-3253 GCA_038254805.1 Terriglobales bacterium
AAGCTACGGTCGAGGTCGTGCATGGCTAACTACCATTTTAAGCTCTTCTCCTTCAGCGCGCTCACTGCAGCCCCTGGCTCACCGCCCACTGCGCTCGCAGTTGCGCTAATGCTACGGGACATAATTGAGGGAGTTAGCATGGCTCACAACCTTGTTATCCTCTTCGAGCACCCTGAATGGCAGAAGCCGCTCTTCGCTGCCCTGCAGCATCGCGGCGTACAGTTTGGAACTTTCGACCTCAAACGGGGGTGCTTGGACCCAGACCGGGTTCCAGAAGCCCCGCTGTACTTCAATCAGGCAAGCCCGAGTGCCTATGTCCGTGGCAACACACGTGCCGTGCCACTTGCGCTCTCTGATGCGGTCTCTGGAACTTGGTGGCGCGCGTGTGCTGAATGGTTCGCGGGCCTTCGCACTCGAACTGAGCAAGAGCACTCAGGCCGCGCTGATGAGACGACTGGGCATCTCGCACCCGCGAACGCTCGCGTTCAACGATGTGGAAGCGGCACTCGCGGCATGGGGCGATTCCTGGCCTGCCCTGCTGAAGTCAGAACAGGGCGGCAGCGGGACCCGCATGTACTTGCTCGAATCCGCAGGTAAGCTTGTCCGTGGTCCTGCGCGACCGCCCGGACCTATGGCTGCCAGATAACCTACTAACGCTTCAAGAGTACTTTGCATTTGACAGTTCGCAAGGCATCGTACGCATGGAGTTTCTCAATGGCGAGCTGCTATATGCCATGCGCGTTGTCTCCCACGGAAGGTTCAATCTCTGCCCGTCTGAATCGTGCAACCCGGAAGATGGCGGCTCGCAATGTGGGTTACCGCTAGATCCAGCGATCCACCCCGTGGGATTCTAT
Source organism: Terriglobales bacterium (assembly GCA_038254805.1). Lineage (GTDB taxonomy): Bacteria > Acidobacteriota > Terriglobia > Terriglobales > Acidobacteriaceae > Gp1-AA145. Next base: position 855 of record JBBSFW010000365.1, read on the forward strand.
CCTTACAAAGGTGTTCCAGCCGGTTCTGGTGCAAACTTGCGGAGTGTCGGATAATCGCGGGAATGACTTCGGCGGCATCTGTTGCCGATCTATTCAAGGGCCGGCAATTCGGTCAAGAAATCATCGTTTTGTGCGTTCGATGGTATTTGCGGTACAAGCTGAGCACACGTGACCTCGTGGAAATGCTTTGACTAAGACTGCTCAGGAATTGCGCCTCGAACGCGATGACATAAGTGTCGCCATCAGCTGCCTTGAAAAATTAGACGGACGTCATCACGATGGCCCCGCACCCGCCAAGAAGCGTGGGCGGCCCCCGGGAAGCAAGAATAAGGTAACTTCAGCATGGGCTGAAGTGGTAACAGTGCTCTTCGCAAAAGCAGCAGCATCCGCCTAAGCCGGTGCGGGTACCTGAGCAGCCGCTTCCGATTTTGCGATCCCCGTTGCAAACAGAATTCTTTTCTGATCAAATGAGTTCTCATCGGCATCGTTATTTGCCGACGATTCCCTGGCCGTGGCCCAAACACGTCGGTGCTTCTGGTCACGCCAGAGCCCCAAAAATTGATTCAACCAGGAGATGACTATGACTTCTTTTACATCAAAGCATCCGACCAGAACGGACGTCGTACCATCGGAGCTTACCCCATCCGAACAACCGATTGGACCACAGGCGTCCAATGCACGCTCGGCAGTTGTCGGTGAGCGCGTTGCCCCGGAATTACGGACGTCTGAGCATGAGCAAATCGCACTACTCGCATCCTGGTATTGGCAAGAGCGAGGTTGTCCGGAAGGCTCGCCGGAGCAGGATTGGTTCCGGGCCGAACATGCTATGCAGTTACACACCGTGGCGAAGCAAGTAGATCATGAGACCGGCGCGCCAGTAGGCGAGCGGACCATGTCCAAGTCAGCTTAGGATCCACAAAGAAGTCCGCCGGAGCCGAAGACTTAGCAGAAGCGTTTTGCTCTTTGTAGACAGCTACCAGCCAGTCTAGTTCGGACCCCTCAATGCATTTTGTGCGTAATCTTCGAGCGTGTACGCAGATCAGAACGGGCGCTCCGATTTGATTTCATTTGGCGATGCCCTTTTGTGCACTGACTTGTGATCTTCCCACAACCGTTATTTGTCCATCTTCACGCCGTCGTCTTCTCGCCGAAGACGCGTAGCGAGGCGCTACCGTTCCTGCTTGACCGCTCTCCCTACGGTTGGGATGCCGCGGTCGAATCGATCAACGCCGGTATGACCGAACTTGCGCGCGATGGCTACTTCTTCGTGTTCCAGGACATCCGGGGCCGCTACAAATCGGAAGGCCAGTTCGTGATGCAGCGCCCCCTGCGCAATCGGAAGGACCCGAAGTCCATCGATGAGGGCAGCGATACCTACGATACGATTGAATGGCTCCTGAAGAACATTCCAGGCAACAACGGACGCGCGGGGATCTTTGGAATTTCCTACGGCGGCTGGCTTACGGAGATGGCGCTTGCCGAGCCGCACCCGGCGCTCAAGGCCGCCTCCGAGCAGGCCTCGCCCGCCGACATGTTTCTGGGCGACGATTTCCATCACAACGGCGCGTTTCGCTTGAGCTACGGGTTCGAATACGCGGCCATGATGAAGACTGGCAAGACGAACAAGACCTTCGAGTTTAAACAGTACGACACCTACAATTGGTGTCTGAAGCTCGGGCCGTTGCGCGAAGCGAACGCCCGCTATTTCGATGGCCAGCGCCCCACTTGGAACAATTTCACCGCCCATCCCAACTACGACGATTTCTGGAAAGAGCGGGCAGTGCAACGGCTGGTCCGCTCCGTAAAGGTCCCCAACCTCAACGTGAGCGGATGGTTCGATCAGGAAGACTTCGCTGGCCCGTGGCGCATCTTCGCCGCCAGCGAGACTCCCCGAGTCGCGGCAGTAACAACTACCTGGTGGTCGGGCCGTGGAATCATAGCGGTTGGTTTGTGGGCCCCGGCCGCACGCTGAAGGCGCTCGACTTCGGAAGCAATACCGGCGACCATTTCCGCAAGAACATCCAAGCTCGCTGGTTTGTGTACTGGCTCAAGGGCAGGGGGCCGCTGAATCTTCCGCGCATCCAAATGTTTGAGACAGGGTCGAACGAATGGAAGGCCTATGATGCATGGCCTCCAGGGGGAGTGGAAGAGCGGCGGCTGTACCTGCGTGCTGCCGGCGAAGCATCGTTCGATGCGCCGCCGGATACAGGCGATTTGTACGACAGCTTCATCAGTGATCCGCGCCGACCGGTTCCCTATCGCCAGCGGCCGATCCCCGAGACTTACGGTGGATCGGCTGGCTGGGCAACCTGGCTCACTGACGATCAGCGTTTCGCCGAGGATCGTCCCGACGTGGCGGTGTGGCAGACGAAGCCGCTCGACGCTGACGTCGCGATTAC
>JBBSFW010000366.1:0-3242 GCA_038254805.1 Terriglobales bacterium
CAACTAACACCAGCGTGGAATGAAGTCGCGTTGAATTATGAAGATCTCTCCTCAATTCGCGGCGTGCCCGACCGAAACCAAATGCCCAGAAAAGAGCAACGAGCGCCCGTAGAGCGTGATCTGCTTGTGATTTCACTCCCTCTGGGCAGTGACGATGGAGAGTATTCAGTGCAGATACAAAAGACTTCGGTTGAGAGTTCTGCCGTAAAGAAATACACCGGCGTGGCCGCAATCCGGGACGGCCATACCACTCTGCGCGTGAACGCAGATTTGTCAGATCTTGAGCCTGGGCACTACATATTAGCTTTTCGACACGCGGACGCCTCCTGGCGCCTCGCACCCCTTAGGCTTGAATGAAGCATCGCTACCTACCGGGCATTGAGGATCTCGACTGCTTTATTCATCTGTTCATCAACACCGGCGTTCAACAAGCGGGGGTCTACGTCTACAACAACATCTGGCGAAACACCTTTCCCTTCAACGCATTCTCCTTGGGATGTGCACCAACCGAAGATTGGCAGGCGCACCCAGTACCCACTTCCCACCTTGAAGTTTGCAGCTCCCATAACGTTACCGGCCGTTTTCTTGCCAATGATCGTCGCCAGCCTGTTCTCGGCTGCAAAGCTGGCCAGCATCTCCGCCGCGCTGTTCGTCAATTCATTCACGAGAACAACAATCTTTTTATGAAATGGTTGTTCTCCTAAACCTTGGGTGAGAAGAACCACGGACTTGTCTCGAAACGAGAAACGCGCAAGCGTCAACAGGAGCTCCGGCTTTGTGCGCGGCATTGGAACACGTGGAAGCATGTTCCTGTCGTATCCGGTGCGAAGGCGCTGGGGTGTCAAACTATTTCCGATGGAGATCTTTCCGGGGCACATATAGCTTGCCAGCCCCGCAAAACCCAGACTTCCCCCAATATTTCCCCGGAGGTCAATGATGAGGCGATCACAACCATGCTGCTTCAGGTCGGTGAACGCGCGGTCCAGTTCTTTTGTGAACCGCATGCCCATTGCTCCCGGGAAATACGCAATTTTTAGAAGCCCAGTAGTGGGTGCGATCATTTTGTGCCAAGGCCCCTTTGGCTCGACAATCGGCGGTCGCTCTTTTGTGCCTTTTCGTTTTGGGACTTCTACTACGATGTCCCGAGCGTTATCGCCTTGAGCGTCCGAAACACGTAATGTATGCGTTTGTCCTGTTTTGAATACCGGCATCGATGGCGGCGCGTAGGATATTCCGTCCACAGCAAGTAGAGCATCACCCGGCTTGATTCCAGCGCCGTGCGCCGGCCCGCCTTCAAAAACATCCAGGAACATCCACCCGTCATTGCCGCTTGGGGGAAAACTTTGAAGAGTCGCATTGATCGTGTGCTGCGGCAGTAGTCGATTTGGGTGCTCGTGGTAAAACGCTGTGTGGCTGCTTCCGAGTTCTAACAGAAGCTTGCGGACTCCCTCTTCGAAGGTATCTATGTCTACGGTGAGCAACTCGGGCACTTTTGCCTCAAATCGCTGCGCCCACGCATTGTAGTCAATACCAGCAACGTTGACATGTTTAGTGAGGACGCGTTTTTGGATAGCTCTCAGGATTTCAGTGCGCTTGTCTGGACTCAGCAACATAATTTAGCCTCTCCTTGGCTCCTCAGGCATCACAGCACAGGACCGGCTACACCTTCCAAAGTAAATCCAGCCCAGTAATACGGAACCACTTTGCGGCCGAACTTCTGCAAAATGTCACGTTTTGCTGCTGTGAGAGCGTCGGCTGGGGTCTCATGTGCAGCGAGGTGCTTATAAAGCTGCTGAATGAGAAACAGTGAAAACGTGTCGTCGATCGACCATAGAGTTGAAACGACTGCTTTCGCACCGGCCAGCAGGAAGGCTCTAGAAAGTGTCGCGATTCCCTCTTCTCCTTGTACGGTTCCAACTGCCGTATCGCATGCCGATAGAATTACCAAATCGGCATTTAACCGGAGCTGGACAATCTCCGACGCCTGTAGAAAACCATCTTCGCCTGCGGGTGGGTCGCTCAAAAGGATTAATGCCGAGTGATCTGCATCTGTTGTACTCGCAATTCCATGAACGGCAAAATGAATAAGGTGATACCGTGAGAGGTCTGCGCGTTTGAAAGCCGACTCGGTCGCCCGTGGCCCGAGTAAAATCATGCTGCCCCGATTGTGAACAGCGGCTTCTGCTGTCCTGATCTCGTCCTTCGATGCCTGTAAATTCGAAAAGCGTGTTTGTTCGTAGCCGCGGGTAAGACTGACTTGCCTTAATTCACTGCGGTCATAAGGAACTGCGCCGACTGCGATCAACGTATGCGGGGATGTTTTTATCCGGTGTTTTTGCTTGGTAAGCAGGTAAAAAGTGGTTGCGGAGGGCACGTAGGTTACAGTTTTCGATTCAGCAACATATCGCCCCGATGAATCCAGAAATCCATCGAATGAGAGCAGATGTAGTTACCCGTCACGTACTACAACAAGATTCTCTTTGTGCACAGCTTCAGGGATGGGACGAAGAAGAGCATCGTACAATTGGCGAGCCTGAGATCGAGCCGGTTGCTTTGCCTTGATAGCTTTTAGATAGGCCCCGACGAGTGTCTCGATTCGAGCCTTACTGGGCAAGGGAATTATATGGGAGCGGCTGGATGTGATGATCAGACAAAACGAGCGAGGGTCAGCGAGCACGTATTCGAGGATCACTGTTGAATCACCGATGCTTGGCTGGACACGGTCAAGCCCGATTGATTTATCGGAGTTCGCCTTGAGAATACTGACTTCTGGTGTGGCCCAACGGGATTGCTCCAGCATGAATATCTGATCGCGAATGCTGCGCACGTCATTATTGGAATGCGCCCGCATTAGCTTGAGCCGTAGTTGGGAGATGGCCCGCTCGGACCTTTTTCCTTCGTTAGAGGTCACGGAGCCTGCCATTAACAAATCTCTGGTAACGCGTCCACGAACCTGTTCAATAATCGAGTAGGCCTTTACTGGGTCGTGGAATCGCTGGGCTATGAGAGCGAAGTGCTGGGAGTACACATCGCTCGATGCTGTAACTAAGGCGGTTTTGTCTAGCACGCTCGAAGCGTTTCCAATTAATGCATCAACGAAGACCTGTCATAGACGCGGTCTGCATCCGCAAACTTACCGCGGCTGGTGTGCAATTCCGCCAGAAGTTTTAAGCGCTGGGGGAGCGACCACGTATCACCGCTCTCTTGGGTCGAGACAGCTGCGAGTTCAGCAAGCTCCTCTG
>JBBSFW010000367.1:0-3221 GCA_038254805.1 Terriglobales bacterium
ATTGCGACGGTGCAATCGCTTTGACTAGTCACTCGTCACTTGGCACTATTACTGTCAGTGTCCGATGCGGGCATAGCTTAATGGTAAAGTTCCAGCCTTCCAAGCTGGCCATGCGGGTTCGATTCCCGTTGCCCGCTCATTTTACCTCTGAAAATGAGCTTTGACCGTTGTTAAGGGCGCGGGGGCCGGTGACGACAAGGTGGCAACTAAAATCTCAGCAGATGCGAATCCTCTTATCTGTTTTGGGCCGGGTCTTTTTCGAACAATTCTGTCGACCTTAGCAGTTCTTCAATCGCTCGGGCCTCTTTTTTAACCCCGCGTTGAAGCACCCCAATCATTTCGACGCCTCGGGGCGACAAAGCTTCTTCGCGCAGCAAAACTTCGAGCCCAAGCAACAGGGGACCCAACGGCTCACGCAGTAGGTGCGTAATGCGCTGAACAAATTCTGCATTGCCAGCTACCGTCGGTTCCAGCCCGGCGTTCAATTGACGCACAGCTTCTTGATGTTCCTCAACGAATTGGCCGGTTGCTTCAATAATGACATTGTCGAAAAAACGTTCCACAACTCGTCGCGCGGCATTCTGCGCGTCAAAATCGAAACGGACATCCGCAGCGGCGAAGGCTTTGAGCCGGGTGTCAATGAAGTTCCGACGAATCAGGCAGAGCTCGCGGATTAATTCTTCTAGCTTGTAACCTTGGCGCCAGCGTTTCCAGCCGTGCGCCCTGGCATCCTGCCTCGCCTCTCTCTTGATCTCCTGGGCATCGGGCTGTTTGAGGAGAGCTGCGAGCTCCGTGCAAAGCTCGGGGAGATGATCAAGCAGTTGTGCATACGTAAGGTTGTCCGAAGTAGAGATGTCTGGGTGCTTATCGACTGCCGCGACCCAGGCTTGGAGAATTTGCTCCCGATGGGCGAGCACAAATTCAGCAAACCCAGCGATTGCTGGGACCGCAGACCTTGTCTGACCGCAACGAGTGATGGACGGAATCCTCCTAATCTTGTTTCGGAGGTAAATACCTGCGCGGCCCTAGGCTAAAGGACTATCACCAAAAAAATTCCAACCCGAAAGATCCTTAGTGTGCCTCGGTCCCGTCACGGTCATGTTTTTTGTACCGGGGAGTAGAACCGCGGACGTGATATGGGCCGATACTACGGCGTAAGGAAAATTTTTCCCGTGTAAGGATCTTCCACCGGGGTTCCCGGCGGAAAACCGATGACTTGAATGTAACCGGCATCCGGCGCGAACGGACTTGTAACTAAACCTGGTTTTCCCTGCACCGGAGTTCCGTACGGTAGGTTGGCTCTTTTGTCGCTCACGATCGAGCCTGCCTTCGCCCACCGGACGTCGGGCTGGCCCGGCAGCACAGGGGTTGGCTTGCCCGACGTCTCACTATTCCAGGCGTCGCTTGGCGGAGTCTTTCTACGCTTATGCGTGCTCCGGTGGGGCGGCGTCTCTTTCGGGTGAGCGATTGTGCTACGTAGCGTCCTGAAAAAATCTTTGAAGGGCCCCCCTTTCGCCTCATCAGTCGCAGTAAAGATCGTGGAGATCGACAACCAGACTACGATGGCGTAGAGTCGTCGTTTCACCAACACTGCTTCGTGCCACCCGCCTGCTATGCGTGTCTTGTAATTGACTAAACCGTTGGAATGGCTGCGGTTCTGAGCTGGAGGCTAGCGCCGTACCGAGCCAGGAAAAGCCGCAGGTTCGCCAATCCTGCGGCTTTTTATCGGTGATATTCCAGGACGCGTGTCAATCGACGACGACGCGATCAACCATACGTGAAACACCTGCGTTTGCGTAATAAATATGCACCCGAGTGCCTGGTTTGATCGCGGTTTGGATCACTTCGCCATTCTTGTTGACGACGTGACCGCGCCCGTTAAGGACGTAGCTGCCCGAAGTATTGGAACGATCCTCGCGAACAACGAGAGTCTTGACCGGCTGGTAATTGGCCGCCGAGCCTTCCTCACTTGTCATTTTGATGATGGTTCCGGTCACCGTTACTGCTTCGGTGGTACTTGCCCCTTGCCCTTTGCCCTTCGACTCTGGTTGCGCGAACGCCAGCGGTGCCAGCAGTGCGCAGCAGATGAGGATGGTAATTGGTTTCTTCATGTTATCCCTCCATTGTTGTTGCTCGCCTCCCTAAAAAATTTTCTCGCGGACGCTTCCGACAGAGAACGGACCCTTAAGCGCGGCGGTGCACAGATTTTTCTGCCGCTGCATGAAGAGCAGGCGCAAGAGGCAGAGTCACTTTTCCAAACTCACAGCGGCATTAGCAACGAGGATCGCCTCTTCGATCGCAGTTGGGCCGAGGCATTGGTTGCCGCTGCATTGGAACGGCTCTCGGCAGATTACAGACGTGAGGCCAAGGAGCAACTCTTCAAGGAATTGAGAATATTTATCGCTGGTGGCGCGGAGCCGCCGCCAACTTACGCCGATCTGACGGATCGGTTGGGAATAATTGAGTCGACGCTTCGCAGTCATGTCACCCGTCTTAGGGCGCGCTATCGGGAAGCATTGCGCACGGAGGTGCGCCGAACGGTGGACAGCGAAAAGCAGGTAGAATCAAGAGTTGCGCGAGTTACTCCACGTGCTAACGGAAATGTAAGGAACGCGCGCCATGGGAAAACCGCTGGCATCAGCCGTCGGGGTCTGCTCGATATGCGGCAAGCCGTTGAACGCAAAAGGCGACTGCCTGGCTTGTTTGCTGCGGACGGGTTTAGAGGAAACGGTCGTCGAACCTAAACCGGCTGTCCTAGCGTTCGGCGATTTCGAAGTCGAGCAACACGCAGATGGTTCTTGCTGGGAACTCGGTCACGGTGCAATTGGCGTGACATACCTAGCTACGGACAAGGTGTTACGCCGGCGCGTCGCGTTAAAGTGATCGAAGTGCCTCCCGCAGCACGCGGCTCCCAAGCTGTGCGTGACCGCTTCCTACGTGAAGCGCGCGCGGCGGCTGCCCTACGGCACCCGAATGTAGCTCTCGTCTTCCAGTTTGGTACTTCGCCGGATGCTACTCGCTGCTATTACGCGATGGAACTGATCGAAGGGGAAACGTTAGCGGCGCGCGTGCGCAGGGATGGTCCGCTTAACGCAAAGGAGGCTCTGAAAATTGCGATTCAAATTGCGCGGGCGTTAATGGCTGCGGCGGCCCACGATTTAATCCATCGCGATCTGAAGCCGAGCAATATCATGCTGACGAGCGACTCGCAGGTGAAAATC
>JBBSFW010000368.1:0-3209 GCA_038254805.1 Terriglobales bacterium
AGCCGAAGAGTACCGGAGGCAACTCTTGGAAGTCGGCCTTGCGGTGACCAGTGAATACGAGGACGAGGGTCGGAACCACTATTTTGACGCTCTCAAGACCAGGATCAACAAAGCGGCGCCGAAGAAGACGGGTTAGACACCGGCATGAGCTTGGTATCTCTTAACCCGCCTGCTCCGACGCGGCGTTTACCTTCGTCTTCGCGATCTGCGTGGCTGCCCTCCGCTGCTGCTCGAAAGCCATCAGCTAACCCACAGATTCCTCCGACGAGGCAAAATTTGGAATACTAATCGAGAGAGGAGTTGGCCATGAACGGAAAGGATGGGAGACGGTGAGTACAGCTTCGAAAGCGGACGAGTACCCGATTCTGCAATACGACAAAACCAAGGTGCGCTCTCTCATTCTGGCAATTCGTAACGTGTTTCCAGAAGATGACCGGATGCAAGAGTTTTGCAATCGACTGGAGTGGTGCTTTCTGAGCAATCCGATGCCTTCGACCAAGGACAAGGTGTTCTACGACACGATGCGGCAACTCTCGCGTCATTGCAAGACAGGAGGGAAGTGGGAGCATACGCAGAAATACTGCCAACAGCTTTCGATGGAAGTTTTTGGCCGTATTCTCCAGCGGTGGTGATGTATCGCAAGCCGTGCACGTGAGCGTGCAGTGGTGAGTCAGTGTGCGGAGTCAGCGACCCACCATTCACGGCGATTGCCAATCGCGCCACCGTTCACGAATAGGCCATTTAGTTTGCTGGCCTGCTGTCACTTGTTGCAAGAGTGATAGTCACGGTGAGGACCACATCTTTATCAACTCGCAGCTTCACTGCCGCACTTTTGGCCTCCCCCGACGGCGTATTCCACTCAAGCAACTGCAGGCGCCAACACAGCAATTGAAGTTCCCGGCGCGGTTGCTGCGAAAGGCGTATACACCTCCCGCTTTAACGAGTCGCCGCGAACGAATTGGATTGGGATCGGGATCCTTAGCGGCTGGCTCCCGACGGCCCTGATCGTGCCGACTCTCGGCATCCGAGCGGCAGAGCGTGGTGTTCTAAGACCACGGGTGCGGCGGAAACTTAGGAGTCCAGGGCCGTGAGCGGACTCGGGAACGCAATTTTTGGCTCGAATTGTGCTCTTGAGGCAGGCACATGTCAATCAAGAATTTGTGAGGTGTCAAGACTATTTAGAAACAGGTGTTTGGCCCACACGTGCAGATTTTGTTGCCGGTGACATTCCATCATGCGTCAAGCGGGAGATGGGATGGGACAGAAGCAGCGCACTGGTCTCAAAGCGATGGGTGCGGCAGTAGGCCGGTGAAAAAGACCAACCTCCCCCACGCTTTCAAAACCCATCCACAGAGGACGATTTATCGCCAGCTGACTCGCCCACCCGCACGAGAACCTGCACAATACTTACTGACAACGCGCCGTGAAGTACGTGTAATTAGCGGGGTAGAAGTTCGCGGTGCCAGTCACGTCACCATACCCGTTAAGGCCAGTAACGCCCGCGTAGATGGCATTTGGCACAATGATTTCCTTGAATACGCCGTTAATGTAAATGAACGAGTGTGCCAACGGACCGTTATAGTAGCTGCCGACGATTGCACCTGAGCTGTTGATATCGTCCACCCTGGTGCCGGGACCGGGATCGGCTTTAGGGTTGTCTAGCGTCGTGTAAACGCCATTCTGCAGAACAAAGCCGTGGCCGAGACCCTGACTGTCCACGTATCCGCCGACAATCACGCCCTTGTCGCTGATGCTGGTTGCATTTGTAAAGGTCGATCCCGGATAGTGGACGCTCGTCAGCACGCCATTCTTGAGTTTGAATCCGTCGATAGCACCGGAGGAGTCTTCGAAAACGCCCACGATCGTGCCCCAGTAGTTGATTCCCTTAAGGAGAGTTCTGTGTGCGCCGGGATAATCCACGCTTAGGGCAGTGGAGCCGGAAAGCACAAAGCCGTGATTATGGGAACATGCCCCACATAGCTTTTGGGTTTGTGCGCTATCCCAATAGTCGCCTACGGTAATGCCTAGCGCATTGCGCCGATTAAACCACGTCTGTGAAGAATTCGGAAAGTTGTAGGTTGTGAAGCCGCCGTTGGAGTAACGGATGAATCCCTCCCAAGTGGGATGATTCGGCGAGGCGGTTACGCCGACTACCGTGCCCCAACGATTGATCGCCGTGGAAAAGCCAGTCGAGAAGAACTTCCAGTTGGTGCAAGTTGCGGTTTGGGCATCGCAAAGTGCGGAAGCGAACAGAAGCAGGAAGATGGAAAGGAGAAGGAAACGGGATGGCATAAGGCACCTCAATTCGCGAAGATAGATGCTGTCCCAAGTTGGCCCGTTGTCTTTTCGCCAGCAGAAGGTTCAACATAGTCAGATGCCGGCATGAAAGATGATTCGCCAGATCAGTGGCAGAAACAGCGAGCGTATGATCGAACAGCTTCATTTGATTCTCGACACGATGCAGGTGAAGCGCCTTCTGAATTCATTTCCCTTTGAGATTCAGGTTCATTGCCGCGCACCGGCACCGCAGCGATTCCACCTCACCCTTTCGCGGACTCACATACAGCCAGGAATCGCATCCCCCTTTCGCGCACCGGGATTTCATGCGCGGGGCGGGTCGAATCGTATCTTCTTTTTTGGTGCCTCTTGATTTGGCACAAGTCCGATTTCTCGTTCAGTCGCGTCCAGCAGCTTCTCGATGCCCTCGATGTCTTCTTGCCTTCCGCCAAATGACAGCATAGACAACAGCGCCGAGGCGTCAATACACTCGTAACCTTCATGGCGAAGCATCGTCAGAATCTCTTGGGCATGTTTTGCCTCAAACTCGACATTGACGTCATATCCGGTATTCCCAAATCTCTCGATAATCTCATCCGGCATCCACCGGCGCACGAGGCCCGGAGGAAAGCCTGGAGGAAAATGGCCATCGTAGCTGCCCATCACGTCATATGGGTCCAAGGGCTGATCGAGATCCGAGTCGTCCTCAAAACGAGACTCGAATATATCCGCGTACTCTTTGGGAAGTTCGCTTATGAAGTCCCGCCAAGTTTTCGCCTTCCACATCGCCACTCTGCAGCGAGAGCAGACAGGGCTGGAGTCAGGGGCCGATTGTCGCCGAACAGCTGCCAGAGTGCATCCGGCATTGTAAAAGTGATCCCTTTGTAGGGCTGGTCGGGCATTGCAGCCCACCGCTCGCGCTGCCACTGCAC
>JBBSFW010000369.1:0-3202 GCA_038254805.1 Terriglobales bacterium
AAGAAATTCAGTGACTGTGTATATGGCACTCGGTAATCACGCTCGCCTGAAATGACCAGTGTCGGTGTCTTGAAATTCTTAACAAAATTTGAGGGCGACCATTTTTCATACTCGGAAGAGTTCCCGGGCCTGCCCTTTAAGTCCCACTCTGGAAACCAGAGCTCTTCCGTAGCGCCGTGAAATGAGCGCAGGTCATAGAGGCCCATCATCGAGGCAATCGCCTGGAAGCGATCAGTGTGTCCCTCAAACCACATCATCATGTAACCGCCGTAGGACCAACCCATGGCGCCCATTCGGGTACTGTCGACGTAAGGTAGTTTTTCAAGCGTGTCCGTCACTTTCATCAAATCTTCATAGACCTGGCCACCCCAATCGCCTGAAATTTCCGCTGTGTAATCCTGACCAAAGCCGGTCGATCCGTGCGGATTGGGAAAGGCCACGACGTAACCTGCGCCCGGATAGACCTGCCAGTCCCCGCGAAACGCATCGCCCCAATTCGACTGCGGGCCGCCGTGGACATTCAGGATCAGAGGATACTTGCGCGACGGATCAAAGTTGTGAGGTTTGACGATAAAGACTTGCACACGTGTGTCGCCCGCCCCGTTCACCCAGATCGTTTCCGCCGGACGAATGTCTACTTCATTCATCAGCGCTTCATTGAGGTGTGAGAGTTTTCGCGGCGGCGATGCTTTACCATTGGCGATCTCCGTGCTGTAAATCTCCGCGGGCTCTCCGACAGAACGCTTAATGTAAAACAAATGTCGTTCGCTCGGATCAAACTCGGAAGCATCGATCGTCTTATCCGCAAAAACCTGCGTGATCGCTTTTGAGTTAAGGTCGAGACGAAAGACGGGATTCTGCCCTGCGACTGATCCGAGGAAGAAAATGGCTCTGGAATCCCTGGACCAGCGGAATTCATCAACCCAGTTGCGAAAGGATTCCGTCAGGACAGTCATTTGGCGGGTCGCGCGATCATAGAGCGCGATGCGAAAGAGATCCGACTCGTAGCCCGGCTGCTGCTGCATGCGATAGCCGATGTACTTTCCATCGGGTGAGTATTTGGGGCTGCCATCGTAAGCAGGGTTGGATGCCGTGATGTTGCGCGGCGTCGGATCCTTATCTTCAAGCGAAATGATCCAGAGGTCGTTGTTGGTCGAGACTGCCGGAACCGGATCGTGATTGGAGACATAAACCAGCTCCTTGCTGTCGGGCGAGAAATCATATTGCAGCGGTCCGCCGAGCTGAAAGCCGGGCGCGTCATATTTGCCCGGCGTCACATCTCTGGTTAGTCCGGTGGCGGTGTTTGCAATAAACGTGTGAGTGCGTGTGCCATCCTTCCAAGCCGTCCAGTGGCGATAGAGAAGCTCGTCAGCCATGTGCGCCTTTAGTTTGCCTGCCTGCCAACGCTCAGCAATCCTTTTATTGCACGTATCGTCTCCATTGCATTCCGGATAGACGTCTGACGAAAACGCAATCCACTTGCCGTCGGGTGACCAGAGCGGATCGGAGACTCCCGTTGAGATGTTGGTGAGACGGCGCCACCCTCCGCCACTTACCGGCATCAGGTAAAGATTTGCACTACCGTCTTTCGAGCTGATGAAAGAAATCTGCTTACCGTCGGGCGAGAATGAGGGTGAAGACTCGCTCTTCTCGCTCGAAGTCAACTGGCGCGCGTTCTGCCCGCCGATACCCCCGTTGATGTTCCCGTTGATGTTCAACGCCCAGATGTGGCTGTTTCGTTTCCCGCGCGCGAGGTCGGAGGTGGTCACGACGAAGATTACAGTCTTGCCGTCAGGCGCGATATGCAGATCCGAAATATTCTTGACCCGATAGAGATCTTCAATCGTGAACGCACGCTTCTGAGCGTGCAGGGAAGTGAACGAGAGCAGGAGGAGAATGGACAGTAGAAAAGCGCGACGCATCATTAATTAGACTCCTTTTGGATCGGAATGCCTATTTCCACTAGTAACGCCAGCTCGTTAAGTCCGCACCCGGCGGCGCGCTCTTCAAGATGCGCTCCACGATCTTTGGCGCATAGAACTGATGATAACGAAGACGGGAGATTGCATTGGGCAGCGTATGATCACCGTTCCAGCAGTGTTCGGCGCGCGGCTCGTAGTCCACTTCGCCGCCGTAGTAGGGATTCTTGGTGCTCTTGAGAAAAGCGTCGACCAGGTACACAGCGTTGTTGAGATAATAGTTGTCGGCTTCGCCAACGTAGATGTGAAGTTTGCCTTCGAGTTTTGGCCCCAGCTGTTTCCAGTCACGCCTTAGGATGTAACCGAGGTCGTAATGCTCGCGCCAGTATTCAGCTACCGAAGCGTCAATCTTGCCCGTCACTTTGTCCCAGATTGGTTTGGGATATCCATCTTTGCCGGTCGGTGAATATACGGCCTGCCAAATGTCCCACTGCCCTCCCGAACGGCTGTTGCTTCCCAGCGCCAGCTCCAGGTAATTCAGCTCTTGCAGGGTCCCCGCCAGCTCGCCGAGATAGTTTCGTTTCCCGGGCCGCGGCGTTTGTTTCCACGGAGCCTCCGCACGATAAGCGTTCTGGTGTTCATAAATATTAACGACGGTGTAGGCGCGGAAAGCGATGGGATCCGGGCATGCGCCCCACGCGCCGTTGTACTCATCCGGGTAAAAGATCTGCGCCGCCAACGCTTCCCAACCACCGGTTGAGCCGCCATACATGAAACGCGCCCAGCCTTTGCCCAGCCCGCGAAATTGCTTCTCGATGAAAGGCACCAGCTCGTAAGTGATCGCGTCGCCATAAGGGCCGAGGTTGGCGGAGTTCACCGCATACGAGTCGTCGTAGTAGGGATTCGCATGTTGAATCTCGATGATGATCAGGCGCGGAAAGTCGGGCCCGGTCCAAGCCTGGTAAAACTTGTGGGCATACTCCTGCTGAATTTTGTTATAGCCGGCGAGATGAAAACGCTCGCTGTAGTCGGGCTTAAGATTTGGATCGGGAGGAGTCTCGCGAAAGCCGCCAAAGTCAGCAGGGAAGTGTCCGTGAAAAATTACCAGGGGGTAGTGAGCGTTGGGATGACTATCAAAACCCTCGGGCAGCAAAATGTTGGCGCCGAGATACATGGGCCGTCCCCAAAACTTCGTCAGCAGTTTGCTCTGCAGCTTTACGTGCTTGATGTACTTCGTGTCCCTGGGTGGATCGATAGCCGGGATAACTTTGTCCAGCATGATC
>JBBSFW010000370.1:0-3183 GCA_038254805.1 Terriglobales bacterium
ACTCCGGGCCGCATCGAGGTCGTAAGACTCTGCATCGCAATGCATCCGCTATGAGAGGCTTATCAGCGACTTCCTTAAGCGATGGCGAGCCTGTCTCGGCAGTTCAGTTGAATCGAAACTTGTTCTAGTACCAAATACAATTGAAAAGATGTTTTGCGAACATAGATTTGGTCCATGATCTTGGACCGCTTGTCACCTCCCAATCTCCGTCTCTGCTGAATCCGACACCCCGCTGGGCGCTGGTAAATCGAGGAGACTCATTGCTTCGCCCCTCTGGCCGTTTCAACTTCAGATGCTTTGTTGAGTTGCAAATATCAGCGCAGAGCTTCAGCTGATTGCTCCCCGTCACAAAATCATCGACCTCTTGCTGATTGAGGTTGACGGCCGGATCATGAGTGAGCCAGTCCTTCATGTGCACATTCGCGGTCGAGACAATCCGTCGCTGGTGGTACGGCATGGGGAAGGAGACTTACCCCAGGGCACAGGAGATCCTCATCACCGCCGATTCGGGGGGGAGTAACGGATCGCGATTGCGGCTATGGAAAGTGGAACTGCAAAGACTGGCCGATGAGACTGGACTCCGGCTTCTGGTTTGCCACCTGCCGTCAGGCACCAGCAAGTGGAACAAGATCGAACATCGGCTGTTCTCGTTTATTAGTCAGAACTGGAGAGGCAAGCCGCTGGTGAGCCATCAGGTGATTGTCGATCTCATCGCTGCGACCACGACCAAAGCGGGTCTGAAGGTGCGTGCCCAGATCGATTCGAATCTCTATCCTCCGGGCACTAAGATTACAGACCAACAGATCGCCGAACTCCACATCGAAAGGGATTTGTTCCATGGTGAATGGAACTATAAGATCCTGCCCGTCCCTCCCCTTAAAACCTGATATGGTTATTTTGTGACGACCCTTAGCATTGAAGAGCTCGTGGCTCAGGATCAAAACCGGCCTAAGTCCGGCCCGTTCATGACCTCGGACTGGATTAAGGTCCGCCCAAAAGACGTCCCCTCTTGATAGCTTGGCCAGGAGGGGTCCCCTAACCCGTTCCTGACCCCACCCACCACTTCATGCTTTCCACCCCGCGATACAAGGAGAGATTCTTCGTCTCCTCTTTACGCTTTCGGCAATAGTGAGGGAGTTCTTTTTGAAAGTGGCCTGTCGAGTTTCGAGCCAAGACCCCGAGGTCTCTTTTTATTTGACTAAGGGACCGTGGACCGTGGTTCGCATCATCGAGAAAACGCTCGATGATATCGTACCTCTTCAGAAAATTCCGCCAGGCGGCTTCCGGATAATCGCCCACAAGGTTTTTACGGGCATGGCCTACTACACAAGTGACCCGATCAAATCGAGCAATGTGATACTTCTCATCTTCGTTGCTGGTGGACTCGATCTTACGAATGACATCGCTGCAAAATTCGGCCGTTTGGAAGCTGTCGTATGGCCGCTTGAGTGGTCCGCGTTCCAGGATCGATAAAACTTGAATTCATGCTCGTAGATCCAAAGCCCAAAAGTGAGGGATGCACGATAGTAGTCCGCCTATTGGCTTTAACTCAGGCGGATATTGCATCCCATTCACGTCGTCAAGGAGCTTTTTTCCCTTCTCCAGATTGACTCGAGCGTTCGCCAGAAAGTTCCGGGCGCGCGGGTCCTTCGATCCACAGGGCCGATACTCCCGCGCGCCGTTTATGCAACTTTCCAAACCTGGTGGAATGACGTACTTACCGATACCATCGGCATTTGGCGAAAATACTCTGACAAGCCGCTCCAATTCACTGGCGGAAATGACAGAAGAGTCGTAGGTGAGACGCTCTGTCCCGCCCATGACTCTTAGCTTAACGATGGTGTACTCCGCAGAGCACCCCGGCCACGCAGCTAAGCTGAGGAGCAGAATCACTAGCAGCGTAGGGTGCATATGGGAGTCGACCATTTCCTTAATCCGGTTCGGTCGTCCTAATCACCCGGGTCGGGATCGCTGTCGTCGAAAAACGTATTCCCAGCGTCGAACTGCATCACGCAGCCAGTCATCGTGAAGTTTACGGCGGCGCCAGACAGGTAGCGCGCAATGTGCGTATGCGGGCCGCTGGTGCAACCGGATATGTCGATCGTTCCGATCTGCTGCCCCTGGCTGACGGGCAAGCCCTCGGACAAACCAGGGAGTACAGTAACGTGCACGTACCTGGTTTTTTGCGAAGGGTCATTCGGATCCGTGATGTCAATATAGTCCGCCGGATAGCCTTGTCCGGCGCACTGACTGACGGGCACTCCCGAGGGAGGCCGGCCCGATCGGATCGTCGTGATCGTGCCACCTTCCATGGCATATACCGGCGTCCCGACGGCAATCCCGTCTGTTACTGTATCGTTGGCCCGATGTGTCGCTCTAGTTGTGCGGTTAATAATGCCATCAAAGGGCACGCTAACACGGCAGGAACCTCCAAATGGGCCGCGAGGATACGTATGCTGCGAGGGAGTAAGATTATTCACGCCAGTATCCCCTCCCGCATTGGGGCTACACGTGCCGTTTGAAACGTACCCCGTCCCCCCAGAAGCGCCAACGGCCGCTCCATAGTAACTCGCCGATGAAGATGTTGTGGAGCCTTGCATCGGGGAAATACCGGGGTTCGAGGTTGTCCAGTTATAAGTCATGCCGCCGCCCCCAGAGTTATAGGAAGAGCCATAACATGCGTTAGGATCAAAAGCGGTACAGAAAAGTGGCACGATATCCCCGAGAAAGCCGCTGAATCCATACACCAGATTGGCGAAATCGTTGTAGAGAAAGGCACCGCACAACACAATATTATATCCACAACTGAAATTTCTTGCCAGACCGCTTGAGGCATCGGAAACGAGTATCCTTCCAGTGCCTTGATTGTGGTCGACTGTGAACCAGCTCGATTCGCCGCTTGTGGCGTCCGCAGGCAGCACGTTTCCTTTCTCGTCCTTAACTTGACCCGAAATAAGCTGATTGATACTGAGAGCCAAGGTTTGCTTCGGCGCCAGACGGTACCCCTTATGCCACCTGACACCCCCCGCAGTTATATTCACATTCACTGTTGTCCAAATTAGCGGCAACCCGCCAACTCGGGCATTGATTCCACAAGGGTAAGCCAATTTCTCGCCGAATCCGCAAAACCAGGTTGGGTGCTGTCCAAGATCAGGCCCCCCACAAGAGCGGTAACTGGGGTGA
>JBBSFW010000371.1:0-3182 GCA_038254805.1 Terriglobales bacterium
GAAACCCGCAGCGGCCATATCTGTTGCTGGTGCACTTTGAAAGGCGACCAGATCATCGTGCAACCGCATCCCTTGTCTTCCCAACAGGTGCGGATACTTCGGCACCCTCAGGAAGCAGAGGTGGTGGGGCAAGTTGTGGGTATTGCTATGAGGTTGGTCGAGTGGCAAGCTGCCGACGCTTCGCAAGACTCCAAACCGCGTGCAGCACTGAATTGAAGTGCAACAGAGAGGCCCGTCCCGGCTTCTCCGGAGCGAGTTCCTGAACTCGTCGAAATAAGGAATCCAGGTAAGGCTCCGGACGCACCTGCAGTCCACTGCTGGAAATTACTGCATCCTCTAAGAGTTTGGCGACTGGGGTTTTCAGTACCCTCGAAAATACCAGGCGGTGGGCATGGGCTGCCGCTTCCTGCGCTGCCAGTTCCCCATAAATCCTGGTCAATCCCCAATGTACGTAGTTCCCATTCGGCTCTCGCAACCCGGCAATGTATTCCAATTTCCCCAGCAACCCTGGAATAGCCGCCAGCGTTGTAAACACAAAATCGTCAAACGCCGATTGCAAAGTCATTCGTGTTCAACTTTCCGAACCTTGAATCCTGGTTAAGACTCCGCTACTAACGGTAATTCTACTGCAACGTATCACGGTGCGGACCGCGCACAAAGGAGTCCCCCGTGAAAAAGATCCTATTCGCGCTTGTTGTAACCTTAACCCTGGTTGGCGCCACCTCCACTTACACCCTGGCCGATGGGCCCAGCCCCGTGCCTACTTGCGACCCCAGAACAAGAATTTGCAGGTAAAACCTCAGTCAGGCTTGTGGGCTGCCGCGGATGGCGCTATGCTGCTGGAGCATCGGTAGCCCCATGTCCCTGACTGAGTATGTTTCTTATTCACTATGGCTGGGAGGGTCGGTCGCCCAATTTGTGGCCGCCGGGGTCATGCTTCGTCGGAGACAAGTCAAAGAATTCCCGATGTTTTTCTCTTACCTCGCGTTCCAGATCTTCCAGGCCGCATTCCTCTTCCCCCTGCATCTGCAAAGAGACCAACACTATGGCCGTTACTTTTACGCGTTCTGGACCGGCCAGGCCATCGGTACGATTCTGCGATTTGGCGTCATCTACGAGATTTTTTCCGCCGTCTTCTTGACTTACCCCGCGCTGCGCAGATTGGGCGGAGTTCTATTCCGGTGGAGTGCGGTAGTTCTCATTATGGTAGCGGCCATGGTGGCAGCCTCCGATGCTAGCGGTGATTCGGGAGGCCAGCTCATCGCATCCATTTTTATCCTCGATCGCAGTATTAACCTCGTGCAATGCGGTCTGCTGTTTTTTCTGTTTATTTTCTCCGCTTCCTTTGGCCTGAGCTGGCGACATCAGGTGTTTGGCATTGCCATGGGATTTGGAATGATCGCCAGCAGCGAACTGGCCATTGCCGCTATCCGCACCCAGATCGGAGGCGGCGCGGACGAAGTTCTGTTTTTTGTGCAGCGTGGACTGTATGACGTCAGCATGCTGATTTGGATTGGATACCTTCTCTTGCCCGAATTTCGGCTCAAGGTTCCGTCCCCGCTGCCGGAAAATGATTTGGAGACTTGGAACCAGGAACTGGTGCGGCTATTACGACGATGATTACTACTATCCTGCTCGTACTGTGCGCGGTCGTGCTGATTCTTGTCCTGCTGCGCGCCGCCCGTGGACAAAGTAAGCAGATTGTAGCGGTACAGGAACTCGAAGGTCGCACTACTCCCGTCGACATTGACGCATTTCGCAATCTTGTTGACCCTGACGAAGAAAATTTCTTGCGCGCATATTTGCCGCCCCGCGAGTTCAATCGCATTCAACGGGAGCGCATGCACGCGGCAGTCGAATATGTGCTGTTGACCGCACGGAACGCTGCTGTGCTCCTGCGCCTGGGCGAGGCAGCACGTCATAATCCGGATCTGCGGGTAGCCGAAGCGGGTCGGCAGATGATGGAAAGGGCAATTCGCTTGCGGATTTACGCTTTCGTAACGCTGCTTAAACTATATGCCATGATTGCATTTCCCGGAGCGAATATCTCCCTGCTCAACGTTATCGACCGCTACCAGCGTCTCACCGACACAGCGGCGCGTATCACCCGCTTGCAGCACCCCGGGATGACTACTCGCATTTCTTCGGCGTTGTAAGGAATACGTCGGTCCGCAATTGATTTTTCGGCATGCGCAGCGAAGCTCTGTCGTGCCCGATTCGCGGCGAATTCAATCTGTGGCCCGAAAAGTGGAACGCGAACCCGCCAGATGATCAGGATCGTCGCCCGAGTCAGATGACGATTCCCGTACCTGCGAAGGACCTTGGGGATCGGAAAGAAATTCGTAGCGCTCCACCACTACCGCCACGCCCAACTTTCCCGGAACTCCCACGTCAACCACGCGCACCGCTTTCCCCTGGCAGCGGACCCGCATGTTCTCCGTCAGGGTGACCTCAGAAGGCAAAACCAGCGTGAACTCCAGACCCGATCCGCCCGCCACCGGCATGTCAGTATAGAAAAAAGCTCCTCGCGCGCTGACGTTCTGGGTAACTCCAATCCCGTTCCGATCACGCTCTCTAAGTTTCAACCTAACTGGCACCTGAAAAGGAAAACGCTGCGCTGCCCGACATTCGCGTTCTGATTGGGATGGGTTCATTGCCTCTGGATTGACTGGATCTGGATCTTGAAACATTAAATCTCCTCTTGCCTGGGCCGGGGCCCTGCGCTGCTTCTGATCGTCAAAGCCCGGGCAAGCATATACCGATTCCTCCGCCGAAGGAAGATTGAAGCGCAGAATTCCGACGAGCTCATCTGCCGAAGCTGCACTTCGGAGCCCGTACCAATTTTTTGCGCATTCCAGGCTGCAAGAAGTTCGACCGCTCAGAAAGTTGACTCCGGTTTCAACCAGAAATGGCTAAAGACAACTCACTTCGGGTAGCATCAAAGAAACGTGCATGGCAGGTTCAAACATCACTTCCAAAGATAGAGATCTGTCGGCAGGCGCTTCCGTTGCAAGGCCAAAACCGGCCGGCTCGCTTTCGCGATTTTCGCTCGCTGTGCGGGCACTGCGCCATCGCAACTTCCAACTGTTTTTCAGCGGGCAGCTTATATCGCTGATCGGGACCTGGATCGTCGCCTGGAGCAGGTAGTTGTTCAGCACGATCGGGAACGCGAAGCTCGCTGC
>JBBSFW010000372.1:0-3181 GCA_038254805.1 Terriglobales bacterium
CCTGCCCCTGCCGGGACTAGGACCGACGTTACCAACTACGGCCGGGATGTGTCATGCAGGCTTACCGAAAGCTCACGAAGATGATCCGTTTCCCTCTTCTCGGTGAACAGATCCAAAGTGCTTGGAATGTTCGTCTGACGAGTGAATTCCACATGACTGCCGACAGCGATCTTTTTAAGCCTAAGCCGTTCCCGGGGAGTGTACCTCTGTACGAGGGGAAGATGATCCATCAATTTACTGGCGTTTTCGCTCGACCTCGGTACTGGGTCTCGATGAAGGAAGCGCGACCAAGGGTCCTCGGCAACACAGTCGACACAGGACAGCGAATTGAGAGCGATCTTTATCGCCTGGCTTTCCGCAGCATCGGACGCAACACGGATGAGCGTACAATGATATCCGCATTATTGCCGCCGTCCTTTCTCGGGAATTCCCTATCCGCCGTCCGCATTCTGGACCAGACTAGTCGCCAAACGGTTCAAACGACCATCCTCGCCTACCTGTGCGCGATTTGGAACAGTTTTTTGATTGACTACTTTGTTCGAGCGAAGGTCGCGGCCAATCTAAATTTTTTCTATGTCTACCAACTGCCCGTTCCACGCCTCACCGAAAAAGATCCCGCATTCAAACCAATCGTTGACCGAGCCGCGAAGCTCATTTGCACCACCCCCCGAGTTCGATGACCTCGCCCGCCAGCTCGGCCTCGAAAGCCACAAAGACGGCGCAAGCGACCCCGCCGAGCGGGCTCGCCTTCGCGCCGAACTGGACGGCATCATCGCCAATCTGTACGGGCTCACCGAAGAAGAATTCGCCTACATTCTCACCACCTTCCCGGTCGTCCCCCAAGCTACGAAAGACGCCGCACTCGCCGCCTACCGTGAGTACGCGCCCAAAACCGTCGACCAGCAAGTCGCCGCCCTCATAGCCGCTGGCGAAAGCGCGACCGTCGAGTTCAAATCGTCCGTCCGCTGGGATATGAAAGAGAACCGCTTGAACGAGGCGCTAAAGTTCAGCGTGATCAAGACGGTCGCGGCGTTCCTGAATTCAAGCGGTGGCACGCTGCTAATCGGCGTTGACGATGACCGCAACGTCGTCGGTCTCCAAGGTGACTACGGTGCTTTCAAGAAGTCCGATAGCCGCGATGCGTTCGAGAACTGGCTCACCACGCAATTACTGGAACATTTTGGTAAACCTGCGGCTCGCTACTTCTCAATTGATTTCCACGAGATCAACGGCCAAGATGTCTGCCGGATCGTAGCCGAGCCCTCCCCCAACCCGGTCTTCGTCACCGATAAAACCGAACAGCTCTACATCCGCACGGGCAATTCCACCCGTGCGCTATCCTCAAGGGAAGCCATCGAGTATTCCCGCCAGCGCTGGCCGAACATCTGATCGCCTTCGAGCAGACCCTTTCTTCTCGAGTACAACACTATCGAACACATCAGCGGCAAAACGGAAGTGTTGGCCTCGCACGGGTCCCTGCTGCCGAAGTAGCTGAACGGAGGTCCTGGCCCACATTCTTGGACTTGCGGCACTCCTCGTCAAAGTTTTTGCTACAATTACTCGATCATAGAGACAACGATTCAGGAGCGCGAGAGCGCACTGGTTCGACCAGGAAATTAAGGAGATGATTGCGATGGAAGTGGCTTGGCCTAGGAAAACGACAGAGATGCACAATCAGCACATCGATTCCACAGTTTGGGACGACTTCAAGTTTCGGGATGACGACATCATCATCTCGACCTATGCCAAGTCCGGCACAACGTGGATGCAGCAGATTATCGCGCAGATGCTCTTCGACGCGAACACGGAACTCGATACCCA
Source organism: Terriglobales bacterium (assembly GCA_038254805.1). Classification (GTDB taxonomy): domain Bacteria; phylum Acidobacteriota; class Terriglobia; order Terriglobales; family Acidobacteriaceae; genus Gp1-AA145. The sequence goes on from JBBSFW010000372.1 coordinate 1,822, forward strand.
GGCGATGTCTCCGTGGGTCGACTTCAGGCTTCCGCCGAAAGAAATAAAGCTGCCCGCTATTGAAGCGCAAACGCACCGCCGATTCGTGAAGACTCACCTTCCCGTCGATGCGCTGGTGTACTCGCCCAAGGCCAAGTATGTATACATCGGGCGCGATGGCCGCGACGTGTTGTGGAGTCTGTACAACCACCACGCTATGGGAAATGAGGCCATGTATAACGGCTTGAACAACAGCCCCGGCCGAGTGGGGCCTCCGCTGGAACCTCCTCCCGCCGATATCCGTGAATACTGGCACACTTGGCTCGAACGGGACGGCTTCCCCTACTGGTCCTTCTGGGATAATGTCCGGACCTGGTGGGCGATCCGCAAGCTCCCGAATATGCTGATGGTCCACTTCGACGTCCTAAAGAGAAACATGCCCGAAGAGATGCGACGCATCGCCAAATTTCTCGACATCCCGATCAATGAGGCCAAGTGGGACGAAATGGTCGAGCACTGCACCTTCGACTGGATGCGCGAGCACGGCGAAAGAATCGTTCCCATGGGTGGAGCCATGTGGGTCGGCGGTACGAAGACCTTCATCAACAAGGGCACTAACGGGCGTTGGCGCGAGACGCTAAGCGCGGCTGAATCGGCGGAATACGAAGCGAAAGCGCTCGCCGAGTTAGGTCCGGAATGCGCCCACTGGCTGGCGACCGGCGAGGGAGCCTAGATCGAGCGGTCAGCGCCTGTTAGGGACAGGGACAAGAATGATCCGGTTGATGTTTGGCATATTGACGACGACAATGCTCTTCGCAACGCCTGAAGAAGTTTCATTCCCGACGCAGGACGGCGGCGTGGTGTATGCCGATCTTTACGGGACCGGGGATCGCGGCGTCGTGCTCGCTCACGGGGCGCGGTTCGACAAGAGCAGTTGGAAAGACCAGGCCACCCAACTGGCAAATGCGGGTTACCGCGTGGCTGCGATCGAGTTCCGGGGATACGGCAAATCGCACGCCGGCCCAAAGTCTCAATCGCCACAGGACGAAATGTATTTCGACGTTCTGGCCGGGGTCAAATATCTGCGTCAACAAGGCGCAAAGACCGTCGCCTTGATGGGGGCCAGCATGGGTGGGAGAGCCGCCGCAAATGCGGTGGTGAATAGCGAGCCGGGAACAATTGACCGCCTCATCCTGCTGGCGCACGCGCCGATTCAGAATCCAGAACGAATCACTGGACCGAAGTTGTTCGCAACGGCAGAGGGCGATGCGATTACGCCGCAGGTGCTGGACCAGTATGCGAAGGCGCCGGACCCCAAGGAGTTACTAACCCTGGATGGGCCCGCGCATGCTCAGTTTCTGTTCAAGACGGATCAGGGCGA
>JBBSFW010000373.1:0-3173 GCA_038254805.1 Terriglobales bacterium
GTCCAGATCCACAGTGGGTCTACGTGGGAAACACGGACTCGGTTGTGCGCTTCCCCTATCAGAACGGCGATTTGCAGGCTCGCGGCCCGGCCCAACACATTGCGGATTTGCCGAGTGGCTCCGGCCATTCGACGCGCGATATTCAGTTCTCGGTTGATGGCAAGAAGATGTTTGTCTCCGTGGGCTCTGGTTCCAATGTCGACGACCCGGATACCACGCCGGCGGAAAAGAACCGCGCCGATGTCCTGGAGTTCAACCCGGACGGCTCCGAGATGCAGGTTTACGCTTACGGCATTCGCAACTGCGTGGGGCTGGGTGTGAATCCGAAGACCGGCGAGTTATGGTGTTCAGTCAACGAACGCGACGGCTTGGGGGACAACCTGGTTCCCGACTACATCACTCATGTCCAGGAGGGGGGCTTTTACGGCTGGCCGTGGTGGTATATGGGCAGCCATCAGGATCCCCGGCACAATGGCAAACACCCCGAACTTAAAGACAAAGTCATCACTGCAGACGTCATACTGAACCCGCACAATGCATCGCTCGGAATCACCTTCTATGACGGCAAACAATTTCCGGCGGAATATCAAGGGGATATCTTCGCGTCCGAGCACGGGTCCTGGAACCGGGCCGTTCGTGTGGGCTACGAGTTGATCCGCGTGCCTCTGCATCAGACCGGACATGTCAGCGGTGAATATCAGGATTTCATGACCGGTTTCGTCGTCGACAATGAGCATGTCTGGGGACGCCCGGTTTCAGTCACCGTCGCTCCGGACGGCTCGCTGCTGGTTACAGACGACGGGTCGAATTCCATCTGGAGGATCAGTTACACGGGAAAGTAGACCCCACGCGTATCTATCGAAACGCCATCATGAAAGGGCATTTCTTGACCTAGCGTGGCCCCGCACGCCAGAGCGTGGTCTCGGTCGAGTCCAAGCCAGGGAAACGACAAAAACCTTGACCGCTCTTCACTCCACGCTGGAAGTCTGACGAGACTGACGGGGAACAATGAAGATACCGACATCAGCCAGAAGTTTCCATTTTGGACTCCCGAGTGGTTGACAGGTTACCCGGGATTTCCAGTCTGGAATCCCAATCAAGCAAGAGTAAACAATTTTTCGGAGCGTGCCTGCTCACAATTGCTTACTTGGCGGTAGATCAAGCGATCGGCCGACCTGCACAAGGGCGGCAGCCTCATTCCGGCCACGGGGAGGCACGGCCTGCAGCCCTCCGAAGAGCTTTTTGTAGTGATTGCTGGTGATTTGACTCGCTCGCCATCTGCATCGTGGTTATCGGCAAGAAAACTTCTAATGGGCATCAGTTGTTGCTCCGCGGGGGGCGAGTTTCCTTGCTCCGGATAATTTAGTGGCTAGATCAGTTCTTTCACCTTGTCGGAAATCACGGTGAGAGCGATTTTCTTTCGATTAGGCTCGCCTCGCGCCAGCGACTCTGCGAACTTCAAGGCCTGCTCGGCCGTGACCTTTCCCGGCATCGGAGGCTCATAAGGGTCAACCACGGCCTGAAGGTGCAACATAGACCATGGGCCTCTACGCCGTCGATCTGCTAACCGTCCTGATGACCATCCTGACTTCGGTCGACACTCTCTCCGGTGAATCGCTTCCGGCACCATCCAGGCAGTCACAACCAAACCCGTGCCACGCTGGCACGTTCTGGTGGGAAAGTGGTTCGGATTCATCGGCATGATCACTGCCTATGTTTTCATCATGGTCGGGGGCGTGAATGCGGTGACCTACTTCATCGGTGGGATAATCGCACGCCACCTGCTCCGTGGCTTTTTCTTGATCTGGATGGAAAGTCTAGTGCTTCTGTCTTTGACGTTTGTCTTCGGTACCTACTTCTCAACCATAACCAGCGGTGTGCTGGCGCTAGGGTTGCATGGGCTTGCCTTCCTCGGCGGTTGGATCGAGCAATTCGGCGCCATCACGCACACACACAGCGCGCGGTCGATGTCGGCGTAATCGCCAGCATCCTAGTCCCCAGCGAAGCGCTCTGGCGTCGAGCGGCATTTGAGATCCAATCTCCGCTCGCGAGTTCGATGCGAATTTCGCCTTTCGCCAGTATCTCGGTTCCCAGCTACACGATGGTTGGCTACGCTGGCTTATACATGCTCGTGGCGCTTCTGCTTGCGATCCGCCGCTTCACGCTGCGCGACCTTTAGAAGACAGATCGGGAATTTAGGGAGTGAAGTGTTAGTGCTATCCCATAGCTGTCGGAACAGGGCATTGCGCCACCGACCACAAGCGTCTTCGAAGCCCGGCGCTCGTCCCTGAATGGTTAGTCAGCCACCGTTAGAAGTGACCTATTATCGCAACCGATCATCGATGCCTAGCGGATTGTGCCCGAGTGACGGGCTATTCGGAAACAATGGAAGATTCCACTGGCCTCCGTGACAGCAGAGTCATAAAAAGCAGATGATGGAAAGATAATGGTCTGGATAGCGGGAGGGCAGAGTATGGCGTACACACGACGCAGAGTGCTCGCGGGCGCAGGGCTGGCGGGACTTGGGATGTTGATATCGCCGCTGGTCAAGAAATCCGGAGCATCCTCATTGAGGGCATCTTTCGCGGCGGAAACGGACACATGCCCGTTCAGGTTGGCGGTGATCAATGACGAGATCACCCAGGACTTTGAGACGGCATGTAAGATTGTCTCCCGCGATTTTGGGCTGCGTTGGATTGAGTTGCGCTCAATGTGGAACAAGAACGTGACCGAGCTTAACGCGATAGAACTGGGGGATGCACGGAAGATCCTTGACGAACACAAACTGCGAGTCACAGATATTGCCAGCCCACTGTTCAAGACGGATTGGCCTGGGGCTCCCCATTCCTCCCAGAGCGAAAGCCGCGACCAGTTTCATGCGGCCTTCGATGCAAGCGCACAGGATAAGCTGCTCGAGCGGTGCATTTCGCTTGCCAAGGCTTTCAACACAAAGCGGATCCGCTGTTTCGACTATTGGCGGCTGGATGATCAGAAGCCTTACCGTGCGGCAATCAATGCCAAACTACAGCGGGCTGCCGAGCGATGCGCCAAACACAACCTCATTCTTCTGCTTGAGAACGAGATGTCGTGCAACACAGCAACGGCCGAGGAATCGGCTGCAGTGCTGAAGGCGATTCCTGACCAGAACTTCATGTTGAACTGGGATCCCGGAA
>JBBSFW010000374.1:0-3162 GCA_038254805.1 Terriglobales bacterium
CGACCGCGAGGATCTTGCCGCCGAGTGATGGAATCTCGTTTGCGTTACCTGCTCATTGCCATACAGATCTTTGATCTGAATCATCCCCGCGTGCCTTGCGGAAAGGGGGTTCGCGGCCGGTTTGCTCTGCTTCACCACCGTGCCTCACGCATCCCTTTTTCTTGACGGCAGATAAACCGGCGAAGTCCGTCTTCATCCCGGCACCGCGCTACGCATCGCTGTCTGCTTCTGCTCTCCGTTTCCTTCCTCCGCCGGTGATCGAAAGGGTCGCTCCTTGCAAGGAGAAGTCACTAGCCGCGGGCTATCATCCGCTGCAGCAACTGTGGGGTCGCAAGGGTCCGTCTTACTCACGAGCAGGAACATCCGGTGCCAAGTGAGATTCGGCAGATGCCTGCCTCCGACGCGGCGCAAGGCAAGGTGATCGTGAATCCCGAGAGCGTCACGGTCTTCCATGGTGAACTGAGGTGAGAAGAGTATCGCGCCGCCGTCCGCGAACGAAATCAGGCCCGCGTCGAAGGCGGCGTCGAGATGTCGTTGCGGAGCGTCTTATCAGTGAAGCCGCAAAAGGTGCAATTGTCATCCAGGCGCAGGTCGAAGGGGGCGCTTGGCGGAGTGCAATTGACGCTCATCCATGGATCGCACCGATCGACCAATGGATTGAACAGCAGATCAATCTTCCCGCGATTTTCGGGAACGTCGCTTCTTGGCTAACTAACACAGGCGCATCGTTTGTTCGTGGGTCGGTGGTTCAGCTCATCGGCGTTGCTCACATTCTACCTGCTCTTCTATTTCCTTCGGGACCGTCACTTGGCGCTCGCGTCGGTGAGGAATCTTTCACCGCTGTCACAGGCGGAGATGGACCGGCTCTTCAGTCAGATCGTGGATACCGTTCACGCCACGATCTACGGTACCGTGGTTGTTGCTGGCGTGCAGGGCACTCTGGGTGGGTTGATCTTCTGGTGGCTTGGATCTACCGACCCGTGGCCGACGAGGTGTTGCGCCATGTCAAGGATGGGCATTCCCTCGCCCACGCAATCGTCGACACCGTGCGGGAGGCCCTCATCGCGCTCGACCGGGATCTCCGCGTGGTCGCGGCGAGCCGTTCCTTTTATCAGACGTTTGGAGCGAATCCGAAGGACGCCCAAGGCCAGCTGTTCTACGACCTCGACAACGGGCAGTGACATTCCAGCGCTGCGTCGATTCCTCGAGGAAGTCATTCCGCAGCATCGCGCCATCGAGCGCTACGAGGTCGAGCACGAGTTTCCGACCATCGGACGGCGCACCATGCTGCTCGCAACTGTTCTCGATGAGCGACCGAGCACGGCCGAAGTCGTTTGACTTTTTCCGACATCAATGGATTTAGGAAAAATCTATGTGCGCCGGCACGTACGTTCGGCGCCAAAAGGAGACCTTCTCAAATGCGCCGTCGCGCCGTACTTTCGCCTGGGGCGCCGTCATCCGCATCAACGCGGCGACCAACCTCTCGGCGCTGAATTCCTGGTAGAAGCCAACCGCTGCGTTCAAAACGACTATGGAAAAATGGCGAATGCGTCGATTGCCTCACCGAGAATACCGGACAGCGCACCCGCGCCGATTAGGACCCAGATGACAACGCTTTGGAATTGGGCGAAAAACATCGCCCACGGGCTAATCGGTTAGGTTTCCTTCAGCGCGTTCGGTCCATGCTCTGCGAGCAACTTCCGCGCATCCGCACTTGTCAATCCGATCGCCGAAGCACCCAGGCGTTCGATTACCTCATCAGGTGTCCCGCAATGCCAGGGCTTGCGCTTCAGTTGGTCGGGCCGCGCCGTTGTCAACCTTTCGGCTCCGCGGTCCGTGTTCGCCAGACGTCTAGAAGCATCATGGTGATTGTGACCGCCATGGGCCCAAGAATAATTCCGGCCGGGCCAAACAGCGCCAGACCGCCGACCAATGAAATGAACGCTGGAACGGTGTGGAGATTTAGACGGTTTCCCACCAGCATTGGATACAGGAGGTTGTCGATGCCGCCGACGACCAGCCCACCCCACGATACGAGAATTACGGCCTTCTCCCAGCTGCCGTCGAGCGCCAGAAAGATTGCCGCTGGTATCCAGACCACAAAAAACGCGCCCAAGACCGGCACCACGGCCAATAAGGCCATGACAAGGCCCCAGAGCAGCGGTGAGGTTTTCTCCAAGAGCCGACGGACGTTACCATGAATACGGCTCGACATGCCATTGCCAGCCCAAAAAGGCATCGGAATCATAGCCGCCCCGCCCGCCACTTCGTGGTGGGATCGGAACAAACCGGCGTTCTGGCCGTTTCCTGGAAATCTAGCCGCAATTTCGAAGGGTGAACCAGATGGACAAGGATCGGATCAAAGGCAGTGCCAAGCAGGCGAAAGGCGCGGTGAAGGAAGCCGTTGGGCAAGTGACCGGCGAAGGCAAAACCGAGAAAGCTGCCGGCAAGGTACAGAACGCCATCGGTGGCCTAAAGGACGCGGCGCGCGGCAAGTAGGCATCCCGATCGACTTGGCTCAGCTCGAGCCTTTCCTTGTGTCAGCTGCTCTCTTTGTTGAGCATATCGAGGCGGAGCCGGAGCTAAACCGCCGGTATCGAACCATCTCGCGCAGACTTCCTGTTACATTTCGTGCCATCGGTATACAACTCCTGCTCGATCCAGAAGGGCCTTCTCATATCAATCTGCCAAAGGTCGAATGTCTAACTCTCGTTTCACGCTACTCGGGCGCCCGGGGCTTCTCGGGAGCACTGGGCTTCTCGGGAGCACTGGGCTTCTCTGCAATGCTGCGATATGCCGTCGCCGGCCAAGACAACGCTCTCGGCAGTTCCGTCGCAACACTCTCGACGAATTGCAACGCGGTGCCGGTGCTCCAGTTTGCTTTGATCGTGGGCGCTAGCTCAACACCAACACCGACAAGATAAACAATCACTAGCAGGGCGATAACCACACGCATCGAGTCATCCTCCGCATGGCAATCAAGACAAGCAGCAATAGCACTGCGCCAAACGTGGCGACGACAAGGTCGCGCCCATCGTACTAGACTCTCCTTCAGTGTGCCAGAGATTTCAATGAGTTGAGGGGGAGTTTTGGGGACAGGAGTTGGCTGAGGAAAGCGCTTACTTGAGGAAGATTTGCGGCGGCGAAGATTTTCCGCAACGC
>JBBSFW010000375.1:0-3160 GCA_038254805.1 Terriglobales bacterium
GAGCTTGACGCTACCCATTCGTCGATATCAGGGTCGGATGACACGTTGAGTATAGCCCTGTCGCTTAGGTTTCTTGGTGGCTATGCAGGCGATAAGGTTATCTCAGCATCTGCATACAACTCGGCCGATCAGACAGGGTCGTATCAGACAGTGATGGGTAGTTGGACGGTGCCGAACAGTTTACCAACGATTTTGCAGGGAGGCATCGTCAGCGCTGCGGGGAATGTGCCGGGAGTTTCGCCCGGAGCATGGATCGCAATTTATGGGCAGAATCTTGCCCAGACGTCTGGCGACTGGGGCAACAGCATAAATGGAAAGACCCTGCCGACGTCATTGAATGGCGTGAGCGTATCCATTGACAACAAGCTTGCGGCTATTTCTTTTGTGAGTCCGACGCAAATAAATGCTCAAGTTCCCGACGATAGCAAGACCGGCCCCGTCCAGGTAGCAGTTAAAAACCCCAACGGCACCAGCAGTGTGCAAACAGCGAACATGAGCACGTACGCACCGTCCTTTTTTACGTTTGACGGCACACATGTTGCGGGGCAACACGCAGATTATTCTCCGCTCGGCATCGTTTCCAGTGCGACGCCGGCCAAACCAGGCGAAACAGTTCTGCTATACGGCACTGGTTTTGGCCCCACCATTCCTCCCACTCCCGCAGGGCAGATCGTTAGTAGCGTCAATCCCTTGAAAGATCTGACTTCGCTTCAAGTTGTAATCGGAGGGGTGAATGCTGAAACGTCCTTCGCGGGTATTTCGGCTGCTGGACTTTATCAATTCAATGTTGTAATTCCCAGTGCTCTGCCTGATGGCGAGACTCTCGTCTCTGCGACGATCGGCGGAAAACAAACGCAACCAGGAGTATACATTTCGATTCGGAACTAAGCGGCAGATCAGCAGACGCTTTCAACCCCGCGTATTGGGCGATCTAGTGATGCCATTGTTCCGACGGCTTTATCGCACCTTTAGCCAGGGAGTCTTCCAGCCGGACCGAACGGTACCCCCCAGTCACGACCAGCGAAACATTATTTTCTGGAATACAAGTTATTTATGCTCACAGGGAACGCTCGCACTCTCCCTCGCGCAGCGTTCCTTGCAGCGTAAAAAATGGCGCGGTCCGGCATCGTGCACGTAGCCACGATGGACGCTATCCTAAACTTTACACATTTCCATGGATCCCCAAGTCGACATTCACTCCGCGCTCAACGAGCAGCGCGTTTTTCCGTGTTCTGAAGAGTTTCGATCCAAGGCGCACATCGGCAGCCTGGAAGATTACGAGCGCCTGTACAAGCAGGCCGCCGACGATCCTGAAACGTTCTGGGCCGGCATTGCGCAGGAGCTGCATTGGTTCAAGCCTTGGGACCGCGTGCTCGAGTGGGAATTGCCGTTTGCGAAATGGTTCGTGGGCGGCCAACTCAATCTCTCGTACAACTGTCTGGACCGGCATGTCGCGGCGGGCCGGGGCGATAGGACTGCGATTCTCTGGGAAGGCGAGCCTGGTGACGCGCGCACAATTACTTATCAGCAGTTGCTGAGCGAAGTATCCAAGTTCGCCAACGTGCTCAAGTCGCTCGGCGTTCGGAAGGGAGACCGCGTGGCGCTCTACATGGGAATGGTCCCGGAGCTTGCCATTGCGATGCTGGCCTGCGCTCGTTTGGGGGCTCCCCATACCATCATTTTTGGCGGTTTCTCTTCGCAATCGCTTATTGATCGCATCAACGATTGCGGCGCAGTAGCAGTGGTTACGCAAGACGCAGGCCACCGGCGCGGAGCCGAGGTCAAGCTGAAAGAGGCGGTCGACAACGCTCTTGGCCAATGCCCCACCATTCGGAATGTGGTGGTGTACCGGCGCACCGGGTCGACGGTCGTGATGCAGGAAGGGCGCGATCACTGGTGGCACGATCTGATGGCGCAGGCGTCCCCGGATTGTCCGGCCGAACCGGTCGATTCCGAGCATCCTTTATATCTGCTCTACACCTCCGGCACCACGGGCAAGCCCAAGGGTATTCTGCACACTACCGGCGGTTATGCGGTCCAGACTTACATCACGACAAAATGGGTCTTCGACCTGCGTGATGAGGACGTCTTCTGGTGCACAGCCGACATCGGATGGGTAACCGGTCACAGCTATGTGGTCTACGGGCCCATGCAGAACGGAGCCACGGTGCTGATGTATGAAGGGGCACCGACCTGGCCCGAACCCGATCGCTTCTGGAAGTTGATTGAGAAATACAAGGTCAGTATCTTCTACACCGCGCCCACTGCGATTCGCGCGTTTATGCGGCTGGGCGAGGAGTGGCCGCGCAAATATGAACTGGCCAGCCTGCGCCTGCTGGGCAGCGTCGGCGAGCCAATTAATCCAGAGGCGTGGATGTGGTATCGCAGCGTCATCGGCCGGGACCGTTGCCCCGTTGTCGACACCTGGTGGCAGACCGAAACTGGCGCGATCCTGATCTCACCGCTGCCGGGAGCGATTCCAACCAAGCCCGGGTCGGCGACCAAACCATTGCCGGGGGTCCTGGCCGATGTGGTGACGCGGGAAGGGAAGCCGGTGCCAACGGGTTCGGGCGGTCTCCTGGTAATAAAACATCCCTGGCCTTCTATGTTACGGACAATTTATGGCGATCCGGACCGTTACAAGGAACAGTATTGGTCACAGATTCCGGGCATGTACTTCGCCGGTGATGGCGCGCGCATTGACGCTGACGGCTACTTCTGGTTGATGGGGCGCGTCGATGACGTGTTGAACGTGGCGGGTCACCGGCTCAGCACGATGGAGATCGAGTCCGCCTTGGTAGCGAATCCCATGGTGGCTGAAGCCGCCGTAGTAGGCAGGCCGGATGAGATCAAAGGACAGGCCGTCTCGGCCTTCGTCACGTTGAAAGCGGGCCAGAAACCGAGCGACGCCGTGAAGAACGATTTGCGGCAGTGGGTGGCCAAGGAGATAGGTGCAATCGCCAAGCCGGATGACATCCGTTTTACCGATTCACTTCCCAAAACCCGCAGCGGCAAGATCATGCGGAGACTGTTGCGCGAACTGGCCAGCGGGGGCGAAGTAAAGGGCGACACGACCACGCTGGAGGACCTGTCCGTGATCGCAAAATTGCGCGCGGATGAGGATTGAAAGCTTCAGGAGTGTTACGTTTTGATCCCGCCC
>JBBSFW010000376.1:0-3160 GCA_038254805.1 Terriglobales bacterium
AGTCTTTTAACGATACGTTTTTTAGTGGCGGCAAATCTCCTTTTAAGGGCAGCTCATTTCCATCCGGACACGCAGCCGGGGTTTTTTCGGTCGCTACAGTTGTCGCCACGCGGTATCGCAACCACCGCTGGGTGCCTTGGGTGTCGTATGCTTTCGCAACCGCTGTAAGCTTTTCTCGCGTCACCACGCTTTCTCATTTTCCCTCGGATGTGTTTCTTGGAGCAGCTCTCGGCTACACCATTGCCCGCTACCAAACGTTGGCTCCGCGCTGAACACTCCTGGCATCATCTCAATTGGCGATAAATCGCCACATCAGTCATTTACCCTGCAAATGGGATTTTGAGTGTATTGCCTTGTTAACGTCAACTGTGTAGTCGCGGCATTTTAAATATCGCTTGGACCAGGTTCCTAAAGATTGCCCGAGCCAGGAGGACCATCGCTGCGCGACATAAAAGGCCGTCCAAATCGCTGCCCGAGCCGGACATTCCATTTGCTAAGAACAGCATTGCCAACGGCTGTCGTCCGGTGGGCTCCTTTCTGTGGTAATATTTCCCGTCCAGCAGCTCCTTTTTTCCGGAAAGGATACCTGTGAATCCGAAAAACGACAAGCCGAGCACGACCCTGCCTGGAACTGTGGTTGACCTCATCCCATCGTCGAACCCGAGCGCGCCGGGAAAGGCGCAGATTGATGTTGAGGGTGCTGAGCAGCTCTATAAGGAGCTACGCATTGAGAACACCCTCACCGATAAGAATGGGAAGGAAGTAAGCCTTAAACAGGGTGCACCGGTGGATGTCACCGTTCAAGCTGATGCCAAGGACACGACCGAGAGCACGACCAGGACAGAGCCACGCCCATAGCGCCCAGTCTTGTCACGCTCAGTCTTGCAGGCTATGGATTGCGATTAAAGTACGGAAATCGCCTGATGGACTTGGTTCCGCCTCAGTGTGATTTTGAGACGGAGTGTTTGACTGGGTTCGTCGAAATCGCGTCTTTTAATCCTCGCAACCGGCTCGAAGAAGCGGGCTGGGCATGCGAAGGATTATCGGCAAGAGGAAACACAATGCGTCTCATCTCATCCGATCGTTTCCCGCTCTTTGTACTCGTGCTGCTGGCCGTGTCGACGGCATCCTACTCTTCAGCACCCGCAGCCTCGGCGAGTGCATCCGTAGGCGTAATCGGCAACCAATTGGAATAGACAAGATCTTTCGTCCTTTGCTCCTATCGCTGTGACGAAAAAGGGAAAAAAGAAATACAAGACCATTTCAATCCAAAAGGCGAAAGCCGCGGTAAAAAAAGCCCGGAGCAAACGGGCACTTTCGGCCAAACCAGGGGGAAAAGTCACTGGGGACTAGTGCACGTCACCGTTCTTTGGAGGGTTGACAAGGTCATCGCGTCTCCACCCGAACGAACCTGAAAAAGCCCAGATTGAATTAGAGGCGCCACCACCTATATCCGAAGATTCGCATGGAAAATACTCTCACCGACGAGAAGGAGCAAGGGCGCGCCTTGAAGACGGTGCCGAAGTGGAAGTCACGATCAACGCGAACCCTGAAAACAGCATCCCTCAATTGAAGCAACGGTTCAGGGAAAAAAGCCGCTCCTGCCCCGCGTAGAAACCTGCGTTCAGTAGGCGGGGGCGCACGGGATCTCCGACGTAGTCAGAAACTCCAACCATCACATCGAACGTTTCTCGGAACGGAGATCCGCCTGGATGAATTCACATTGCTCGACGACACCTGCTCCGCTAGGGTCCTGCGCGCGCGAAACGGAGACAATACGGACGACGCTTACGCTGCGCTGCGAATGTCCGAAATCCCCCTTCGCGGCATATATTTCCTGTCGGCGCCCGCGCGGCCGCCTTCACTACTCAGATTATGCCAATGATCCTTGTGGGGGTTTCGGCAAGTGGCGCAAACGGAGTACCCCCGTCGGCAGAATTCTCTGTAAGGTCGAGATGCAAATTACCACATTTCCGCCGCCGTGCGTCTTGTGTACTGAAAACGTTAGCTGGGCCGAAAGCTGCGGAGTATACTGTTTAATACGGAGCTAATCCAGCATGGTTGAGCGCAAAAGTCGGAACGAGACCTCCTCTAGGGACATTGCGGCGTTCACCCAAGATACGAACAAGCCTGGTATACCAAAACCCGCTTTGACAGATAGCGAACGCAATGATGAGTTGCTTCCCAAGCCACTTGTGAAGATCGTGAATTATGCCACCGGTGATGTGATCCAGGCCTCTCTGGCGCAACTCAACCAGCAAATGCGCGAGTTTCGCAAGGTTATCCTTCTCATCGAGGATCAGGCGTCCGCTTCTGATGCTTGCACTGAAGCTCTACACGAGCTGGGATACGACGGAGTGCAACTGATCACCCATCTGATGGAAGCCGAGCAGCATTTGGATGATATAGTATCGAATCTGACCGGGGCTCCCGATGCCATCGTCCTCGACCTGGGTCTTGGTCTCGATAGCGGCTTTGCCCTGTTGAGGAAGTGTCACGCGGAGCCAAAGTTACAGCAGGTGCCGATTCTGGTCTGGACAAAACATACCGACGCCCTTGCGAAAACATTCAGCGACTATCTTGGAGCCAAAGACTTTCTGGTGAAGTCAGAAGATAGGCAGGAGCTGCGCGAAGCGCTGAAACGGCTTTTGATCGCGAATCCGGCTCAGGCTGCCATCTCCGTCCGTGCGAGCTGACTTGGGGAATCCCCAGAACTGCGCGTGTGCCTCAAAACATTCATTGCAGCTTCGCGTACTCCGCTTTGGCTTGCTTCAGAATCGGAATGTCAGGGTCGGCGTCTTTCCAGAGGGCGAGAAATTCCTGGTAATTCGTGCGGCTCTTAGCGGGGTCACCCGCGAGAGCATAAGCACGAGCGAGGCCGAGATAAGCGAGCGACCCCAGCGGGAAGTTCAGCACAATGCCACGATGCTCAACGAGTTTTTGGAACTCAGCGACTGCCCCAGCGCCGTTGTGTGCCTGCAGATAGGCTTGGCCGCGTAGATAAGCCGGGTACAGTGTTCCCAACTGAAACGGCTGTGCCTCTCCCAGTTCATAGGGAGCGGCAGCCTCCAGAGAGGCAAGAGCCCCAGACGAGTTGCCACGGTTGAGTTCAATTGCTGCCTTTAGGGTCGGTAACCAGTAAAGTTTGAACATCGTATTG
>JBBSFW010000377.1:0-3159 GCA_038254805.1 Terriglobales bacterium
CAAGGGGTGCGAAGCCGGCAAGCCATGAATCAACTCTTCACCGTAACCGGAGACCACCATGAGCAAGTTGTGAATTTCATGGCTAACCCGCGTGCCCAATTTCCCGAGCGCATCCACGCGCTGCGACCGGATGGCCTGGTCTTCCAGGATCTTTCGCTGGGTGACTTCGACGGCAATGCCGATCAGGTGTTTGGTCTTGCCCTGCTCATCCACCAACAAACGCGCGGTCTCCCGCATCCACAGCACTTTGCCGTAAGAGGTCTGAGCGCGATATTCGCAGCTATGCCGGCTCCAGTTATCGATGGCGCGTTCGTAAGACTTCACCACCCAGTCACGGTCTTCCGAGTGGATACGTTCCTTCCAGAAGTCTGGCGTGTTCAGCCATGTTTCAACGGGATAACCAAGCAGTTCCTGCGCCTTTTCATTGACGTAAAGAAATTTCATGCTTGGTAGTTCCGCGGCCCACACGATGGCATCCAGGTTTTCCAGCAACTCGGACGCTGGCAGCGCGCCGCTCAACAAACGGTCGGAAGGCTGACTGGGCGCAAGGGACCCATCCGGTGGCGCGGGCAGGGCGGAAAGATCCTGGATGGTGACAAGGGCTTCCTGTTCCTTGTCGTCGTCCCAGGTGCGGATGGATTGAATGGAAATTCGCAGGTGCCGGGCGGGCTGCTCCTGAGTGTCGATGAGAACGTCGTTTTGCGGACTCCCTGTTTTTAAAACTTCGCGCACCCGGTCGAATGCCGCGGGAGGGAGAAGCGTTTCCAACCGGCCTCGCACCGGCTCGCCGCTCCGTAGACCGCAAATTTTCCGAACCTCGCGGTTCGAAGATACAACGCTTAGGTCCGGGGCCAGCACGAGAAGTCCGACCGGAACCGCAGCCACGATTTCCTGGTAGTACCTGCGTTCGGTTTCTAGCAGCGCGAGAAGCCGGGCGACTTCACGCGCTTTCCATTGTTCTAGATCTGTTCGCTCCATCCATACTCAGTTTCCGGTTGAGAGATGTTACCAGCAAGGGTACTTTCAGGTTGGATCGTACTTGGTACCCAACCGGGACGGCCATAGCGCGCCTTGATGACAGGCCTTCGCTGATCTATTGCTTGGGCTGTTCGGAATCCGAAGGTGACTTCTGCACCGCTTGGGCCCCGGTTACTTTCTCGATTTCGGCAAGCTGTTTCTTCACCATTTCGGCGTCGCCGGCCGATGGGTTCCGAGTCAGGTAGCTCCGCATGTGTTCGGCAGCCCCGGGGTAGTCGCGTTTCTGAACCAGTACTACGCCAAGCAGATGGTCCAACTTTGGGATGCGGTGCGCGGAATCGGAATCCAAGCCTTGCCGTGCACTTTTTTCGGCTACATCCCAGTTTTGCAAATGATAGTTGGCCAGAGCGTTGTAGAACCACGCTTGCGGGAAGTCGACCGGGTTTAGCTTCAAAAGGTGATCGGTTTCCGCGGCCACCTCTTTCCAATTGTTATCGTGAGCTGCGATGAGCGCGAGTTGCTGGTAAGGGCTTACAAATTTCGAATCGGCGGCTAGCGCCTGCGCATAGGATTTACGGGCTCCTTCGAGGTTTTGCTGCGCCTGCTGCGCGACCCCCAGTTGGTACCAGGCAGCAGCGTACTTAGGGTAAATTTCGACAGCTTTGCTGAGTTCTTTCTCGGCATTCTCCCACTTGCTCTTCTTATTCTCGTTGAAGCCCTTATCAAAGGCCTTCTTGGCGTCCTTGGGAGCAAGCGCACTGGTAGCGCTAATGGTCAGTCCTTGCACATTTCCAAGGCGGTGCAGAATCAGGGTTCCGACCTCCGGGTTATCGAGTGAGCGGCGATTTCCCAGATTCACTGTGTCAGACCGGAAACCGGGAAGCGAGGCGGCCAGATCACAGCCCAGAAACGATCTTTCCGAGGTTCCCCGGCCTAGCGATTGCGACTGCCCCGGTGAACCGGACCTTCCGAATCCGTCGCCGTCGAAAACTCCGGTCCCGCTCTGGCTGGCATCGGCGAAAATCGCGCTGTTGTTGCGATTCCCCAGATCGATGCTGAATCTGCCCTTGCTATCCGTGTATCCGACCGAGCGGGGCGACGCATTGCATACCAGTTGCATGACGACGGATTCAGGCGGCGGCGTGCCATCATCCAGCGTCACCTTGCCGGAGACATAAATCGGACGCTCCATCAACTCGGGGGTTTGTTGATTCTGAGTAGGGAACGTATTTGGCTGGCGGGTGCTGGGATTGGTCGGAGTGGTCGGGTTGGTCGGAATCGTCGGGGTGGGTGTCACGCGCCCTCCGCTGGGCGGTGTTCCGGTGGCCTGTCCGAATAGGGTAACGCTCATGGCAAAGCCAGCCCATGCGACTAATGCCAACCAAGGAGAAACATTGCGAATTTGCATTTCGGGGAACCTCTTGTGTTACAGCCATTATAGACTCTCATCCAGCCTTCTTACAGCTTGCCCCAGAAGGCGAAAATCACCGCGCCGAGAATGCAAACGAACGATGCCGCATAATTCCAGCGCATCGGCTCACCCAGAAAGAAATACGCGAACACCGCGAAGACTACCAAGGTGATGCCCTCCTGGATAATCTTCAATTGATATCCGGTGAATTGACCATAGCCGAGGCGATTGGCAGGGACCTGAAAACAGTATTCGCCGAAGGCTATCAGCCAGCTCACTAATATGGCGGTCACCATTGGCATGGAGCGGTGCTTTAAATGTCCGTACCAGGCGTATGTCATAAAAGCGTTCGAAATGAATAATAGGATGACGGTTGGCACTCGATTTTAGAATGCCATGTCGGGGACCGGATACAAACGGGCTGAGCTCGCGGCCGGTGCCGGATAGCGCATATTGCCGCAGTTGCGCGCGCCACCAATGTGTCATTCTGGATACCCAGACTGGCTGACTACAATTACATGCATCTAAACAGAAGAGATTTTCTGGCCGGCGCAACCGCCTTGACCCTAAGCGATGCCCTGCGAGCGCAAACGCTGGCCGCTGCCGTGAATTGCCCGGTGGAGTGGGCCTTCACCAGCACCAGGCAGTACGAAAATCCGTTTGTGGATGTCGATCTTGACGTGGTTGTGCGAGATCCGCAAGGGGCCGAGTTCCGCGTCCCGGCATTTTGGGCAGGCTCACAGATGTGGCGTGTCCGATATGCTCCGTCC
>JBBSFW010000378.1:0-3107 GCA_038254805.1 Terriglobales bacterium
CATCCGATAATCGGGATAAACATCAACACGATGTGAATCACAAAAAGTGCCACACTCAGGAAGATGCATTGGAACGAGTGAAATCGAATGAAGCGATTCCGGCTGTAAGGCTCAAGGAGAAGAAAGATTATCGCTGGAATGAACGTGACATAGGCCAGCATTCCGGCGACATTCTCTGCCAAGCCTCCACTACTGGCCGCTGGGGGCGCATTTCCGACGCTTGCTCCGCCTGACTGCGCGGCACTCTTCCCACACGAACCACAGACCAGCGCACCTTCAGCTAATGGCGCACCGCACGACGCGCAGTAACGCTGCATCTTGTTCCTCCAAATTGAGTAAATAGAAACTTAAGCTTTTGCTTGTCTTTGGTCCAACTCCAACTGGACCACGCTTGTGCGGCGCACACTATCAGAAACAATCGGCTAACGCAACCTTGTCCTATGAATTCGTGCGATCAGGCACGGGTGCTGGCACTTCACCTGCTGATATGACGAAAAAATAAATCGGTTAGATGACGCGCGGTCTTTTTCTGCAAGCTTCACAGAGTCCGTAGATCTGAAAAGTATGCCGCGTAGTGGCATAGTGGTGTTTGCGTCCAATTTCTTGCTCAATTTTTCCTACCTCGGGGGAGAAAAACTCAACTGAACTGCCGCACGCTGTACATACCATGTGATGATGACTGCGACGGTTGTACTGGTGCTCAAAGCGGGCAATGCCATCGTGAAAAGCAACCTCGCTGGCCAGTCCACATTCCGCCAGCAGCTTCAGGGTACGGTACACCGTCGTAAATCCGATTCGCGCATCTTTTTTCCTGACCAGCCGATACAGTTCATCAGTGGAAAGGTGCTCACGGGTTTCGAGAAAGGTGCGCAGGATGTTGTCCCGCTGCTCGGTGTGCTTCAGGCCAACCCGCTTAAGGTGACGGTGTAAAATTTCTTCCGCCTCTCGCACCATCTCGCGGGAAATCGTGGGTTGGTCGTCAATACGCTTTTGCAACATAGACAATGCCAGGGCGGCGTGAAAATCGGTTTCAGGATAGCAGTCCCAGGCCAATATTGAAAATGAATTTCAATTTCAAAAACCTCAAAACCCGTTTGTCTCTGGTATCTCCCTGGTCCTAGAATCCTCGTTCGACATGGCCAGTCCCAAGGCTATCGCCGCGCATCCGCGTGCCGCCCGAAACCTGCGGCGCTTCTTCCTGTTATTGGCCCTGTTCTTAGTTCTACTGCTCTTGCTGGCTGTGGGTTGGTTTTATCACTTCGCACGGGCAGCTCTTCCCCCGTTGGACGGGGCTGTGCAGGTGCGGGGAATTTCAGCGCCGGTGACCGTGACCCGAGACTCTCATGGCGTCCCAACTATTGACGCCCAGAATCGTGAAGATCTGTTTTTCGCCCAAGGCTACGTAACGGCGCAAGACCGCTTATGGCAAATGGACATCACTCGCCGTTTTGCGGGCGGAGAGATAGCGGAAATCCTGGGGCCTGACTTTGTGCAGCACGACCGGGAACAGCGCATTCTACTCTTGCGCGCTCGGGCCGAGCGCGGCGTCCAGGAAGCCTCTGCTGCCGAACGTGCCAATCTGGAAGGTTACGCGCGCGGAGTGAACGCGTTTATTGAAACCCATCGCAAGCAGTTGCCGCTGGAATTCCACATTCTGCGGTACCAGCCACGACCCTGGACCCCGGCTGACACCCTGGTTATTTCCGCCAACATGATCAAGGAACTGAACCACCACTCGGCGCCCTCAGCATTACAGCGGGAAAAAATTCTTGCCAAGTTAGGCCCGGAACTTACCGCCGACCTTTTCCCAAATACTTCATGGCGGGACCACCCCCCCCGCGTTGAAGAACGCAGCCTTCCTCAGAAAGTAGCGGACTCGTCGCGGACATCTCTGGGTAATTCCGACCGAACTCGCGTTGTCGCTCTTCGCCAATCACTAACGCCGTTCTCGGGGCGTGCTTTCTTTCCTGAAGTAAATCTGGCACCCGGCTCCAATGATTGGGTGGTGTCCGGTGCCCACACTGCCTCCGGCAAGCCGCTACTTTCCAACGACCCGCACCTGGGACATCAAATGCCGGCATTGTGGTACGAAGCCCATCTACGCTGCCCCAACCTGGACGTCGTTGGTGTCACGTTGCCAGGTGCTCCCACGGTGCTGTTGGGTCACAACCAGCGAATTGCCTGGGGATTTACCAATGTGGGCCCCACAGTGGAAGACATTTTCATCGAAAATTTCGACGACCGCGGTCAATACCAGACACCCCAGGGTTGGCGCGAACCAGAGCGCATGCACGAAGTGATTCACGTTCGCGGCAAGCATGACGTGGAAATGGATGTGGTGGTCACACGTCACGGCCCGATCATCAGTGAGCTACTGCCGGGTGAAACACGCAGTGTCGCATTGCAATGGACGCTTTATGGTCCCGCGGCTCTGCAATCGCCTTTCGTTGATGCCGATTCGGCACAGAACTGGAAAGAATTTCGTCGGGCCTTTTCGCACTGGGTGGCACCGGGTCAGAACGTCGTGTACGCCGACATCGATGGCCACATTGGCTATCAGGCCACGGGCCGAGTGCCCATCCGCGCTTCAGGCGACGGAAGCTTGCCGGTTTCCGGTCGCGATGACAAACATGAGTGGATTGGCTATATCCCGTTCGAACAATTACCCACCGTCTTCGATCCGCCATCTGGTGTCCTGGCAACTGCTAATGGCCGCATTACTCGTGACGGATATCCCTATTCCGTTAGCGTTGAATGGGAACCGCCCTATAGAACACAACGAATCTACCAAGTGCTGAGCTCGAACAAGAAGTTCACGTCGCCCGACATGCTCGCTCTTCAGACTGATGTTTATTCTGAATTCGATTACTTCTGCGCCCAACGCTTTGCGTACGCATTGGATCATGTCAAAAAGGTTTCATTGCGTGCGCGACAGGCGCGCGACTTGATGCGGGATTGGGACGGTGCCATGAGCGCAGATTCCGCAGCAGCAGCTATCGAGGTGCAAGTGCAACGCGAACTCTACCGTAATCTACTTGCGCCTAAGCTCGGGAACGCTCCCCCAGAGGACAGTAAAAATATGAAAGACGATGCCACGCAGAGTTGGA
>JBBSFW010000379.1:0-3105 GCA_038254805.1 Terriglobales bacterium
ACAAAGCCAGGCATATTGAGGGCGCTCACGTGTTTGATACCGGTGAGTGCCCATATTGCAAATGAAACGCCGATGATCCCGCCTCCAACCGCCAACACCAGGCTTTCAGTCAGCAGTAGCCGGACCAGCCGGCCCCTGCCTGCACCCACTGCCGCCCGTAGAGCGAATTCGCGAGATCTGGATGTTGAACGCGCGAGCAAAAGACCAGCCACATTAGCGCATGCAATCAGGAGGACGAAAGCCACAGCCCCAAATAGAATCAAAAGTGTTGGGCGTAGACCTGCTACAAGCTGAGCCTGCAGCGATGTCACATGTAGTCCAAGGCCGGGTCGAGCATCCATATTGTCCGGGTGTGCACGAACATATTGCTGGTTTAATACGTTGAGTTCGGCCTGCGCTTCCTTCAAACTGGCTTCCGGCCTCAATCTTGCAAACGCATTCAGAGGCGTGACATAACGCCAGAACCGAGGAGGTAACATCGACCATTCCATAGGTCTTGTAACCCATACCTCGGTGTCTATAAAGGGAAAGCCAAAACTCGGAGGCAGTACGCCTACTATCGTGTAGGACAGAGCATTGAGTGTCACCGATTTTCCGGCGATCTGCGGATCGCCATTGAAGCGACGCTTCCAAAGTCTGGAGCTGATGATCATGACAGCAGGACTTCCGGGAGCGTCTTCCTGGGAAACAAAACTGCGGCCCACGACCGGCCTGACTCCCAGAGTGGCGAAGAAGTTCGCTGATACGCGCGCTCCTTTAAGCGCCTCCGGTCCTTTAGGGCCGGCAAGTGACACGTCTTCCTCAAATTTCAGGTACGCTGCGACTGAGCTAAAAGACCGAGCAGTCTTTCGTAGCTCCTCTAATCGCATCGGCAAAACAGAGCCGTCACGCTGGTCCTCACGATTATTGTCGACGGAGATCCGTACCAATTGCTGAGGTTCCGGATATTGGAGCGGCTTCAAAAGCGTACTGCGTATGACGGTAAAAATTGCGGTGTTACCGCCGATCCCGAGAGCGAGCGTGAGCACGGCCGTTATGGTGAAAGCGAGATTTTTCCGCATTGTCCGGATTGCATACCGCACGTCCTGCAAGCTCGTTTCGAGGAAGGGTAAGCTGCTCATTCGATATACCTCCTCACGGATTGAGGTTGAATTGCCGAGTTTCCTTCTCGCGGCTGAGTATGCTTCCTCCCGTGACATGCCGCGGCCTATGTTGTCTTCTGTCTCGGCTTCCAGGTAGAACTGAAGTTCTTGAGCGTTTTCCGAAAGTCGCCTTGCTCGACGAAAAACACTAATCCACCGCATATCGTGCTTACTCCGTAGCCGGTTTCAGAATACGGCTTATCCCAACGACCAGCCGTTCCCATCGTGACGTCGCGGCGGCCAACTGCTTGCGACCGGCTGCAGTAAGGCGATAGTACTTCGCTTTCCGATTGTTTTCAGAAGTACCCCAGAATGATGCTATCCATTCGCGGTCCTCCAGCCGATAGAGCGCCGGGTAAAGAGACCCGCGCTCCACTTGAAGCACTTCCTCCGAGCCCTGCTCAATTATGCGAGCGATCGTGTGACCGTGCGCAGGACCAAGTATTAGAGTCTGGAGAATGAGCATGTCCAGTGTTCCTTGCAACATGTCACCTTCCGGCCTGCTTCGTTTAGCCATTGCTCTGTGATTATTCTACAGGAGGCCTCGGTATGTTCTTCTAGCCGAGGTACCCCAATGATCTGTGAAATCTCGAGCGCCACGTTCTCCGGTTCCACTAGACATGCTAATGATGAGTTTTACCTGACGATTGTGAAGTACGGCTGTCGGTAAAGTGATCCTTGGCCTGCCGCGAAGGTTAGCTCAAAGACGCTTCGGAATGAACTTCGTGGACTGCCAATCAACTGTTCCAAGGTGCAGGCTCCCAAAATAGACTTCGAGGGCCTTGTCAGAGCCCTGTAAAAGGCCAACGGGCTGATCTCTCAACACCTCTGTGATGAAGATCTCCTGATTCTTCCAACGTATTGTTCCATTTCGCCGAATCGGTCTGACTATATACGGCTCTTGATAGGTAATCGCGTCCAGCTTCGCTGGGAACGCTTTTTCACTCGGCGAATACATTGAAAGTGGCGTTTTCATTCCGAGAGCTTGGTGAGGGCGTTCGCGATTGAACGATACTGTGAACTCCTCAAAGCGTCCTTGTTGCGCCAAAAGAGTTGGTGCTGGCGGACTGGCGGTGTCTTCTTTTAGTGTTCGATGCATCCGTTCATGGCGCCCATTCTGAGTCGGTTTGCCGGGGTCGATCCTCTCGTGAACGATTCCAAGTTGCATCCACTTGATGGACAGCTTGCTGATCCCTAAACCGCTGATCGAGCTGAATGGAGTGCCGTTGTCCGTTCGTATGCGTTCCGGTATTCCATACTTTCGCATGAGCGCATCACAAATCCGGTCTACGTCGCCGTGGCCCAAGCTTTTGATCGCTTGACAGTGGAGAATGAAGCGGCTGAACGCATCCGTTACAGTGAACGTGTCACAGTGCTCTCCACTGGCGCAATCAAAACTTCCTTTGAAATCCATACACCAGACCTGGTTCGGCCTGATCACCTCCACTAAGGGAAGCCTGAATGGGACGACTCTCCATCTCCGAGGCTTGCGCGTCACTCCCGCTTTTCGTAAGATCGCGTGAATCGTACTGGCGGCTGGCCAGTTGAATTGCGGCTCTGATTGCAGCAGCCTTACTTTCAGTTTCCTGGCACCCCAAGTCGGATGCTTTGCGCGAAGCGCCAATATTCGGTCGATTAGATCTTTCGGCGTGGCCCGCGGGCTGACCTTTGGTCGGCGGCTCATATCTATAAGAGCAACTGGCCCGCCATGACGATAGCGATCTCGCCATTTGTAACCCGTCTTCCGCGAAATGCCGAAAGCACGGCACAAAGCAGTCATTGACTCTTCGCTTTTCAGCAGTTCCGCTATGAACTTCACACGTTGATCTAACACTCGACTCTCTTCCCAAGGCATCCGCCGCATTCTCTGCTACATCGCCCTTGTCGAGTCCATCCCGACGTCACCCGGGTCCCTGGCCCAGATTGTTACCGATGTTCCCGGGCCATACATTCTTATCCCCTC
>JBBSFW010000380.1:0-3092 GCA_038254805.1 Terriglobales bacterium
CCCAAGACCGGATGAACTGCGTTCATCGCACCCACATGAAAGCTTCGGTTCAGGCGTTGCCCACGATCTTGCCTTAAGGGCCGTCCTTGTTTTATAATGGATCGGATCGATCGGTGCCATGGTCGCGTTTTCGCTGGTGCTTCATGCCCGAACCCAAGACTGACCGGGGCGTCCTTTGGATTGCACCCTGTTGCCGCCCGCTTGCGGACGAGCACGTACATCAGTTTAACCTGGTGGGACGTCCCTGCCGAGACGGTCCTTAACTTGACCCGGAGGTACCCGCATGGACGTACTCTTTCCCGCCTGCGCCGGCATCGATGTCCATCAGAAAAACATCGTCGCCTGCCGCATCTATACCGGAGCCGACGCACAACTGCATTACGACAAACGCACCTTTCGCACCATGACTACCGAACTGCTCCAACTCAGCGACTGGCTGTCGGAAGTCGAAATCACGCATGTCGCTATGGAGAGCACCGGCGATTACTGGAAGTCGGTCTATAACGTCCTGGAAGGCAACTTCGAGGTCTGGGTGGTCAATGCCCACCACGTCAAGAATGTGCCCGGACGCAAAACCGAGGTCAAAGACGCGGTGTGGCTTGCCGACTTGATGCGCCATGTTTCATTCCCAACCAGGAGCAGCGCGAATGGCGCGATTTGACCCGCAGGCGCCTGACCCTCGTTCGGGAACGCGCCTCGCTGTGCAATCGACGGCACAAGGCTCTCGAAGGAGCCAACCTCAAACTCGGGGCCGTAGCCACCGATCGGTTAGGCGTCTCCAGTCGCCGGATCTTGCGCGAGTTGGCCACCCGTCCCGAAGCGACGCCTGCCGATCTGGCGGGGCTGGCGCTTGGTACCCTGCAGAAGAAGCGCGACGACCTGACGCTTGCCCTGGAAGGGCGAATGAATGACCATCATCGCTTCATGATCGGTCAACTCCTCGATCCTATTGAAGAGTTGGACCGGCGGATTGCGACCTTCGAGACGCGCATCCAGGAGTTGAGCGCCCCTTTTGCTGAGGCCGTCGCTCGGGTCGATACCCACGTGGGGATCTCCGAAACGGCGGCGCATGCCCTCGTCAGCGAGATCGGCGCGGACATGAGCCGCTTTCCCACGGCCGGTCATCTGGCTTCTTGGCTGGGGCTGTGCCCCGGCAACAACGAAAGTGGCGGTAAGCGACTTTCGGGTCGGACACGCAAGGGCAACGTCTATGCCCGTGCGGTTCTGGTTCAGGTAGCGCATGTCGTCTGCCGGATGCCGACCACGCAGTACTGGGCTCTCTATCGCCGGATCGCGGCGCGGCGTGGCAAGAAGCGGGCGTTGATCGCGGTGGCGCACGCGGTGGTAGTTACGCTCTGGCATCTGCTCACCCGAGGCCAGGACTACCAGGAACCGGGTCCCGACGCCCTGGTCAAACGCAATCCCGAGCGAGAACTCACTCTGCTGCGTCGTCGCGCCGCACAATTGGGTCACGACCTGGTGCCCCAACTCCAGGCCGCCTGACGCATCGCCCGAGAACCCGACCGTTCTAAGACCGTCCGGTAAAGCCGTCGCGACCGGACCGCGCTCGCGCACGCCTGAACGCGGCCTGAATCCGCGCCGCGCACGGCCCGGAGGCCGTGCGCAACACCGCCGCAGGCATACACCGCAGTCCGGAGGAGCGTCCAGGCCGGAAGGCGGCAACGCCCCGCCGCAGAGGAGACCCGCACCGGGAGCGCGGAAGCTTTCACATCAGAATGTGAACGAAGTCCTGCGTGAACGGCGTTGACCGGCAGAAAACGAGATCGGGAAACTCTCTCGATTTTAGACAGCTCTGCTAGGCAGACGGGCAGGCTGATAGGTGCGACAGATGAACAAAGTGCCGGGAAAGCATTCCCGGCGATAGCAGCGGCTTCTCCTCACCAGCATTGTCAACGGCGCGATCCGAAATACGCAGGATCGGCCCGATGACAGCCTCGATCTCCGCAGGGGAGATCAGTCCGGGGCGAAGCAGAGTCGGCGTCTCTCCCACAAGACTAAGCACAGTGGACTCGATGCCGCCTGTCGTCGGCCCCCCGTCCAGTATCAGGTCAATGCGTCCCGCCAATCCTCCGGCAACATGTTCCGCCGTGGTCGGTGACAGTCGCATAGAGCGGTTCGCGCTCGGAGCCGCAACAGGAACGCCCGCCTCTTTCAACAGCGCCAGCGCTATCGGATGCGCGGGAACGCGCAGAGCAACTGTAGTACCGCCTGCGGTAACAATGTCCGGTACGATGTCTCTTTTCGGAAGAACCAGAGTCAACGGCCCCGGCCAGAACTTCGCCGCCAATTTCGCAGCGTTCTCCGGCCACTCCATAACAAGCGCCCTGGCTGAATTCATATCCGGCACATGTACGATTAATGGGTTCTTTGTCGGACGCCCTTTCGCCACGAATATCCGAGCGACGGCTTCGGCGTCCAGCGCGTTCGCTCCCAACCCATACACGGTTTCCGTAGGGAACGCCACCAATTTTCCATTCCGCAGGACCTCTGCCGCACGCGCGATCCGATCGGCCTCCGGTGAATTTATACTTACTGAAATCACTTCCGTTTTCATTTGACACTTCTTCACTCACTCGTCTCATCTTTCTGCCAGACATTCAAATCCAGGATTCGTTGCAGCGGGTTATACTCTTGCCGCCAGGTTCTTTCCATCTCAGCCGCGGATTTCCTATAGATCGATTTGACCGCCAGTTCGAATTGTTCCCCTGCCAGATGCTCTTTATCTGTCGCCGCTTCACGACATAATTGCAAATAGGATTTCATTCCGTAAGTCCGGATTAAAAATGCAGCCACCAAATAAGCATAGTGATAAACCTCACCGGGAGCGTATTCAGGTTCGTTTACATACCGCCATTCGTAGAAATAGTGTACCCTGGACATCATACGCCAGGACGCTCTTGCCTGATTGCCCGTTTCCTTGCGATAAGGGTGTAGCTCATGTTCGATATAACAGGCTAATCCCTCATTGAGAAGACCCCAAATTTTCTTCGTAATTTGTTGATAAAGCGCCACATGCACAAATTCATGTGCGAGAGCGGGCGCTATGCACTCCAGTTTTCCATAAACCACAC
>JBBSFW010000381.1:0-3080 GCA_038254805.1 Terriglobales bacterium
CTGGCTGAATCGGATACCGGTCCACATTCTCACGTTTCTGCGCAATGACGACTGGAGCGCATCGTTTCATGCCGGTGATTTGCCGGTAGATATGCAGCATCTCCGGTTTGAGAAATGTCGCGCAATAACAAGCAATAACCGGGCGTGACCCGGGTGTGGTATTCAACGCCCAAGGTTAGACGGCCAACGTTCGGCGTCCAAGTCAATCACTCCCGAGAAAAGGCCGAAGGCGTCGGATATTTCACAACCCAAAGCGTCCCCGTCATTCTGAGCCACTTCGGCTCCGCTCAGGACAGGCTCCGCGAAGCTGCAACGCAGCGGACGAAGTCCGCGAGGCCAGGCTTTCCATCTCTGGTTATTCGAGACAGATGCGCCACAACACAAAACAGAGATGTTGCACTTCGCTCAAACATGACAGCATCATTTATAGAAACGGGGTTGATAAACCTTAAATCGAAAACTGCTCGCGTACTTCCGGCGGCACGCGGACTGGCCGGCCGGTTTGCGCATTGATCGGACACCAGAGTGTTCGCGCGGATGACGATAGCTGGTTATCGCTGCTCCTTCGGATTTCAGTGAACCGTTCGAACGTAAGGCGGGTTGCTTTGCCGACCCACGTGCGCAACACGACGGCATCGCCCAGACAGGCCGGGGCCTTGTAATCGATTTCGTGCCGCAACACCACCCATCCGATGCCCTCCTGTGCTTCGCTACTGGCGATCGCTTGCCAATGGGCGGTAGCAACTTCCTGGACCCACCGCAGGTACACAGTGTTGTTGACGTGATTTTGCTCGTCGATGTCTCCGGGCATCACTGACACACTTATTTCAAATGGAGTGGAGGACATCGCCGGGATTACAATTCATCGCACTCCGAGTGCTGTCATCTTGAGCGAAGCGCTGCAACGAAATGCGAAGCATGAGGCCAGGCTTTCAAAGATCTCAGTTTGTTGCTTCAACCGGCGCTAGCGGCAAAACATCACGGATTCTTCGAAGGGCTCAGAATGACAAGTACCAGTTGGAGGGCGACACGGCAGGTTCAGAAAATATTAAATCGTCGCAACAATTCCTGGCGCGCTTCCATTGCCTGCGCTGGATTCATCCGACTGAGCACTTTTTCCCGACGCTCACGATCCATCGCTGCGAGTTCGCGTACGAGCCGGTTGCGCGCTTTCCATTTTGCGTATTTGCCCGCGCCAATGCCAAGCGCGAGTAGCACGGACACGATCCAAACCGTAATGTCTGTCGCGGTGACAAGAAGCATAGCAATCAAAAGGGAGCGTCAATGGAAACGTCTTCTTTTCGGGTGAAAGTTCAACCCCAGGCGTTTTTCTTGTCCACGCGAAGGAGGTACGAAACGGCCCTCAATTTGACCTTCCCGCGACGGGGCGGAAGATTCCCACGATGCGTTCGCGCGGAGGGGTTCTCGTCGTTGTGTACACTGGTGTTTGCTTCGCCGGTGCGCACTTGAGTCGAGCTCAGGAGGCGACTTCGGCGAATCTTCCGGATCAATTTCAGACCGGCGAGATGATTCAAACCCAGAAGCTGAAAAAGAAGAAGGCTGAATCAAGTTCGCAAATCGCCGCAACGGCGCCGAAGCAAGACACTCCACCTGTACCCGAGCAGACGCCGGCTGCGGAAGAAGTGCCGACACAGATTGCCCCGACGGAAGAGAAAAAGGCCGAACCCAACCGGAGCACTGTCTCGACGCCACCAAATCAAAAACCGGCGCCTGCCATCGAACAGTCGGTGCCTCCGGAAGAATCTCCCCCAGTGATCGCGCCAGTAGAAAAGAAACCTCGCCCGAAAAAGCGGCCACGCCCCGCTATGGAATCGGAGGTGGCGAGCGTCTCGGCGCCCGTTCCAATGTCGCTTTCGGTTGCGCAGTCTATGGCAATCAGCGCGCCTTTACCCACGTACCCCTACGAAGCGAATGTCGCAACGTTACCGGAAGCGGCGTTTGCGTCGTGACCGTTGACGCCGCAACAGGAACAGTGACTGACGCAACCATGTCCCAAAGCACTGGCAGTTCGCTGCTCGACAAACTCACTATCCAAACATTCAAAAGCTGGCGGTTTAAACCCGGCACAGTGTCACAGGTTCGTGTACCGATCGGCTACGAATGAGGTGAGTTTAGGACGAAACGAATTCGTCCAGGTCTGTTACGCATCCCATTCCTCGACGATTTTGCCGTCGATCTCATAATAAATCCCTGTGGATTTATTAGTGTGAAGTCTGATGGTCGCCTCTAAAGCTCCTTTCACTAATTCTTGAATGGCCGCCGTGCTATTGAGGTAGCGATTGGCATCACCCGTGAAGCGAAGAATTACCTTTCTTCCATCTTGCCGTAAACCGCGAAAGTACATGTAAAGAGGCTGTGCACGTTCACCGCCCGAGGTAGAGCTAATGGTATCGGGGAAAAAAGGTGACGAGAAATGTTTATCCGGGCACTGCGGTGACAATGTGAGCAACCCCCACACAATGCCTTCCAGTGTTTTGAATTCGCCCGGAATCGTGGTCTCGAGGAGGAAGTCTCTACCAGTGTCGGCGAACTGCTGCGAGTCCGGTAAAACGACCTTCGTGTCGGCCAGTGCTGTAGTGAATGGACAAATCACAAGCAGGATCGCTTTGGCTATCCGAGTGTGCATGGGCCTAACGAGAACAAGATCAGCGACGCCTACCGGAGGCGAGCGTCGCTCGGGGATTGAATTGTTTAATCATCAAAAAGTGTGGAGCGAACAACGGGTGGGCGTTCGCTGCATCGCATGGTTAGATGTTTGGCGTCGCTTCACGGATTTGCTGTGCGTCTGAGATACAAGAGGCGAGTGCTGCATCAGGATCAGTACTCTGCCGCGAAACCTCGTGGCCGTAAAGATCTCTGCCCTCGGCAGTGTAGCAGCCGGCGCTGACCTCCCGGACGCGGAAGAACCAGCCGCGGACTTTGCTGTCGAGGGGGTACGTCACGCGCAACTCCTCGGGCGTGGATCGCAGTGATCGTGAGTTCATAAGCGTCCGATTCAGGTGGAGCGGGAATGCCGATAGTTTCCGTGGCGAGGGATGGAGAAGGACATCTAACGAGAA
>JBBSFW010000382.1:0-3062 GCA_038254805.1 Terriglobales bacterium
GCCGCGTTCGGCGGCCTCGCAGCGCTTCGCAATCGTTGCGGCGGTAGTATTGTTCGCCGATGGCGGTGGAGATCTTTAGCTCAACGGCGGCCTTCATTGCCTCGGTCTGCTCGTAGGCGTTTGCGGCTCGAATCCGCGCAGTATGAGCATAAACATCCTCGAGAGGCCTACGACCACCTGTGGCCGGACTGGCCGTTTTCTATTGAATCGGGGATGCCTTTTCGAGTAATGGGATCGTGACAATTACTTTCGTACCAGTCCTGTCGGATTGGATTTCTACTGATCCACGCAACTCGCGCACCCGTTCTCGCATTCCTGCTAGGCCGACTCCTACCCCGCCATCGCCTCGGCTGAGGAGATCTAGGGTTTCCTTTGGAAGGCCTCGCCCATTGTCCCCAATTTCCAATCGCACCTGCTCCGCGTCCGCACGAACGCAGATATCCACTAGCGTACTCCCCGAGTGTCGGTGAGCATTCGTAAGAGCCTCCTGAACAGCACGGAACAGAGTGATCTCTACATCCTTGTGCAATCTGCCGAGCTTGGGAGAGAGATCAAGATTTACCTTGATGCCGCTGCGTTGGGCGAATCCATCCACGTACCAGCGAATCGCAGAGCCGATTCCCGCTTCATCCAGCAACGGAGGATGAAGCAAATGGGAGATTGTGCGCGTTTCACGCAAACATTGCTCGACAATGTGGGAGATCTCCGAAACGAGCTTCTCACTGTCCCCCTCCCGGGTTGAGAGCAGATCGAGATTCATTCGTATAGCCGCCAACAATTGTCCCAGACTGTCGTGCAGCTCTCTTGCAATGCGGCGGCGTTCATCGTCCTGCAACGTCAGGATTCGCCCGCTGAGGCTTCGAGCGGTTTCTTCCGCCCGCCTGCGGGCGGTGACGTCTGTGTTGATTTCCAGCCAACCCACGGGCTTACCCCTGGGATCTCGCAACGTCGTCCAGCGGCTTGCCACGACAATTGTGGAACCATCTTTCCTTGTATGGCGCAGCTCGCCTTGCCAATGGTCGCTCTGCAACAAATGCGACAAAGGGGCGGGAAACTGGGTATGAAGAACCTCGTGGATCGCCCTGCCTAACACCTCTCCCTTGGTCCAGCCATACAACCGTTCCGCTCCTTGGTTCCAATACGAAATTCTGTCGTCTGTAGTCCGAACAAAAATCGCGTCATTGGCCAAGTCCAGCAGCTTGGCTTGATTCGCCAGCTGTGAGGTTTTTTGTTCCAGTTCCCGAGTGCGCTCCCTCGCTCGGGCTTCTAAACTCTCTTTTGCCACCTCGATTTCGCTTAGAAGTTTCTTCTTAGTCTCATACGCATCTCCGATCTGCTCCTTTTCGCTGATTACTGCCGCCAAGATGAGTCCGGTCAGCGATGTTACGGCGATGAATACTTGAAGCAGCACTGCGTTGTGCAGCGGCGCGTGATTCACGAACGGGCCAAATCCCAGTGCTGTACCCCAAACTGCTACCGTGGCCACGAGAAGACCTGCTACTGCCGCTCCCCCCACACGAAATCGAATTGCCGCCCAAATCACAAACGGAAACACCACGAATGCCAAGACATCGTCCTGCACTGCTGCCCATGGACCAAAAATCGCGGCGGACGCGGCCATTATTGCAACAGACAGCACACAAGCTTCTAGGGCACGCCAGCCGCGGCAGATAGCGAGCAACTGCTGACCTGTCAGTAATAATGGGGCGACCACCAGTACACCCATCGCATCGCCGAGCCACCAAATTCTCCATGCGGACCCATAGCTGGACCACGCCCTTATGTGTGCGAGCGTCAAGGAAGCGACTCCCACCGAAGCTGCGACTGTTGTCGCTAAGACCGCCGCCAATGTCAGCAATCGCAACACATCACTGAGTCGGGGAAGCGCAATCTCGAAATCAGAGAAACGTCTTAACAGATAGCCCGCAAGCATGGCGCTGGACATATTGCCTAGTCCAATGCCGAAAGCCACGGCCGCGGGAATCGAGGTATGCAAGTTAACCAAGAAGGCAGCCAGCGCGATAGCCGGGGCGATTCGAACACCCCAGATCAGCACTGATGCTATTGCTACGCCCGCTGCTGGCCAAATGGGCGAGACATTGAAACTCGTAAATGGAACCGCGAGACCCACCTTGCCTGCACTGAAGTACAGGGCAAACACGAGCATCAATCGCAGAACATAACGATAGCCTGAATAGGACTGGGCTTGGGGCGTCGAAGAATCGACGGAGACAACCTCTGAGGAAGCCATGCTGAGATTCTCAAACGTCACAGTTTGGGGAGACAACCCATAGAGGGGTATTCACGTTGGTTCTGGCTTGGCCCCAAGGCTTAGGTTTCGATTGCAATAGGGGTTTCAAAAACTGGGACCGCAATCGCAATGGGCAGGAACTGGGTGCCGGAAATATTAAAAGCCGTGACCTTGGTTATGCTCTAGCTATCAGCTCCTGCGAGGAAGCCAATAACGTAGAAACATGCACCGTCACAGCCCTCGATGCGATCGCTGCTTTCGCAGTTCCAAACCCCAACTGCTCCTCGAGATTCAGTCGGTTTTTTCGGCTCTGGTTGCCCGTCGAGTTGCCCCGACAAGCTGATCACTCAGCCTACTTCGAACTGGCAAAATTTAATTACGCCAACCGTTTCAGCCGTCGACGCCAGGCCGATGAGATCGCCGGCGTCGCCGCTACTCACCCTTGACCAACGAGCAGTGGGTCGAGGCCGTTTTCCATGCGCCGGAGTCATTGACCCAGGTGTCGCTGCAGATGACCGTTCGAGCCCGGTGCTTGCCCTGGAGTTCGGCATCGTAAGTGAACGTGTAATGCGACACGGCGGTGTTCAGCCCGAAGGTCGCCACCTTCACGTCGCTGATGTTGCCGCTCTTCCACTTACTGGTTTTGTTCTGCAGGTCCTTTATGAAGTCCTCCCTCGTCTGCCAGTCGCCCCAGCTGTTTCCGGCGACGAACCCGTCCGCCAGATGCTGCTGCGCCCATGAGGCGTCGTTTTTCATCTGCGCGTCCCTGTACTCCTGTTGCAGCTGCTTGATCTGGTCGGCGACGTCGCCC
>JBBSFW010000383.1:0-3040 GCA_038254805.1 Terriglobales bacterium
CATAAGGCGAGTTCGCAAGATTCTCCTGGGCTAAAACTTGAAGTGTCACCATGTCGAATAACGTGGAACCCGACATGAACTTCGAGTTGTCGGGCGCTACGGAAAGCACGCCGGACGAATTGGAGACCAGCCGGCTTCGAAGCACCGTTCCCGAGCTCACCTCGTACACAAATACGATCCGAAAGTTGTTCGCCGGGATGTTTACGCCGATGATCAACC
This sequence comes from Terriglobales bacterium, assembly GCA_038254805.1. Taxonomy (GTDB): domain Bacteria; phylum Acidobacteriota; class Terriglobia; order Terriglobales; family Acidobacteriaceae; genus Gp1-AA145. The sequence goes on from JBBSFW010000383.1 coordinate 220, forward strand.
TGCCGTCCGGGCTGGCCTGCAGGCGGCTGCGCGCGTTCTGAAACTGCTTTCCGCTGGGGGGCTGCAGATTCGGAGCAAGCGGAGGCGCGGGCGTAACAGGCACAGGAGCCAGCGCATTCGCTCCCTGCGCACTCGGATCGTAAATCAATAAGACATTCGACTGATTGCCCCCGCCGCTACCGATGGTAGATATCAAAACACGATCATCGACGCCCACCGCAACACCTTCGGGTTGGGCCGGGAGCGAGACGCGATGCACCACGCTTTGGGATTCCAGATCGATGACGTCTAGCGCCGATGCATCTTTTGAAGCAACATAGAGGAATGATCCGGAGCGGGAGATTGCTGCAGCAAGCGGGTTCCCATCGGTTTTGATCGGCGTGCCCAAACGGCGTTGCTGGACCGAGTAGACCTCTATCCGGTTCTGCACCGTGTTGACCAGGTAAACCCGGCTGCGGCCCTCATCGATAACGACATCGGAAGCGCCTCCGACAACAGGCACCACCGTTCCAAAGGTCGCTGAAAAGCCAACTGCTGAGAATACAGATAGAGTAAGAGCCCAGCGTCGAATCATGAGGTTGCTTACAATTATAACCCGCGCGGGCCGAAGTTGTTTCTATCGAACAGCCCTCCGCTTCACCGCTACCGTGAACACCGTGGCCGCCACCGCCACAACTCCCAAACCGGCGGCAACATGCAGCGCCGGATCGGCGGGCTTCGGGGGCAGGTACGTTACTCCGGTCTCATCCGCGCGGGCCGGCTGAGTAATATAACGTCCATGCGAGGGTGCCCGGAAATTGCGCGCAAATTCGGCAAACTCTTCCGCGACGTGTTGGCCAGAGTAATCGCCCAGTATCGGCGTGCCGTGCCCGCAAGCCAGTCTGGACGGTTGGAGCGCTGCCAATCGCCGCACAGATTGCGCCGCTGCATCCCAATCGCACGTCATCGGAGTGGGCGGGCGCGAGATCGATTGCTTTTTTGTGACCAGCGCGAAAAGCGAATCCAGGTCGACCGTAGTGAATGCATCTCCGGCGAGCAGAGTGCCGTCGCCAGGCCGGAAATAGGAAACGTGGCCCGGTGTATGGCCGGGTGTGTGATGCCACTCCCAGTCCTCGAGACCAGGCAGCGCGTGTTCGGAGGAAAGTTCTCTCACCAGGCCGCCCAGATCAAATGGCTTGGAGCTGAAGAACCGGCTCAGAAAAGACATCATCCCGGGAGCTGTCGGGTCCGGAGGCGGATAACAAGATCTGCCCGTCAAATACGGCAGTTCAAGCCGGTGCGCGTATACCGGAACCCCCCAGCTATCTGCCAGCTCCCGCGCGCTTCCGGCATGATCGAAATGGCCATGGGTGAGAAAAATGCAAGCGGGTTTGGCGCCTCTTCCATAACGGCTCTCGGCGGCTGCACGGATCATTCCGGACTTGCCCGGCGTCCCGGCATCCACCAGCACCCACTTCCCAGGGGCGGCGTCGACGAAATATACATTGGCGATGCTAACGGGCAGATGCCCCACGCCTTTTGCGATCTCACGTACTTTATGGGCCATGCGCTTTTATCCTCAAAATTTAGACTCTCGCCCAGCCACATCCGCTACAAAGAACGTGAGCAACCGCAGCCTGCTACGCTACATGTTTAATGTTTAAGGGACTGGAACACACTGCCATTGCTTCGCCCGATCCGCTGCAACTGGCCAACTGGTACGTTCAACACCTGGATTTTCGGATCAACTTCGAGTATGCCGGCAATTATTTCGTGAAGGCCGCGGACGGGTCGATGCTCGAAATAATTCCCTCGGAAGGCGAGCGCATGCCGCAGAAACTCACCGATCCTGGCATTCGGCATTTGGCCATTGCGGTGGATGATTTCGAGGCAAGCCATAACCGGCTGAAAAGCTCCGGCGTGACATTCCTCACGGAGGTCCTCAACAAACAGGGCAACCGGCTGATCTTCTTCACCGACCGCGATGGCAACATCCTGCACCTGATCCACCGAGAGAAGCCCCTGCCTTGATCGCGTTGGTTGGGAGCGCTCCATTTTGCTGACCCGCGTCTTCAAAGCGTTTCATTATCGCGACTTCCGCATCATGTGGATGGGCGCGTGCACCTCCAGCATCGGAACGTGGATGCAGAAACTGGCGCAAAGTTGGCTGGTGCTGCAGCTTTCCGGATCACCCTTCATGCTGGGTCTGGACGCATTCCTGGGTGAAATCCCTATCCTCCTGTTCTCCCTGGTTGGCGGAGTCATTGCCGACCGAACCGAACGCCGCAACCTGCTGCTCGCGTCACAGGTGCTTCAGATGACCTGCGCTTTCGTACTCGCCGCCTTGTTCGCGACGGGACTGGTGCATGTCTGGCACATTCTGACGCTCTCTTTCTTTGTCGGCGTGGCCCAGTCGTTTGGCGGTCCCGCTTATTCCGCGCTGGTCCCGACGCTGGTGAGGACGGAGGATCTGCCGAATGCGATCGCACTCAACTCGATTCAGTTCAACTTGGCGCGTGTAATTGGCCCGGCGCTCGGTGGAATCGCATTGGTCAAATTGGGCGCAACGTGGTGTTTCTCACTGAATGGCTTTTCGTTCCTCGCGGTGATCGTCTCGTTATTGGTAGTTCGAACGCGCTTTATGCCGGCCAAAACAGGGGATTCCATGCTGACCAGCATGAAACAGGGCATCGGATTCATCCGCAAACAGCCCGCCATGGAGGCCTTGATCGTGCTTGCGTTCTGCATGACGCTGCTAGCCATACCGCTGCTGGTCTTCCTGCCGGTGTTCGCACGGGATGTGTTACATGGTGATGCGCAGACCTTCAAGGTATTGCTGGAA
>JBBSFW010000384.1:0-2995 GCA_038254805.1 Terriglobales bacterium
ACCTGATAAGCAAACCCGAGGCGAGGTCCAAAGGCGTTCAGGCGCGTCTGCTGCAACCGCCGGCTCCCGGTCCTTCCTGGTCCTTCACCCGCAAACACCAAGGCACCCAACCGCCCACCGGCTGCCGCATTTGGCGTGTTCGGATCGAAATTGCTGAGTTGGTCGTGCTCCTCATAACGTGCGAATGGCAGGTCGTATCGCAATCCAATATTCAATGTCAGTTTGCGGTTTACCTTCCAGTCGTCCTGAACGTACCAAGCATAGTAGTCGAACAGCATGTTGATGTTCGCGCTGTAGTTAAAGCTGGCACCGCTCCCCAGGCCCAAAAGAAAGCCTGCGTAGTTGATGCCGGTGGTCCCACTGACGCTGGGATTGCCCGTGGACGCCGAGCTAAAGCCGATGCTGCCGACACAGTTATTGCAGTCCAAGCGAGCGTAGCTGACCTTGGTGTATTCCATCCCGATTTTGAAGCTGTGCGAACCTTTCAGCCAGGCTACCTGGTCGCTCAGGTTGTAGGTGCGTCCGGGCGACCGGGTGGAGACGTTGCTGCTGTAGTTCCCGAATTCCGTCTGGTACACGGTGTAATTCGGAGCCTTGTCCGCCGATGCGCCCTTAGCGAGGGTGGCTTGACGATAGGCGTCGTCGATACGTTGATTGCCTTGTTCGCCGAGGTCGCGCTGGTTGTAGCCGAACGTAAAATGATTGAGCAGGTTTTGACGCGCGATATAGTCGGCGTTGAAGCGTACCCACTTGGTGGTGCCGAACTCCTGAAAGCCCTCGCCCAGCCGGCCGGGGACCGGACCTAGCAGCTCGTAACTGTTGAAGTACTGGCGGCTGAAGAGACCGTTGAACCGCAGCTTGTCAGTGGCAACGTAATCGCCTTTGATTGCATACACGGCCTGATTTTCACCAGGAGTACGCGTTCCATTATTCACCCCCAGAGTGTTGTTGAAAACCTGCGATGGATTGTCAGGCAGCGGAATGTACTTCAAGATCGTGGACGCGATCGGATTGATGCGGTTGGCGCAAATTACATTCAATACGCCATTGCACTGCAGGCGCGTCCGCTGATTCGCGTCGGCGATCAGATTGCCACTCGCATCAAACGGATCGTAGAGCGGAATGACCGCTCCGGAGGAGTTGGTGTAGCGGCGGAAGTCCCCGTTGCGGATCTCAGGTATGGGCAGACTAATCAGACCGGCGTTCGCGATATCCTTGGCGCGCGACCGCTCGCCGGAAAAGAAAAAGAAAGCCTTGTTGCGGCCGTTGAATATCTTGGGAATCCAGACCGGTCCACCGATGGTCGCCGCTTCCAGGTTCTGCCGGTGGATCGTGTACGACGGGTTCGAATAAAAGAATCCTTGCGCGTTCAGATCCTCATTTCGAATACCGAGGAACGCCGTCCCATGGAAATCGTTGGTCCCTGACTTGGTCGTGTAGTTCAAAACACCGTTCGAGGTGCGTCCAAACTCGGCCGAATATCCGCCGGACTGGACTTTAAACTCTTCAATACCTTCGGCGCTCACTACTCGCATGGCCGGGTCGTTACGGCGCTCGCTCATCGCCTCACCGCCGTCCAGCAGCATGCTGTTTCCGAAGGCTTGACCACCGGCGATTCTGGGCGCGCCCCCGGTTGTATCCGGATCGCCCGTGATGCTGGCATTCGCTCCCGGAGTCAAAAGAGAGAACGCGATGTTACTCCGCAGGCCACCGTTCAGAAATAAGGGAAGATCCTGGATCTGCTTATTTGTAATCACCTTTCCGAGGTCGCTTCGGTCCGTTTGGAGCAGCGGGGCCTGTGCCTCCACGCTGACGCTTTCCGTCATGGCTCCGATTTGCAGGGCCACATCCACACGGGAAGAAGTGTTGACGTTGACGACTACTTCAGCAACGTCGGCCTTCCGAAATCCCTGCTTTTCCACGGTCAGCCCATACTTGCCGACGGGCAAATAAATAAACGTGTAGCTCCCATCGCTCGCAGACACCGTAGTCTGCGACAGGTTGGTAGTCGGATTTTTCAAAACGACAGCGGCTCCTGAAATCGCAGCCCCTGAAGAATCTGTTACGGTTCCGGCAATGGTCCCCCGATCCTGCGCCAGTACACAGGAAGCGATAAGACTGGAGAGAAGCATCGTTCGACGTAGACTTGTAAGCACTCTAACCTCCCACGGTTGTGTCCGGATCAACAATCATTCAATGCTACTCCATGGGGGTGTGTGCGGCATGTTCAGCACATCCGAAGCCGGTATTTGATAAACTGAAATTTCTATCCCGAGGAGCAATAACTGTTATGGCGAAGGTTTGTGAAGTGTGCGGGCGCGGTCCGCAGTTTGGAAATAAGGTGAGTCACGCCCACAATGTGACCAAGCGCCGGTGGAATCTGAATTTGCAAGAGGTTCATGCCATGGTAAAGGGCGCAGGCAAGCGCATTCGGGTCTGCACGTCCTGTATCAAGAGCGGCAAAGTAGAAAAGGCTGGCAAAGTCGCGGCTGCATAGGGACGCTTAGGGCTGGTAACCGTCAGGCATCCATTTAGCGAATAGATCGATCTGCTCTTGCGGCCAGAACGGACCTCCTGGCGGCATTACCCGGTTTGTTAGTACGTCCAACACCGTCTTGGCGTTGGCATGGTCGTCGGTTGCATCCGACATGTATCCAAAATCGTCCAGCAACACTCCCAGGGGCTTCATATGTTCCACATCGATGGCCCGGAAAAGTGGTTTGATTCGATTGCCATAAGATACCGGCGTAGCACCCCCGCCCGTTGAGCCTCCCCCTCCTCCGGTTCCTTGCCCGCCTGCGGCGATTCTGAACTGCGGCCCGTATATGCCGGGGCCGTCCTGCCGGTTGATCTTCTTTGACAGCAGCTGTATTGCCTTATCGCTCAACTCCACCATGGATCCGATGGCAGCGGACAAAGCGGCAGCCCCGCCCGCTCTCCAAGCGGCCTCCAGGTGCGTAAGCATCGCTGTGAAGATCTGGTCGCACTCGATCAC
>JBBSFW010000385.1:0-2995 GCA_038254805.1 Terriglobales bacterium
CCATGATAATCGCGGCATGCAGCTTCTTTGAAGCGCTCGGGTGCATGATCTGATGCATAAATGTTGAGTGAGTTGAAAAGCTCTAGCGCTCCCGCATGGCGTGGATCAACGCTTCCATGTGATTCAAATATTTCTCGAAGGCGCGCTTGCCCGCCTCCGTCAGCTTGTATTCGGATTTGGGCATGCGGCCTTCAAACGACTTCCGGCACGCGACATAACCTGCCTCTTCTAGCTTGCGTGCATGGACGCTCAGGTTGCCATCAGTGGTCTTGAGCAATTTCTTCAATTCAATAAACGTGAGCGCTTCATTCGCGGCAAGCGCACTGACAATACCCAGGCGCATTCGCTCATGAATCAACCGATCCAGGTCGGGGATCGCTTTTCCTATAACTACCGGCGCGAGGTCAGCCGGGGACTCTTTCGGTACAGTGTTTTGTCTAGCCATATTTCACCCGTTACCGGTACCTGCTAACCACCAAACCTCCTGGCGATGATAATTCCGAAAAGGATATGCAGCCCACCAAACCCGGTTCCGAGGAAAACACTCCCCCAAGCGAGAGGACAGAACAGCGCGACCGCTCCCAGCGCCATGAAACAGAGGCCCATCACTGGAACGATGCGAACGGAGAATGCTCCGCCGGTGACCACGCCGGTGCCGTACAGCAACAGCCACATGCCGGGAATCGCTCCGGCCATGTTGGCCCGATACAGAACCATCGTGAGCAACGCTCCCACCAGGAGCGGGGGCGCAAAGCTGAGTGCGAATTTCCGGGCGGGCGCCGAGAGCAGGGCTACTTCAGCGGATTCCGCCTTGTGCTTCATGGCCAGCGCACCGAGTCCGATTGCAAACATGCCCTCGCCGAACCAGGTTGCAAGCCACGCTTCAGTGCTGCCTTGCCTGGACGCAACTGCCGTGGCGAGCAGCGCACTGATGCCCATCAGCACCCCGCCCCACCCTGGAACAGCCGTGAAGGGGACGGCGCGCTCCATGGTCTCGCGGATGAATTTCAGGTTGTCCATGGCATGGGTATGAAGTCCGAGGGGTTCCATGCGGTCCGGGCGGATGGGCTGAACGGAGGCCATACACGCAGTATACGGGAAGTACTTTGTGTTGTAAAGTAGTATTTTTGTTTGTGTAGCCTCCCTCTAGAAGCGGCGCGTACCCGAACACCGGCAACTGGCGTCTAATTCACGTTGACCACCCTGCTAATTACTGCGATGGCGTTTCAGATTGGTTTGCCAGGTCAGTATCCGCCTGGGCAATCCCCCCCTGGACAGTACCCGCCCGGCCGCAATCCGGGCTCCCAGGGACCGGGCATCCCATTTCCCCGGCGCGGCAAGAAGACCACTGCGTCCGACAAGAAAGTCGCTGAGGAGCCCACGCTGCACTACACTGGCAAGCTCCGTTCTTTTGACGAGAAAGCCTTCGAGGTGGTGGTAGAAGATACAAGGACCCTGGTTTTCCAGATCAACGAGAAGACCAAGCGACCTGCCGACCTTGCGGCGGGTGATCAAGTAGCAGTGGAGGCGCGCGAGGATGACAAGGGTTACTACATCGCCGTAAGCGTCTCGAAGACGGCGCCTGCCCCAGGGGCACAGACCAAGGCGGAAGTTGGCGCGACCCCAACCGACCCTGCCCTGGAAGTTGAACTAAAAGGTCCCAAGTACGACGAAGGTGATGACGGCGCACCCAAATTACATCGCGGGAAGCCGACTGCTCGCGCCACGCCAAATCCCGTAGGAGAGGCTGCTTCTGAACCTGCTCCCGCACCGACGGCCAGCATCTCCCCCACCAGCGACACTCCTTCCGACCCGCGCGTAGCATTCATCGAGGAAGCTAAGTCTGCTTCAACGGGATTCCTGGGCTCCCTACCGAATTTCGTGTGCGCACAGCAAACCACACGCTATGTGAGCGAAGGCAAGGCTAAAGACTGGCAGGCGGTAGACGTGCTGGCCGTCGATGTTGTGTATGAGGCGGGGCGCGAGAAGTACGAGCACCTGACCATTAACGGGAAGCCCTCCAAGAAGCCGGCGGAAGAATCAGGAGCGTGGTCCACGGGCGAGTTCGGGACTGTGTTGGCCGACCTCTTCTCTCCAAGCACGGCCGCAAAATTTCGATACTCCAGAACGGAGAAGATTGCAGGGTTCGAAGCTTCGGTTTACAAGTTCGACGTGGAGCGGCCGCACTCCCACTGGAAGATTTATTTCCGATCGCAATGGATCATGCCGGCCTATCGCGGCTCGCTGTGGCTGGACAAGAAGACGGCGCGGGTTCTCCGCATCGAAATGCAGGCAACCGATGTTCCGAAAGACTTCCTGGCCGACACCACCGAGAGCGCCGTGGACTACGAACTGGTTAGCCTGGGCACGCAGAAGTTCTTATTGCCCGTGCACGCCGAAGTGCTCACGTGCATGCGCGGAACCAGCACCTGCGACAAGAACGTGATTGAGTTCCGAAACTATCATAAGTTCTCAGGCGAATCGACGATTCAGTTTTCCAAGTAAACGAGCGGCCGAAGATCCCGCTCACTTTAGTAACTGCGCACGCATGTTGCTCAGCGAAGTCTGGATTGAGTCGTGACCGGAATCGTGCGGGCTGCCTCGGATCGTGCGCGCGAAGACGTTCACCAGCATGGGGTCGCGCCACCCACGATCGGCCTCTTCTGCCATCACGCCCAGAGCCTCTTCCTGGCTCAAGGCTGGCTTGTAGGACCGGGCCGTGGTCAGCGCATCGTAAATGTCAACGGTCTGCAGAACGCGGGCAAGCAGAGGTATCTGTTCGCCCCTGAGTCCGTCGGGATACCCCGAGCCGTCCATTTTCTCGTGATGGCTGCGGATGATCGGCAGAACTGGGGCCAGGCTTCTCATCGGCTTGCAGATTGCTTCGCCCTGCGTGGTGTGAGTCCGCATCACATCCCATTCGTCAACACTCAACTTGCCCGGCTTGAAAAGGATTGCATCGGGAGTGCTGACCTTGCCGATATCGTGGAGGAAC
>JBBSFW010000386.1:0-2978 GCA_038254805.1 Terriglobales bacterium
GTCGCCGAACGGGCCCTCGGTGCGAAGCTCGTCTAAATTCACGTAGCCTTCGAGAACAATCTCCGAGGTTGCAGGCACCTCCAGGTCGACGGTTTCGCACTTTACCAGTTCCACCGGTTTTTGCCGCAGAAATCCAGCGATCAAATACTCTTCGATATCCGGAGGCGCCGGAACAATGGCCGAGAACGTGAGCGCCGGATCGGTGCCCAGCGCCACGGCGACTTCCATTTTGCCGGAAGGCCGGTCGCCGCCGGGCACAACCGAGCCGCCGGAGGTGCGGGCCATGATGTCTACGGCTGCGCGGGCTGACTCCGCGCCCGTCCCTATTGCTGCGGAATTGCGGCGCAGCATCTCCCTGTAATGCTCGGCTCCGATTTTCTGCCGCTGCCAGTGCATTCCAGTGGAGCGATCGTCGAAGACCTGCATCCGATACATCCCGACATTGCGTTTTCCGCTCTTAGGATCACGCGAGACGACACAGGGGAGAGTAATGAAGCGTCCCGCATCCTGTGGCCAGCATTGCAAAATGGGCAGCGAGTCCAGAGAAAAATTCGTAGAAAGCTTCGGGGACGAGCCCGGAGAAAAGTTTTCTTTGTGGACGATCTCTTTGCAGGGGCCAGTGGAGACGGTCCGGGGAAAAAACTTGCCCATCTCCGCTAGCATGGGCAGCATTTTCACTTTGTCGAGAAATCCCTGCGGCGACTTTACATCCATGAATTGGCGGATGCGGCCGGCGACTTCATCCAGTGAGTCCACTTCGAGCGCCATGCGCATGCGCCGCTCCGAGCCGAACTGATTGATGAGCACCGGAATGCCGCTGCCCCTGGGATTTTCAAAAAGCAAGGCGGGGCCGCCAATTTTTCCGTTGTGGTCGCGGCCCTTGGAAACACGGTCGGTAATCTCGGCAATTTCCAGGATTGGGTCAACTTCAGTCTTGATTCTTTTCAGTTCGCCGGCTCGTTCCAGTGCGGCGAGCCATTCACGAAGGTCGTTGTAGGCCAAACCGTCTCCCTATCAGAAAACGCTCGATTATAACGGAGGAATGCGTGTCCACGAATCCCGCGCCGGCCATGGCGTTGTTGCCCCCACATGGCTTGGACCAGCTGATTGCCACCTTCGGCGACATCTTCGCCTACATTCGGCCCTACCATACGCTCAATCCGCGCTGGCAGAGCGAAAGCCTCGAGCAGATAGCGCTGCCATTCCCGCTGGCGCTTTCCTGGGACCTGTCACGCAGCGTGCACCGCATCAGCTGCCACAAACTTATCGCCGGCAAGCTCAGTGACACCTTTGCGCAGATTCAACGCGCGGGTTTGACGACGGCGCTCACCAGCTTCGGCGGATGCTTTTCGTTCCGGCCGCAGCGCCCCGGCAGCAAACTTTCCACTCACGCCTGGGGAATCGCAATTGATTTGAACCCAGCCATCAACGCGCAGGGAACGGCGGGCAAGATGGACCCGGCTCTCGTCGCAATTTTCCGCGATGCGGGATTTAAATGGGGAGGGGAGTGGCAGGGCAAATCGCGCGATCCCATGCACTTTCAGTTCTGCACGGGATATTGACGCAAACCTCGTGCAGGATGTTCGATTTACGGAAACTCATCCGCAAGCGAACAAGTTTGCTCAGCTCAGAATGGAGTCAGCATGTTCGCCTATGCAGCCGGCTTGTTGGCAATTGCTTCCAACTGCTGCAGATGATGGAGGTCGTGCCCGGCGCTGGTTTCAATCAGCTCGCGAAAAATCATTTTGCCGCGTTCAGGATGCGTCACCGGCTTGGACATCTGCTCCGGCGTGAGCGCGCGAATCAGCGCCAGGTTCCAGCTGCGGATCGTGGTGAACGTCTGCACCGCCTGCGCGGCGCCGTAGGCTGCGTATGTCTTCGCCCACAAGTCCTGATCGAATGGCTGCACCACGTGATTCTCTTCGGCGAGCGCCTGGCGGTAGCGGAATCCAAAGGCAAGTTCGCAATCAGCCAGGTGGACTAGAACTTCGCGCGGGCTCCACTTGCCGGGAGCGGGCGGCTGGTTCATGCGCATTTCGTCTAACGATGTGGAAAATTCGCTGAGACGTGCTGCCGTGGCCGAGAGCACGCCTACCGGCTCGTGGCTGCCGAGCTGCGAGGCATAGGGATTCATGAGACCAACGTAACACGAGCAGCTGTGCAGAAACTATGCCAGTGCACAAACCACGTGGGGCCGGACGCGCCGTCCGGCCTGGGCGGGTGAGGACATCCCTCTATAACCGTGCCGGTGTTGTCAGTAGGAACCGAAGGGGTCACGCCGTCAAACGATCGGGTGTTCAGCCGGGGCCACAGTTTGCCCGGCCACGCTCTTGGGTCTGTGTCTGGCTGCGGGTGGATCCGACGCCATGCCGCCTGAACGCGGCAATCAAGAAAGTAAGAAAGTAAGGTAGGGCGCCCGGCGCGTGCCGATCTCTGTCGCTTCCCCACCCGGAATTCAGGCGGCCTTCGAGGGGCCGACTCTGGGTGCGACGCTGCGGTTAATGAACTAGCGTGACAGCATTCGACATTCGATTAATGATCAGTGGCTGGCCGGCCATTTCTACGTAAATATTCCAAGTTCCAGGGGGAACAGTGGATGACAGGTCGAGTGTGTTCGTCGTGACCGGCAAATTGGAAGCAGCCACATAAAGATTGCCGCTGGCGTCCGCGTAATAGACGGTGAAATGGTGAACGGTTGAAGTCGAGGCATAGGTCGCATCGCTCGGAATCAGCGACCATGTCAAAGTGCTGCCGGTGAGCGAGGAATTGACTGTGTAGCAGTTGTCAACCCCATCTTCGACGGAAGTTCCCTCTTCGTAGTCATTCCAGGTAATGACTTGCACGTACGGAATCTGCGGATTCGAGCCGCCATAGTATTTGGAAATTTCGTTTGCAGTCTTGAGCAAAACCTGGCCGCACTGCTCTGCCATGACGCGGTTCGCGCTCCAGGATGCGTTGTAGTCGTCAAAACCTTTGTA
>JBBSFW010000387.1:0-2939 GCA_038254805.1 Terriglobales bacterium
CATCATCCAGTTCCAAGCCACGTCCGGAGGATATGGAGCTACCCGTTGCCCCCCGCGGGCCTGGACCTGCTGTGAACCAAAACTCGCGAAAGATCTACAGAGCGGCGAGGAGGCAGCATGTAGGTGGATATGCGTGCAAAAATCCCAGAGCTGCACGGGATTCGCTGGGCCCCGAATCCGGTGAGCCCTAAAAACTCTCCCATCGGCTGCGTAAACGATACGCTGAGACCCCTCCGGCCGCTTCGTGTCGGGGGCACGGCTCCCAGTCGTGCCGCCCACGCCCCAAAACAGTGTTCCCAATAAAGAAGCTAAGAAGCGCGCCTCATCTGCGAGAAAAATCGAGGCCAACCGCCAAAACTCACAGAACTCCACCGGCCGAAAAACGGCAAGGGCGAAAGAACAGTAGCGAGCAACGCCATCAAGCATGGATTCTCGCGCTGTCTTCTGTTTCAGGACCCGACGAAAACGAAACGCGAGGCGAGTTTGATACTTTTTACGCTAGCATTCGCGATTATTTTCAACCGCAGGGATGGCCGGAAGAGAGGTTGGTTGAAAGAATTGCTGTCTGTCTTTGGCGACTCCGCAGGGTTATACGTCTTGACAGCAGACAGATTGCGAAAGGTCTTGTCGGACATGCTTACGAGCTCCGGCAATCGCAAGCAGACGCTCTAGCAGAACCGGATTCTGCACTACCAAGGGACCCAGCCATGGATGCCATCACCGATCATCTTTTTTTGCCGGAAACGGAGGAGCTCAAAAAACTTCTGCGCTATGAAAATATGGCCAATCGAGAACTGAACCAAGCGATGAGCACGTTAGAAGGGTTGCAAGCCCGCCGAAAGGGTCGCCCCTTACTCTAATTACAAAACAAAGCCAACAAGTCGTTTATTTGCAATGATTGCAACGCTTGCTCGGGCGAAACAAAGCCAAGCGATTACTGAGCACAGTCATTGAACATTTGTTCGAGCTTCACAAGTTGATTGGGCTCGATGCGAGTCGACTTTAGGATTTGATTTCCGACATTAGGCGGCACTCTGTAGCAGTTGCAAAGTCGCGCTCGATCACCTCTGCTGCTACTGAGTACGGCTTCAGCATTCCTGTATGGAAACAGCTCACGTGGCGGCAGGGTGGGTCACAGGTTAGCCGAAACTCTTTGCGCATGCGGTCATACAGGATGTGACTGGATTTGCAGGAACGAGAAATGAAATACACCCTTCTGCATCTCTCGCACAAAATGCCTAAGCGGACCGGCATAGATTATTGTGGCACCGACATCAGATTCATTTTATGCCGGTCTTGGGTTGTCGTGGTTTGTTTCTCAGGATTAATTGCGCTTCACAATGCGGCGGGCCTCCGCCACCCACGCTCTGGCGAGTTTCCCGTGAAGGAGGTACCAACACTAGAAAAGTAATAAGCAACGAGCCGACCGCGAACACACGGGTAAGGAAGCGGAACAAATGAAGAATTGTTGTGGTTTTCATCAAAAGCAGGCGGAAACGCAGGATGAGCCACCGCCCTCGGCGGGCAGTTCGCCCCCCGAGAGCATGCTCACATGGTTGGGGCCGATAGGCAATTCCCCGAAAGTTGCAGTGGGCAGATCGTTACATCGCTGCTCCGATCGGAATCTCTGCAATCCACTGACGATACATTCCCGCATCGGAGGCTGTGTATGAGTCGTTGTTCTTGTTTTCATGTCGGCACAACCTCTATCCTCGAGATGGACGGGTGGCAGCACCGGGCTGAAACCAGAGCACCCAAGTTGGGCTGGGCGTTGTCCCGCCGCGCGAGTGGCACAGCGTATTCTTAATAAACGCTGGCAAGACACGGGACGAACTGTGAAGCCGAAAATAGTATCTTGCAATTTATCGCGTACCGGCGTAGGGGTACTCGCAACCTTATTTCCCGTGCGTCGGAACGCTTTTTACACGGGCCCTCAGGTGAGCCAGGGTCTGGTCACTGGGCATTCCAGCCGGGCTACGCGCAGACTAGCCTGCCCCAGAATCTTGCAGCCTTGCCTTGCATATCGGCATAAGAGAATGAGGCTGCAAGGGGTACCCTTGCGACCGGGACTGAAATGTCCGGTAGTCAGCGACACGCTTACCACCGGCTCAAGCTAGATTGTTGAGCACTGGTCCAACCTAAGCTGAACGTCTTCTCACTGCGTGATAGATGCCCAGGAGTAGTACCGCTCCAACCACTGACATGATCAAGCCCGCCGACTGCCCCTCCTGATACCATCCGATTGCCCGACCGAGCCATGTGGCGATAACTGACCCCGCGATGCCAAGCAGTATCGTCACTAGAAAACCACCGGGGTCCCTTCCTGGCGTAATGAGCTTGGCCAATGCCCCTGCGACGAGCCCAATTAATATTACCCAAAGCCAGTGCATAACGTTCCTCCAAGATGTGTGCGAAATGAACCGGGCCTAAACGCGAAGAGTAGTATATACCCTCGTTCTTTACGTGAGCCGTTGATGGCCGAGCCTTCCTTTGACAGGCACCAGCGCCTAAGCCTACAGTGGGCGGTCAAGAATAGGACGACCCAGGAGCGCGCAACTGTTTCAAAAGTTACAAAACAAGGAGAAGCCTATGAAAAGAATTTGGGTGTGGTGTTTGATCGGTTTGCTCTCATTGGGGAGCGCCGCGTGGTCGGAAGACGAGAAGGCTAGTGGCGGGACCGAGAAGGCTGTCGCAGCATTGGAACAAAAATGGCTTGAGTCCCAGAAGACGAATAATCCTGACTTGGTAGCTCCGCTTCTGGCTGACAAGTTCATCAATACAGCGAGCGATGGCAAGGTCACCGACAGAACCGGGGCACTGGCAAGCGCAAAAGCAACCAAATATGACATGGTCGATTATGACGATTTGAAAGTAACAGTATTTGGCGATACGGCCATTGCGACGGGCAACTTCAAGGCCAACGGCACCGATCCGTCAGG
>JBBSFW010000388.1:0-2936 GCA_038254805.1 Terriglobales bacterium
AACCCAAATACAGGAATGCCGGAATGTTCGTCACCGAGAACATTTGCTTTTCTCCAGACTCGTGATTCTCTCCGGGAAGTGACCGGGCAAGATCGACGGTGTTTAAGTAGAGTATCGCAATCCCTAACAAGCAAGCCCGTTCGAATCGCGTTGATCCAATCGACATCCAACTCACGACAGCAACTAATTGAAAGCAGGCAACGAAAGCGGCTAAGACAGCAAGTCCGATCCAGTACCTAAATCCGTGCTCGCTCACTTCTTTTTGGGTTTCTTTATTGCCCGCGACTTCCTCCACTTCGCCTCTCCTTGTCGATAGCGGCTTTTGGAACTCCGATCACGGCCCGAAACAGCCGGTCGAAGTTCTGAAATGCGTTTGGGCCGTCGATTTCGCGGCTAGTTCAGGATCGACAGCGAGCGGTCTTTGTGAGCCTGCGGGCTGCGACTGTGATTTCATACTGAGTCCATCATACGCCCGGCTGAGGCGCGGTGACCGAGGCCCCTTCTGCGGGAGCATTCAGGAGTAAAAGATGTGGCGTTGATGAAATGGGCGAAGGATAGAAAACTTAGTTTCGGTCAAAACAGAGAACTTAAGACTGGAGTTGTCAAGTATGTTGTTACCATCCGTTTGCCTGGTTCTGAGGATGTGCTCAGGCGCATCCCCACCCATCCTGTTACTGAGCTTGACGAGCTTCTGCCGCATCGCTGGGCCGTCACCGCTCAATAATTCTTCCGGCTTGTAGCACTAATCGGCGGGAACAGGCAATGGTTTTCACAGGATGCTGACGCAAGGGCGGCGGCGTGACGTGTCACCCGTCCAAACCGGGTGCGCCAGCGCCTCTTCTTCGGTAGGGCGTCGCTACCTTAGGGGCGGGATCGTGCCGTTAGCAACCTGCGGGTTCCAGCCTTGCCGGATAATTCCAGATTGATCGCAATAGAACGATCGCCTTCCTCCACCGTCGGCCATCGGAGCCAGTCAATTTGATCGCGAGCGCCTGGCGCCCCGCTCACGCCCAAACTCCCGCTATATTAAAACTAATCATTCTCAAATGAGTCAATTGAACGAAGGCAAACTTTTCCAATTGCCCGCCTGGGCGTCGGAAAACAACCTTTATAAATATCAGGTTCGTGGAACGACCCAGCACGCCATTTTTGCCCTTGATCCTGAGGGCATCGTACTGTCTTGGAATGCGGGCGTTCAGAATATTTTGGGTTACTCCGAAGAGGAATGGATCGGGAAACCCGCCTCGATCATCTTCACGCCTCCCGATCTGGCGCACGACGTGTGTTTAGCCGAAATGAGGCTAGCTGCTGAACAGGGCTGTTCCACCGACATTCGCTGGCACAAACGAAAAGATGGGACCGAGCTGTTTGCGCATGGATTCATGACCCCGATTCGAGCCATCGACGGCACCTTGCTTGGTTACTCCAAGATATTGTCCGATGAAACCAAGAACAAGCAATTAGAGGACTCGCTCACGGAATCGAATATGGCGCTCGAGCAATTTGCCTATGTCGCCAGCCATGACTTGCAGGAACCCCTGAGGACCGTTGGAGCTTACGCACAGCTTCTCACTCGTCGCTATAAAGACAAGCTGGATGAAGAAGCAGCGGGGTTTCTCGACCTGATTGTGAACGGAGCCAAGCGCATGAGCGCGCTCGTTGACGATCTGTTAACATTTGCCCGCGTCCAGACCGAGATGGATCGGCCTTCCTCCTATTCACTCGATCAGGACCTTGAGACAGCACTGACCCAGCTGCACCAATCCATCGAAGAAACGCAAGCGGTCGTCACCCACGATCCTCTGCCCACTATCCAACTCGATCAGGGGCAAATGGTTCGTTTATTTCAGAATTTGATCGGAAATGCTATCAAATACCGGAAGCCGGACACGCCCCCGGTCATCCATGTATCCGCGGAACAAAAGAAATCCGCCTGGGTAATCAGCGTCCATGACAACGGGATGGGCTTTGATCCGAAATATTCTAAAGAGATTTTCTCCCCTTTCAAACGCTTACACGCACAGCACGAAATTCCGGGGACGGGCATTGGCTTATCAATCTGCCGACGGATTGTGGAACGCCATGGCGGCAGTATTTGGGCCGACTCAATAGCTGGCCAGGGCGCAACGTTCCACTTTTCATTGCCCGCTGAAGGCAAGGCGCCATCCAAACACACCCCGCCTGTTACCGCGGGATTTTAAATTACGATTAGCGGCGCCAACCTGCCGCTGCTCTTCTCGCGTCAATTCGGCAGGTAGCCCCGGAGCTTTGGGTACAGATCGCGAGCGAAGTGCGTCGCGACCGCCGTGGCCGCTTGCTCTCCTGAGCTATTTGCCCAAGCAGTTACCCGCACCAGCGCAGTATCCGTGCGCTGGTCCCGCAGAGCGTCGGCAGCCACCCAGAATTTCGCAGCCCATTCGCTGGCGATCACACGCCGGGGTGTCTGATACCAGTAAAGAATCACGAGACGCTGGTTGCCTCTGTCAACGACATAACGATTGACGGTGATAGAACCCAACGCCGTGTTCACCGTCAAAAGGTCCTTCACCCGGGGTGTCCAACCCGCGCCCGGTAGGCAAACCTGTGGGGAGTGCGGCTGCCGGGCACCCTCACTTTGCGTCTGAAACCACGCCACCAGCAAGCTCGCAAATGAATTTGTTGGAGATTCAATATAGGTCTGGCTCACCACAGTGTCGGCACCGAGTTCCCTCTTGATGGCGTCTTCTATGGGGTCCTGCCGGAATATTGTCCACGGTCCAAACCTGGTTGGAAAAGATGCCGGAGAAGGGGACGGCGGCCGGTGCTCGCCACTTGCTAAGGCATGCACCGCAACCAACTGTGCGATTACAAAAAAGGGTACTAGCGCGGCCCGCCACTCAGGACTGGTAATGGGCATACATCCCGTTCAACAGTTGCCGCACCAGCACCAGGGTTGG
>JBBSFW010000389.1:0-2908 GCA_038254805.1 Terriglobales bacterium
CGGAATCACCAGCCGCGAAACTTCGAAACCTGAATTGCAGGCGGTAATCGGTGATCCCACGGCGGGTTTCAGCGCTCCGCAGGATAACCCGATGGCAGCCTGTTCAGCGCCGGTGAGGCCGAGTGCCGTTTCCTGGTCTGTCACCGCGCCCGCAACCACACCGCTGTCATATCGCCATGTGAATGCCGTCCAAGGGCCGTGGTGCGGCCGCTGATATCTAAGATTCGTTGTTTGTTGAAAGGCTTGGTCGTGATCGATGCGGAAAACGGAATTGCGGACGGGTGAATTGAAAATAAGGCCGCCATTCTCAGGGCCAAAGAAGCGAGCACGTGTATGCCCCATGGTGCTGTACGCTTGAAAGCCGTGGATTTCCGGGGTGCTGACTCGTAAGGAAACGCCATCGATCTTGGACTTGCGCCAGGAGATGGGAAACGTAACTGGTGTGTTCAGCAGCACATCGAAATCGTAGGCGTTATCGGTAAATTTCCAGAAATAATCCACGTCAACCAGCAGTGTTTTGTCGAATGCCTGTTGCAGACCCGCGTTGAATTGATTCCGATGGCCCGGAGCCAGAGGCTTCTGGTTGAGCGCTCCTAACGTTGCCAAGCCGTTTGTGCCAGTCGAACTCGATAACAGAAGATTCTCATTGTAAGGCGACTCCATCGTGCGGGAAAAGCCTCCACGGAAGACTGTACCTGTCGGTTTGAAAAGGTAGGATAGGCCGATGCGCGGTTGTGCGCTGGTGTCTTCACTCAGCCCGTTGTAGCGGTCCAGGCGGAGGCCAAGATTCAGCGTCAATCCACCCAACGTGATCGCATCCTGAATATATGCGGCGAACTGGTTGATGTTGCCGCGCGCATTGAAGTTGAACAGGCGCCCGCTGCGCGTCAGATCATACGGAACCAATCCCGGCGAAAGATCTGGGTTTTTCACAAACCCGCGGCTGGCGCAAAGGGCCGGATTCGTCACGGAAGGCAGAGCTTGCGCGTTGCCGGTATTGTCTAGGCAAACCGCATTGAAGGTTGGATCGGTAAGACCAGTGGCGAAACTCTCTTTCAACCGCGTCTGCATAATCTGCGCGCCAAATTTGATATTCTGCCGTCCACGAACATGCGAGAGATCGCTCTTCAATCCGTAGTTGGTCAGCCGGCGGTCCTGCGAGATAGTGGCAGGTGTATCGTTGAACGGATCGCGGCTGGGATAGTAGTGTACATTGTCCTGGCGGACAAATGAATTGACGGTAAGCAACGTCGATGGACTCATAGTCCGCTGATAGCCCGGAGCGATATTGAACGTATCCACTTTTTGCCGTTGATCCTGGTTCGGCTGGTCGTAGGTGTTCGGGATTTGGAACCAGTTGCGTGCCACGAAAATATTCAGGTGCAAAGCATCCTTACTGGTGGGTTGAAGATCGGCCCGATCGAAAATAGTTCCGTTATTCCCGATTGCGTGATTCGGCCAAAACTCCGGGGTATCCAGAAAACGGCCGGAGCGAAGAGCGTTCACAGCGATGAAGTTTCCGAACCGAGCGGATCCGAAACCTAACGTCGCCTCCTCAGACACCGTACCAAACGAGCCGTAGTCCGCTTGAAAACTTCCCGTCGGCTTGTTCAATCCGAGTCCCGAGCGGGTAATTGCGCTCACCACCAAACTCGTCTTGTCTCCGTATTCGGCGCTAGGTGTGCCGGTAATCAGTTCCATGGATTGGATCGCATCCAAGGGAAGTTGAGTTGAGAAGGCCTTACTCTGTTGATCGTTGACCGGCTGGCCGTCGATGGAGAAAGAGGTCTGGGCGTGATCCCCCAACGGATGAAAAAACCCATTTGAATCGGCGACAACTCCCGGCGTGCTGTACGTGATGGCATCGCTCAAGCCGGAACCCGGCGATCTGGAGGGCAACTTCGATAACTGCGCCTGATCGACGTCATTATGTGCGTATGGCACATTTTCAATCAGGTCGGCTCCCCCGGATTCAACGGTGACCTCGGTTGCGCTGCCAGCCAGCGTCAGCGCCGCCTTGACTGGAGTTGTGACGGCGCTGCGTACTGCCACATCCTGCTGAAATGGATTAAAGCCGACGGCAGTGACGTCCAGGTGATACGAGTTTAATGGAACATTCGTAAATCGGAACGTTCCATTCGCATCGGTCGTCGCGTTTCTCTTGTACCCTGTGATGGCATTCTTAATATCCACCGCAGCGCCCGCGATCACGGCGCCTGAGGGGTCGGTGGCCGTTCCTTCTATGGTTCCAGCGTTGCCGAGCGACTGCGAAAAAGCCGAAGGCGTCAGACAAACGAAGCTGAGGATAACCCATAACAGGAGACTCTTCATACGTTTAGTATGAGTGGCCGTGGCGTCTCATCGCAGGGAAAAATGGCCAGCGTACTGAAAGATCCGGTGAGCGGGCTGGAATTTCCGATGGACGGACTATGCAGCAGCTTACAGATAGCCCGCTCGGGAAGATGAAACAGGTATCCCATCCGGTCCTTGACAAGAGCTGCTCGCAAAAGCCTAAGCCAGACCTGAGAGAGATGCGAGAACAGTTTACATAGAGAATGTTTGAGAACGGCCAGAGAGCAGATAGCTGAAAACAGCAGTTCTGGAGCCGAATGCAGCTTACCTTACGCCAGAAGTTATTGCAGTTGGCGAGATCGGAGAAAGTGCCAAGCGCCCGGCGGCAGTTGATACGGTTTGTGCTGGTGTCGCCCTGCCAAGGACCGGTTGCGATCGCATCTGTCTTTGTAACCAAAGCCGTACTGAACCTGGCAACCACGCGCCAGCTAATTGACCGGGATCGAAGCGCGGGAACGTTTTCCGGAAACGAAGAAGAAGTTGCTGAAGAGCGAGGGCAAGAGCAGAAGCAAATCCGGGAACAGCGGCCCTTCGGAGTTCGCACCGAACTCGCCCA
>JBBSFW010000390.1:0-2903 GCA_038254805.1 Terriglobales bacterium
CCTGCCGTCACCGAAAGAAGCGCTGACGCCCATTCACCTGCGGCGGCAACCCCAGGCTTGGTCAAAAGACTCGAAGCATATTGCCCTGAGTTTTCATACAGGACCGCGGACGTGGACAACGACGCTCTACGAATGGGATGGAAAGACGTTTGTCGAGTTCTCATGGCCACGGGATGCCATTCGCAAGCGGATCGAGGAGGAACAGGCGGCACAGTTGAAAGCGCTCGGTTTGCCGGAGGGCACTCCTCGGAAGCTTGTCTATGAAGGTTTCACGGCTCTGGAATGGGTGGATTCGACTGCGGTTAAGATGATCGCAGAGCGTATAGACTCGGTCGTACTCTCCAGAGACCAGGCCCCGGCCGAACTAGATGCTCGGTTTAGTTTTGTCATCAAGATTCGGGACTTGCGCAAGACGGAGATAGCCAATGCCACGAAGATTCCCGGCACCTACGGCTATGGCGACCAAGAAGACAGGGTCGAGGCGCGGCTCGCGGACGAGCAGCCTGAGTCGTTCTATTTGGTCAAAGATGTCGAGGAAGGTCAACAACCATTTCGCCTGTATGCCTTGGAACGGTTCTGGGTCGTTGGCGAGAAAGGAAATGACTACGTGGTGGAAGACGGCTGTTATAATAAAGGGAGAGTTCCCCGGCGACTCGTTCACAAATTTCCATCGGCGTTTTCAAGTGGCGAGATGGACTCGTGCGCCGAATCCCTAGGCGTTTATTACGATGTGCTCGTGAAGGACGCAGAATCAGGCTACCTTCCCGCGTTGCGGGCGGTATTCGCATTTGGTGAGTTTGACGGTGGGGCGGCCGAAGTTCACTCGGGTTCTGTTGATGACATCAAAAAATTCGTAAGCGCTCGGCAGATTTCCGAAGCACAGAAATCGTTCTCCGCTGCGGACCGCGGCACCGTCAAACCTTCCAAATCATCCGCCATCCGCCGAGGCAAACGCACCGATTTCAGCCAAGTCCTAACAAAAGCGGCTGCCTGCGGGCGCTTGGTGGATGAAAACGTCGGTGGATCCATGCTCGTCGCGCGCGTTCCCACGGGTCAAAAACCGTTTAAACTTCACGGAGGGGAATATTTTGCGATCACTGGCGAGAAGGATGGCGATTACCTCATCGAAGATGCTGTGGGCAATCAGGGCTATGTGGCAAAGGAATTCGTGGAGGCAGTGCCTAAGCCCACAACGGAGTCCGCGATGCTGTTGCCCTTGATGGGGCTACACTACCAAAGAGTGGTGAAAGGGACGCAGAGCGAACGCGATTCCCCTGACACGACGCGCCTGATGTTATCGCTGGATGTTACCGGGCAGTCCGGCGCGGAGCACGCCAGAAACTTGGAGAGAATGCTCAATCGCGAGGACGCTCTTTCGCTCTTGCTAAAAGAGTTCTCACCCGCTCGCGTGAAAGCCATCCGCGCCATGCTGCTGCAAGGCAGGACCGAAAATGAAAAGGACGAACTGATAAAGAAATACCCGCAGATCTTTCACGGCGATGCGCCACCCAAGCGTCCTGCAAAAAAGAAGTCATAACTTCTCTGCCCGACCGAGAAGCTCGCCACGGTTTGAGCTGCAATTCGAGATCGGCCGTACGCTCTTCAGTTGTTTGGTGCTGATCAATAGCGAGCTTGGACCATTAGCGTGGGGTATCCCCTGACGGTTTCGTACCAGGCATGTGCTTTGTGGTCGGATCGTATCCAGGCGGATTTCTTGCCCGGCTTCTTTTCCCACTTATTGCCTGCCGAGTTCCCTTCGAGGAAGATCGACAACTCCTTCTCGGAAAGCTTATGGCTATCCACGCGGAATAAGCTTCGGCGATGCTACGACCTTTTAGAAACTGTACCACAGCAATGTATTCGCCGGTTTGGTTTTTGTACATGTTTGTCGTTATGCCGTCGCTATCTGGCTTGCCTGGATCAGCCGGCTTTCCGAAAAGCGCGTTGACTTGATCCTTGGTATTGCCGAGGCGCGCGACGGCTTGGCTGCTCAACGCAATAATGATCGCGGCCGCTAATATTAGGACGTGCTTCATGATTGATTCTTTCGATTTGCTCGACTTTGAGTTTACCGGTCGAATCTCAGGACTATTACGCAACAATCGGAAGGCTTTGTCGATCTAAAAGCAACGGTGTGTGATTGACAGTAAAAATTCGAGACTTCCACCGACGTAGACATCGTCCCCGTCTTCCGCCCCGATATATCGTCAAAGTATTTTTGTTGCTGCGGAAACTAAATATACCATATTAGTTTTCACAGTGACCGCGCTCCGTACTCTACACCCTCGCCTGGCTAACCAGCTACAACAGCCGGTAACGGAATTGCGCTCTGATAACGACGTAACAGAGCGCTCGCGCGTGGCTCGGATATCGGAGGCCATGGCTGCTGCCGAACGACACTAATGAACGGCACGAACAAATCATGGTCTCAAAGGCGAAAGCACGATGTTAACCGGCAGCGTATTGTCGATGCTGCCCGGGGGCACTTCTTCAGTCACGGCTTCCGCAGTGTGACCATGGATGATCTTGCGTTGGAGTTGGGGATCAGCAAGAAAACGCTTTACGCTTATTTTCCGGGGAAGTTCGATCTGCTCGAGGCCGTGCTGGCCGATAAATTAACAGGCGTCGAAGCGACGCTGAAGGAAGTTACGCGCGCACACCCGGACGATTTCCCGGCGACCTTGCGCGAGTTGCTGGCTGGCACGCAACGCGAATTGGCTGAGATCAAGCCGCCGTTCGTGCGCGATATGCGCCAGAAAGCGCCCGACGTCTTCAAAGTCGTCGAGCGCCGGCGGGCCGCGCTAATCCAGCGCTACATGGGCAAATTTTTTGTCGACGGGCAACGGCTGGGAATGGTGCGCAAGGATGTTCCGGCCAAACTGATCATCGAAATCTTGCTGGCG
>JBBSFW010000391.1:0-2884 GCA_038254805.1 Terriglobales bacterium
AGCCCCCGAAAACTGGACCACCTAGAATGTGAGTTCTCCCAAACCCAGAAGAGGAGAACCGCAATGAAAGGCACGCGACACAGTGAAGAACAGATCATCGCAATCCTGAAGCAAGGCGAGGCAGGATTGACGACGGCGGAGTTATGCCGGCAGCAGGGGATCACGGAGCAGACCTACTACCGCTGGAAGGCGAAGTACGGCGGGATGGACAGCGGGGATGCCAAGAAGCTGAGGCAGTTGGAAGACGAGAACCGGAAGCTAAAGCACGTGGTGGCCGAGCTGACGCTGGATAACCGGGCGCTGAAGGACGTGCTCTCAAAAAACTTCTAGCGCCTGTGGGACTTCGGGCCGCCGTAAGCTATGTCGAGGTCGGGTATGGCATGAGCGAACGGCACGCCTGCAGGCTGCTGGGATTGGGACGATCGACGCATCGCTATCGGAGAGGGAAAACGGAGCGAGATGGGGCACTGCGAAGGCGACTGAAAGAGCTGGCAGCGAAGCGCATGCGGTTCGGTTATCGACGGCTAACGGCGATGCTGGTGCGGAAAGGGACGCCGGCCAATCACAAGCGAGTCTACCGGCTGTATTGCGAGGAAGGATTGGCGATGAGGATTCGACAGCGGCGGCGGATCCGTTGGAATGGCGCGGTAATCAGGCCGGCGGCGAGTCAGCCGAACCAACGCTGGTCGATGGATTTCGTGAGTGATTGCGTGAGCACCGGGAAAGTGATTCGCATGTTGACCATCGTGGACGACTGCACGCGAGAGTGCCCGGCCATCGAGGTCGATACCTCGCTGGGCGCGTTGCGAGTGCGGCGCGTGCTGGACCGGATTGCCAGCGAGCGCGGCCTGCCGGAAGCAATCGTTGTGGACAATGGTCCGGAGTTTCGCGGTCGAGCGTTGGCTGCCTGGAGCGAAGAGCGAGGGGTGCGCCTGGAGTTCATTCAGCCGGGCAAGCCGGTGCAGAATGCCTACGTAGAGAGCTTCAACGGCCGCCTGCGCGATGAATGCTTGAACGCGAACTGGTTCACCAGTCTGAGTGACGCACGACGAAAGATCGAAACTTGGCGGCAGGATTACAACGAACAACGTCCACACAGTTCATTGAACTACTTGCCGCCCGCAGAGTTTGCACGGACAGCAGTGGAGATGAGGGCATGAGGAAAGCTAGTACAGCGCTGCTGGAGCAGGGGACTCACACGCCGTCCCCTGCTCCAGACCTCATCCCCGCTGAAACCAAGAATCAACCGAGGACTCACATTCGGATTGGTACAGCAAATGGGGGCACTTCACTGCGACTACTGCGTATTCAGGAACTGGTTCATCCTTCAATGGCTGCCCGGGCATGCTCTCATCGGAATAGGCTTGGACGAAAATCATAAGCTTCCGACCGCACTGCTCAAGCAGCCCAAATAAGTTGCGCAGAGGTGCCTCACCGTCACCGCCTCCAGCTCCATCTTGACTGGGTTCCTTTGATTCTACAAGTATATTATTGCCAGACTCTTTACTACCGGAGGGGCGGGTTCGACTGCCGGCCGCTGAACATTTCTTCGAAGCAACAACGCTTTATTTTGGCAGCAGTCCTGCCGTGAGCCATGTTTGCGTCAGCCGTGAAGAGGCCGACCTTCTCTATGCCGATAGCTGAGACCGGACTACGAGGCCCCGTGTCAGTTCCACAAAACGAAAGCGGCTGCGCGGCGCTGAGGGCGGAGTTGGGGGCGCGTTTAATCGCAGCCCGCGAAAAGTTCGATGACTTGGCCGCTCAACGCGCCGGCACCGATCGCATCGCGAGCAAGTAGCCCAACTCCTCTTCGATTGGCTCATCCGGGGGCGGAATGCCGGCTCGACGTAAGTCAGCTCCCGACGCCCGTCCTAAACTCCCCTTGCGCTCTGCTCCTTCCAGTGGTATAAAAGATAAACCGTCGAGAGCAGTGTGGCAGCTGGGCCTTTGTGGAATCTCTCGTAGCGACGCCCGGCATCAAATGCAGTAACCCAGGAAAAACAGGCGTTTTTACCTGGAATTGGCCTCGGCCACGAGGCTGTGAATTCGGGACGTGAGCGTCTCGAAGGGTTTAAGCGTGAGGTCAGGCATTCATCCCTGACGATGGCCGCAAAAACCTCCACCAGATCTTTTTGCTTAACCAGAATTCTTCCGACTTCGGCTCGTGCCGGATCATTTGTTGTTCCCAAATGGGAAGCGGCGCTGGAGCGGGGAAGGAAGACGCGTTTTGCTGCGCGAAGAAGGCTTCAGCCATCAGCCCGGAAGGAAATTCTACCGGCCGCGATTGGTTGAGGTTTTCCTGAGGGCTGACGGCTGATAGCTGAGGGCCAAAATGTGGAAATCCTGTGCACACCCCAGGTTGACACCCGGGCAGCAGAACAGTAGTTTTAAAAGGTTTCGAGGACAGCCGGAATTTGTATGGTGCGGGCGCCTAGCCCGCATTCCTGCAGATTCCGCCTGGACTGAAAGCGCGCCGCTCAGGCGGAGATTGCGGGTTCCCCGGCAAGCCCGGTTTTGGCTTGGTGGGGTGCTGCGAATGCGATTCGGTCTTTGACAACTAGGTTGAACGTGCCAGTCGTGAGACGAGGTTCCCGGCGAGGGTTTTCTAGCCCTTGATAGGCGCCTCAGGAATCGTTCGGGCCAAGTCCGAGCGTTCTCACAAAATAGGCCGCCCTTTGGCTTCTCTGCGGAGAGGCTGAGAGGTGGCGCCATCCCACCTTTCGAGCGTGGCGATGGCAGTCTGCCAACTACCCGTCGGCAGACATCAGGTTTCAAACGAGAGTTTGATCCTGGCTCAGAATCAACGCTGGCGGCGTGCCTAACACATGCAAGTCGAACGAGAAAGTGGAGCAATCCATGAGTAAAGTGGCGACCGGGTGAGTAA
>JBBSFW010000392.1:0-2838 GCA_038254805.1 Terriglobales bacterium
CGTCTTTTAGCGGGGGATGGTGGGGTGGGGGATGGGGTCAGACCCACACTTTCCTGAGAGCGGAGCTACAGAAAAACCACTATAGGTGCATGGCCCGACGCGCTCGCATCGCCCTGCCTGGTTACCCGCATCACACAACGTGGCAACAACCGCGAAGATGTATTCCTGAATGACGCGGACCGCTGTGATTACATGCAACTCCTCGGTCGTCACAGCACGTGCACCTGATTGGCGTGCCCGCTGCCGAGCATAGTCTTCGGCGCACGATGCAGCGCGTGCAAGCCGAATATGCCCAGAACTTCAGTCGACGAGGGCGGCGTAGCGGACACCTGTGCAAAACCGCTACTTTCCTGTGTGCTCGACCGGCATCACTATTGGGCGGCGCTCCGTTATGTGGAACAAAATCCAGTGCGTGCCGGGATCGTAGCGGCTCCGCAGGATTGGGAATGGTGCAGTGCCCAGGACCATCTCGGCTTGCGGCCTGTCGGCCCGATCGCACTGGTGGATTGGGATGGCGCTTGCGAGCCGACCCAACGGGCGGAGTATCTCGGCCTGCAGTCGGAGTCAGCCGCGCAGGGGTTACGCCTCGCCACGCGGAAGCCCTGCTGGCAGCCGCTCGCCAACAGAGCCTGCGTGCAGTTAACCCGGAACGTGGTGGTCGGCCGGCAGGCGCTTGGCTTGGCTGATGGCCCCACAAGGCAACCAAGCCGACGTTTCCCTTATCACCCAACTCTGCGAAAGTGTGGATCTGACCCCTTCGGCCCTGGGCGGGCCGTGTCGGATGGCGCTCAACCGCACTCCACGACCTCGCTGATTTGGACGACGCTCGGACCATCGGCATAATTGGACTCGTCAGCAATGAACTCGGTAGCTGTCGCAGCCAACGCGCTCTCTAGTTCTGCCATACTGCGGAAGAAAAGGTGGCCAACCGCATGGTATACAGGCGGCGCACCTGGAGGAAAACCGCCGATCCCTCTGTCGATCTCAGTACGCACTAGCCCGCGCGAGTGGAGGAGCTTGCGCGAGAGTTCAAGATGCTGGCCAACATAATAACTCCAGTCGAAGCGGGACCCCAGAGTTGCTGGGTACATTACGCTGAGTCGGATCATCAGGCGAGGATATCACCTTCCCCCAACGTTACAGTCTCTCGCAGCATTTCCCCGGGTTGGTTGTGAAGCCTCGGACTCCGGATCGCCGACCAACCGTCAAGTGAGAACCCGGAATCCACCCAAACGGGTTTAGATTCATCCTGGCCGCAGTTTTTATAATCGGCTATTTACGACCAGGATGCGCCGACGCAACCAGAAGGCACCAGGGACCGGACCCGGTCTAGTGTCTCTATTGAACCATCGAGAATCGTTTGAAACGCCTAAACTGCGCCGAGTGATAGGATATTCTTGAGTTTATGGGTGGAGCGGCGCTGCAATCCGACCGGCCTGAAATCCCCGACAAGTTATACTTCCGCATCGGTGAAGTCAGTCGGCTGCTCGGTGTCGAACCTTATGTGCTGCGCTATTGGGAGACCGAGTTCAAAACGCTCCATCCCAAAAAATCCGGCACCGGGCACCGCCTCTACCGGCGCAAAGACGTCGAGCTGCTGCTGAACATCAAGGAACTGCTGTATTCAAAACGTTATACCATCGAGGGTGCCCGGCAGGCCCTGCTGGTGAAGGCCACGCCCAAGCCCCAGGAGCAGCAAGTACCTTTGTTCACAAAGTTTTTTAAGGAATACCCGCTCTACGAAGTGCGCCGCTTACTAACCTATATTCTTCATCTCCTGCAATCAGTTCATAGATCCGGTTAAGGTCATCGACCGAGTAGTAATCGATTTCGATCCGCCCTTTTCCCTCGGCCTTTTCGATCACCCGCACCTTGGTTCCGAGCGCCTGCTCCATACTGGAAATCGCGGCTTTGACGTTCGGGTCTGGCGCGACTTCTGGTTTCTCTTCCCGCGGCTTCTTGGGCTGGGCCAGGTTGATAAAAGCCTCCAGCTGCCGCACCGTCATTTTGCCATCGGCGGCTCGCAGCGCCACATCCCGCTGCTGCGCCTGGTCTTCGATGCGCAGCAAAGCCCTGCCATGGCCCGGTGAAAGGCTGCCTTTCGCGACCATCGCCATCACGTTGGGGCTAAGTTGCAGCAGGCGCATCGAATTGGTGATGCTGCTGCGGTCTTTTCCCGTCCGCCGGGCAATTTCCTCGTGGGGGATGTTGAGCGTATCGGCCAAAGCTTTGTAGGCCATGGCCAGCTCAATGGCATTCAGGTCTTCGCGCTGGATGTTTTCGACCAGGGCTATTTCGAGCAACCGCTCATCGCTCACCTTCTGCACCACCACCGGCACTTGGGTCAGTTCCGCCAATTGGGCAGCCCGCCACCGCCGCTCGCCGGCCACAATCTCATAGTGGCCGTCCTTCACCCTGACCACGATGGGTTGGATGATGCCGTGCTCCCGGATGGAGGCGGCTAGCTCTTCCATGCCGTCGGCCATCCGGGTTTTGCGGGGCTGGTGCGGATTAGGCCGGATCGCGTCGTGCGGCAGCCGGGTGACCGGCATGTTCCGCGCTTCCAATTCTTCGCGCGGCGGGCGGATTAGGGATGAGAGGCCTTTACCGAGGGCTTGGCGCGGGAGATCTTTCTTGTTTTCCATGACTGAGAATTTCTTTGGCGAGTTGGATGTAGCTTTCGGCGCCCTTGGAGCGCACGTCGTAGAGCATAACAGGCTTTCCAAAGCTGGGCGCCTCGGCCAGTTTGATGCTCCGCGGAATCACGGTCTTGAACACGTCTTTGCCGAAAAATTCGCGCAAATCGCTCGCCACCTGTCTAGTCAGGTTGGTTCGCTC
>JBBSFW010000393.1:0-2834 GCA_038254805.1 Terriglobales bacterium
CCGATTGCTACGACTGGAAAATCACCGGTCCCCGGCTCCGACATCGCGCTTTGGTTCTTTTGAGAACTCGGTCGGCGAGAGGATTTCATGGGTCTTCCTTCGTAGGCGTGGCGGAGTTTGCCTGATTCCTTTAACGCTATCCAATTGCGCAGGAGGGCGATATTTGCCTCGGCTTAACTTGCTTTGGCATCAATAAAGGCGGAATGAAGAACCTGCCACCTATTCTATCCGATTATACCTATCGCAAAAATCGTCTTGCCGTCTGAACTCGGAATAAGGTTCTCAAAATGAACCGGACCTGCGGTCAACTGCACAGGCTCACGGGTGGTTTTGTGGAGCAAGCTATCCTGTTCGCGAATGGCCCATATGTCGGGCAAGGTGCGCCCCCTGGGACCATTACTATTTCTTGCCACGACATAAACAGATAGTATTTCTGGTCCCCGTCCAGATACCCATACACTGCTGCGAGTTAGCCGGTGACGCAGGAAATGCTCGGTGGACACTCTGATCGCTTTCGGTAAATTCCCAAAGAGCACATGTGTGCTCACCCATTGCATATCGGTCGAAACGTAACCGCTTGCTATCCGGAGACCAAGTTGGCAACCAGGGCCAGACTAGTGGGTCCGGATCGGCCAGGAACAGCTTGCGCGAATTCGTGCCATCAGCACTTGTCAAGTAAACGTCACGGCCGTTGACGTACGCAAATTTTGTTCCATCAGGCGACCAGGCCCCTTGCCGGGCCAGAATATTGCCGAAGCGGCGAGGAGAGCCTCCTGCCAGTGGCACGAGCCAAAGCGGATTGTCATTAAAGGGGTTGCCTTCGCCCAGTAGAAGCTCTGACTTGCCGGGAGACATAGAAATGGCGTAAACGTTTTTGAACGGCGTATTGATCGGGACAATCTCTCCACCCGAAACTGAACAGAAGCCAGTTTCGATCTCCCGCCAATGCGCTCCGAGAAGGAGATCCGCGATCCATCAGTCGCAAATCTCCCTTTTTCCAGCCCGTCGCTTGTAAGTTGGATGGAGCGGATGATTCTGGGAGAGGACAGGGGAGTCCTGAGAAACAAAGCGGCTGCCGAGACAGCGAGCGCAACCAAGCCGATAACTACTCGCCGCGGAACTGGTTGCACGACATCGATGCTTTTCCGTGGATTTTCTACAGTGCTTCTCGGACTGGCGACTTCAACCAGTGAACCATATCCCCCGTTTCCTCGAATCTCGATCCCTGACACATCAGCTATGAAGCGATGGGCCCTTCCCCGTAACCGTCTGCAAGAAGCAAGGCTGTTCGGGATTGTCTCCAAGAGTGCGCCTAATCTTACGAACAGCAGTATTGATGCCATGCTCGGTATCCAGAAAGACATCCACGCCCCAGAGCCGGGCAACGATTTCTTCGCGAGTAACCAACTGCCCATTCTTCTCCACTAGCTAGGTTGTACAAATACCCGCAACCCGTAATTCTAAAATTCGAGCCAGTGAGTTCAGGACGTTGTTTGACGCGGTCGGGGACTAGACACGTCTGATGGCTAAAAAGGAAACATGGTATTAGGGATCAGGAAGTTTACCGCATCCGAAAGTTATTAGGGATAGACTCGAGATGGGACTGATAGAAGCTAAGAAATATCAGCTCCACTCTATTGACATCAATAAGGACCAGAAATATGGCCCCTCGGCTCATAGTGGTTGCGAATCGCCTCCCGATCACCTTAAGGAAGGTCGAAGAACGCTGGGTAACGGAGCGAAGCTCTGGTGGCCTGGCCAGCGCCATGAACCCGCTACTGCAGAAGAGTGGCGGAGATTGGATCGGTTGGGCTGGCGATAACGGGGGCGACGATGGAGAAGATCGCCGTGCAATTCTACGGGACTTGGCAGATAAGGAGCGATGTTTCGCGGTAGAACTCCCGGCGGATGTGGCCGCAGGATTCTACGAAGGATACGCCAACCAAACTCTTTGGCCCGTATTTCACTACTTTCCTTCTAAATTGAAATTCGATGCAAAAGCTTGGGAGGCATACGTTGAAGCCAATCTAACTTTCTGTGAGGCAGTTATGGAGCGCTATCAGCGGGGGGACCTGATATGGGTTCACGACTATCAGCTAATGCTGCTTCCCCGCATGCTCCGTGAGAAGGTGCCAGATGCAGCCATCGGCTTTTTCCTTCACATCCCTTTTCCTTCGTCCGAAATCTTTCAGATTTTGCCTCGGCGAGAAGAAATTCTGGAGGGCTTGCTTGGAGCAGACCTGCTGGCATTTCAGACGCATGGATACCTGCAGCAATTCCGCTCTGCGCTGCTCCGAGTGCTCGGTATTGAAAGTAAAGTGGCCGAGGTTGGGGTCGGAGGGCGTCCTGTCCGTCTGGAGGCCTTTCCAATTGGCATCGCGCCTGACGACTACTCCGCTCTCATGAATGGAGACGAAACCTCATCCCGACATCATTCCGAATGGGTTGTGCGCTATAGCGGGCAAAAAGTGTTACTCGCGGTAGACCGCCTGGATTATACGAAGGGCATTCTTGAGCGGTTGCGGGCATACGCACACCTGCTTAAATCGAACCCTCAGCTCAGGCAAAAAGTTGTCCTCATCCAGATCGGCGTTCCTACTCGAGAGGGGATTGAAACCTACCAAGACCTCCGCACCGAGGTGAACCGTCTGGTCAGCGAGATCAACGGCAAACTTGGTACACCAAATTGGACGCCTGTTGTTTATATCAATCGGTCAATTGAGCCAGCGGAACTAGTGGCTCTCTATAAGCTGGCGGATGTATGTTGGGTGGGCTCGCTGCGCGACGGGATGAACCTGGTAGCAAAAGAGTACGTTGCCTGCCAAGCCGAAGGC
>JBBSFW010000394.1:0-2817 GCA_038254805.1 Terriglobales bacterium
AAAACAATCGTCTTCAGGCTCTGATCCCAAGTCGAAGAGAATCATCGGCAAGAAGATGAAAAAGACGATGCATGAATTCAAGCATCACGAACTCGAGTCGGGGCGTAGTGGGAAGAAAGTCAAAAACCCCAAACAGGCCATCGCTATCGGTCTGAGTGAGGCGCGCCAGTCCGGCGCCAAGATTCCGAAGAAGAGCACGGCAAAAAAGAAGAGTACAACAAAGAAATCGTCTGGACGGAAATCTACCTGAAGAAAGAGCACTCGGCGCCGATAGCTTCTCATTAGCCGAGCCGAGTAAGACTATCATTCCTGATAAGAAGGATTTCCTTATGACTGGAAATACAGTTTCTGGCCACGTACAAACGGCCCGCAACCCGGACGAGATCTCCGCTGAAATCTCCGGAGCGCTCGACGAGCTTAAGAAGAGCGGCTATGTTGTCACGTTTCTCGAAAATGAGGATGTCGAAGGTGAACTCGTGATCACCTTTGCACTCGGCGAGGCTCAGCAGGCGATCAAGATTGAGCGTTACGAGTGGAAAAAACCCGGCTCAATCGCCAAAATCGTCATCGATAAGTTGAATATCTAGAGCATCTCGAATCGAAAGCACGGTTTAAAGGTGTGTCGTTTCCGTGTACGTGCCGAAAACGCCACGCAGCGTATCGCAAATTTCGCCTAGCGTGGCGTAAGAGCGAACGGCATCGATAATGTAGGGCATGGTATTTTCGGTGCCCTCGGCAGCGCGGCTCAGGGCATCGCGACTCTTCTGAGCCGCCGCCTGATTCCGGCGGGCGCGCAGATCTGCTACTTTCTCTTCCTGCTTCTTCTGTGCGTTCTGATCAATCTGCAATATTTCAATCTGCTGCCCATCGGATTGGAAGCGGTTTGCACCCACTATCACGCGTTCGCCCTTCTCCACTTCGCGCTGATATCGATAGCTGGCCGCGGCAATCTCCGATTGTGGAAACCCCGCCTCGATGGCCGGGATCATACCGCCTAGAGTGTCGATGCGCCGGATGTAATCATTTGCCGCCTCCTCCATGTCGAGGGTGAGCTTCTCGATGAAATATGAGCCCCCGAGCGGATCAGGTGTATTGACCACCCCGGTTTCATACGCCAGAACCTGTTGCGTGCGCAGCGCGAGGGTTACGGCTTGCTCGCTGGGCAGTGCGTACGCCTCGTCAAGCGAATTAGTGTGGAGAGATTGCGCGCCGCCTAATACTGCCGACATGGCTTGCCAAGCCGTCCGCACTACATTGTTATACGGCTGCTGCCAAGTGAGCGAACAGCCCGCGGTCTGCGCGTGGAACCGCAGCTTCATGCTGCGCTCGTTGTGTGTTGCGTAGCGGTCGCGCATGACGTATGCCCATATCTTGCGTGCAGCTCGGTATTTAGCGATCTCCTCAAAGAAATCGCTGTGCGCGTTAAAGAAGAAGCTGAGACGAGGCGCGAATTCGTCGATCTGCAATCCGCGGCCGAGCGCCCAATCCACATACTCAATTCCATCGCGCAACGTGAATGCCAGCTCCTGCGCTGCTGTCGAGCCAGCCTCGCGGATGTGATATCCGCTGATGGAGATGGGGTTGAAACGCGGCGTGTGCTGCGCGCCAAACTCGATCGTGTCCGTGACAAGGCGCATGGAAGGCCGCGGCGGGAAAATGTACTCTTTCTGCGCGATGTACTCTTTGAGAATGTCGTTTTGAAGTGTCCCGGAGAGCCGCTGCCAATCGACACCCTGCTTTTCGGCAACGGCCAGATACATGGCCCATAGGACCGGAGCCGGCGAGTTGATGGTCATCGAAACCGTGACATCACCCAACGGAATTCCGCGAAAGAGGATCTCCATATCCTCGAGCGAGCAAATGGAAACGCCGCATCTGCCCACCTCCCCTTCGCTCATGGCGTGGTCCGCGTCGTAACCCATAAGCGTGGGCAGATCGAAAGCCACTGAAAGCCCGGCTTGCCCCTGTTCGAGCAGGTAATGGTAGCGGCTATTCGTCTCCTCGGGAGTAGCAAAGCCAGAGAATTGCCGGATTGTCCAGGGCTTGCCGCGGTACATGTCGCGATGAATGCCGCGAGTGTACGGAAACTCGCCGGGCTCACCTAACTCGTTCCCAGGATCGAAATCTTTCAGTTGCTCAGGACCGTAGAGCGGTTCAATTGGAACTCCGCTAATAGACGTGAACAGGCGGGGCGCGGTAACAAGGGGGGCCATATCTCAGAGTAGCCGGTTGTGGGTTGCGAAACGTTTTCATTCCGCTGTTCGCTCCAGCATTGTTCAGAGCGCTTGTAAATAAAAAAGCCGGCGAACCCATGTGGCGCGCCGGCGTTCGTAACTATGGGAGGAAACTACTGCGGTGTGGTGCTGCTCTGACCGGATCCAGACGTTGAGCTTGTGTCGGCGTTGGAGTTCTTGTTCTTCTTGTTGCGCTTATGTTTGCGGCCAGATGTGCCAGATTGACCGGAGGTATCTGATTGTCCAGACATACTACCGGATCCGGAACTGCCCGATTGAGCGGAGCCGGAACTGCCAGACTGGCCACTTCCGGATTGCCCCGAGCCGCCAGATTGACTGCTGCCACTGCCACTGCCGCTCTGCCCAGATCCACTACCACTACTAGAACCTGACCCCGAACCAGATTGGGACACCGGCAACCCAAATGCGATTAGCGGAACCGCGACCGCACCCAGAATAAATGAATTGAGAGTCTTTCTCATATATGAAAATCCTTTCGTACTGCACAAATAGGACTCGTCTCTTCATATAGAATTACCTCGTCGAATTACTTGCTAATGGTTGAGATTACGACGTTATTGCG
>JBBSFW010000395.1:0-2800 GCA_038254805.1 Terriglobales bacterium
CCGAGCGAAAGCGAATTGGGATTTGCGACTGCTGAAAGATGTTTTTCCGCACTGTTTCTCGATCTTACACGAAATAACGCGGAAAGCAAAAGGAAATGAAATACAGTGTAGAATTTTGAAATGGCCAGAGGCGTAGGGTTTTCCGGACGGGAGTCGCCTGCGCGGGTCTTCTCGCCGCAGTACCGCTGGTGGGTAGTCCTGATGCTGTGGGGTATGTGCTTTTTCAATTACGCAGACCGTCAAGCCGTTTTTTCGGTGTTCCCATTGTTGCAGCGGGAATTTCACCTGGGTCTGATCGAGTTGGGTCTGCTCGGCTCAGCTTTCGCCTGGATCTACGGTTTGGGAGCGCCGCTGGCCGGGCTGATCGTAGATAGAATACGAAGAAAATCCGCGATCCTGACGGGCTTGCACTTGTGGAGCGCGATTTGTATTGCGACAGGGTTTTCGCGAACCTTTCGCCAGCTTCTTTTGCTGCGGGCCGCCGAAGGTCTAGGCGAGACGATCTACTATCCTGCCGCCACGTCGATGATCGGCGATTATCATTCCAGAGGCACGCGTTCCCGGGCGCTCGGTATCCTGGTCACCGGTGTGTACGCCGGGACCGTAGCTGGCGGCTATTTCGCCGGCCTGATAGGGCAGGCGCACGGGTGGCGCTGGTCCTTTATCGTGTTCGGCTCTTCAGGCATTTTGCTGGGACTGGCGCTGCAGAAGTTTTTGCGTGAACCCGCCAGAGGGCTGGGCGCAGGCTCGTGGACCAACGTTGCGGCGCCTGGATCAACCCAGGCAGCTCTGCCGGTTTCACAAACCCTGCGTTTAATCCTGGGCTCAAAGCGTGCCTTGCTATTAATGGGCGCTTTCGTATGCGCCAACTTCGTGGCTGTGGTTCTGCTGTCGTGGATGCCGTCGTTTCTCTTCGAACGCTTCCATCTGGATCTGGCCGCAGCGGGGCTGAGTGCCACCATTTTTGCCCAACTGGGTAGTCTGCTGGGCGCCCTTGGGGGTGGCTGGTGGGCGGATGTTCTTATAAAAAGTACGCCACGCGGGCGCTTGATTGTACAAATTATCGGCGTGTTGGGCGGTGCGCCTTTTGTGGCCCTTTGCGGGAATAGCTTTTCGCTTGGGCTGGTGGCTCTCTGGCTTTTCTGCTGGGGCTTTTTCAAAGGCTTGTATGATGCTAATATCTTCGCCTCAGCCTTCGACGTGGTTGCGCCCGAGGCTCGTGGAAGTGTCGCGGGAATGATGAACTGCGTAGGTTGGCTGGGCGGAGGCGGAGTGGCGCCCGTCGTAATCGGGATGCTCGCTCAGAGATTCGGACTGGGCACAGCGATCGGGGCAGCCTCGGGTATCTATCTGCTCGCCGCGGTCCTGTTATTAATTTGCATGGCTGGCACGTCCCGAAGTAGCGATTTGTCTCCCACCGCTCATGGAGAGAAAGCATGAAAGTGAGAAAAGCGGTTACCCGGCGCCAGCCTGCAGTCAAGACGACCCCAGCGAGGGCTCAGGCGTCCACCCGCTCTGTACGGAAGGCGCTAGAGGCGCTTGATCTTCTTCGCCAGATTGGCGGCCCTGCTCCCCTGCATGACCTGGCTCGCCGCCTCAGTCTCGGGAAGAGTTCGGCGCTGCGCTTGCTGCAAACTCTCGATGAGGCCGGCTATGTGGAACGGGTAGATACCGGGGTTTACAGTCTGTCGCCGGCCATGCGCCGCCTGCTGCCATCGCGGGTTCTGGTGCATCTTGCCCGGGTGGCGTCGGCTCCCATGAGGCAACTCGGGCTCGAGTTTCGCGAGAACGTAAGTCTGGCGTTTCTCTTCGAGAATCACATTGAAGTGATCGCTGTCGTGGAGAGTCCGGAGATGATCCGAATGAGTAACGTGGCGGGGCGCATCCTTCCGCCACATTCCAGTTCGTTGGGCAAGGCCATCATGGCCTGGCAGACCGAAGAACGCAGGGACAGACTTCTAGCCAGTTTCGGACTTTACCGGTTCACGCCCGCGACGATGACCGACGTCGGCAAACTGCATCAGGAATTCGACCAGACCCGCGTGAGAGGCTACGCTACGGACCTTGAAGAGAACGTGACCGGCGGAAGATGCTATGGTGTTCCGATTCTTACTGACGATATCGGGGTAGTCGCAGCAATCAGCATTTCAATCCCGAGCATTCGCGTGCCTGACTCGGACACGATCATCCGACTGGTTGCCGCTCTGAAGAATGCCGCAAACGCGATATCTTCCAATCTTTCCAACTACATTTCAAAATGATGTTTGAGATTTCATTTTCCTTGACAGACGAGATGATTCATGGAAGGATGGATGCTGATTGCTTCTGGAGGCTGGATGAGAACATTCGCGGTGGCAAGCCGTCTTGTTTGGATTTGGTGTAGCTATCTCCTCTCTACCACTCAGTTGCCCGCTCAGGTGAATACGGCCGGGATATTTGGCCTGATTGCGGACAGCTCCGGCGGTGTGATTGCTGGTGCCACTATCAGCGCCAGGAACGTCGAGACGAACTTGGCGCGCTCCACCAAGTCGGATGCCGCCGGCGCCTATCAATTGCCGATTCTGCCGATCGGCTCGTATGAAGTGACGGCGGAATCGGCGGGGTTTAAGAAGGAGGTGCGAAGCGGGTTAACTCTGGCGGCTGGGGACCGGCTTCGTCTGAATCTGGAGCTAGTTCCGGGTCAGATCACTGAGAGTATCGAAGTAAGCGCTCAAACTTCGCTGGTGAATTCCGATTCGCCGGACCTGGGAGTTACGATCGACCATGCGAAGGTTGCTAATCTCCCCCTGAATGGCCGGAA
>JBBSFW010000396.1:0-2798 GCA_038254805.1 Terriglobales bacterium
GACGGAGGATCCCATTCCGCTCTGCTATTGCTTCGACTACAGCCGCGGGGACATCCGCCGGGACATCGAGGCAGTTGGCAAAACCTCACTGCTTGAAGAGATCAAGGCAGAGGTTCACGGCGGTTTTTGCGCCTGCGAAGTTAAGAACCCCAGCGGATCTTGCTGTCTGGGCGACATTACGCGCGCCATTCAGGAAGCAAAGAAAAGCGCGGCGGAGACGCTTCCTGCGTCTCGTTGACCTGCCCCATCAACCCCCGGAGTCAGATCAGGTCCGTGCTAGAGGTCAACTCATGAGAAGGCAATTCGATC
Source organism: Terriglobales bacterium (assembly GCA_038254805.1). GTDB lineage: Bacteria > Acidobacteriota > Terriglobia > Terriglobales > Acidobacteriaceae > Gp1-AA145. The sequence goes on from JBBSFW010000396.1 coordinate 310, forward strand.
TCGTCGTAATCGGGACTGGCACGGCGGCTTCGACCGTCGCCCACGAATGCCGATCCGCTGGCTGGAAGGTCGCGATCATTGATTCGAGGCCTTTCGGGGGCACCTGCGCCCTGCGCGGATGTGATCCAAAGAAAGTGCTCGTGGGTGCAGCTGAAGTCATAGATTTGGTTCAGAGAATGAACGGGCGAGGCGTCGGCGCTGGGAGCGCTCGAATCGAATGGGCAGAATTGATGCGGTTTAAGCGATCCTTTTACGGACCCTGTGCCGAAAAGCAGTGAACAAAGTTTGCCAACGCAGGTATTGCCACGTTTCACGGGCGGGCGCATTTCACGGACTCTACTGTCGTCGAGGTTGCAGAGGACATACTGGACGGTCGTTACGTGGTCATTGCTACTGGGGCAATACCGCGAAGCTTGGGTATTGAGGGAGAGCAGTTCATCACGAAGAGCGATCAGTTCCTCGAGCTTGAAACCTTACCACGACGCATCGTTTTCATCGGAGGCGGATACATCTCCTTCGAATTCGCTCACATCGCCGCACGGGCCGGCGCGAGGGTCACCATTCTGCATCGCGGCCCGCGCCCGCTTGAGCGATTTGATCCTGATCTTGTCAATCAACTGGTGGCCAGGACAAAACGCCTTGGGGCAAGGGTCGAAGTCGGCATGGAAGTCGCGGCGGTCGAGAAATCCGATGAGAAGCTGTCGGTCCATGCTTCAACCGGGGGCAAACAAGAGATATTTGAGGCGGACTTGGTAGTTCATGGTGCCGGTCGCGTTCCCGAGATTGACGATTTGAATCTCTCGGCTGCGGGTGTCGAGACGGAAGAGCGTGGCGTCAGAGTGAATGAGTATCTGCAAAGCATCTCGAATCCGGCCGTCTACGCCGCTGGTGATGCCGCAGCAAGTGGATTGCCGCCGCTCACACCTGTGTCCGCTTACCAAGGCCGAATTGTGGCTTCGAACTTGTTGAAGGGTAATCATAGAAAGGTTGCACACCTGGCGGTGCCTACTATCATCTTTACCGTTCCTCCGCTCGCTGCGGTGGGCCTTCTAGAGCACGCCGCGCGGCAGAAAGGTCTTGAATTCCGAATAAACCACGAAGACACGACAGGCTGGTACTCATCCCGAAGGGTCGGGGAGGAATCCGCCGGGTTCAAGGTCTTGATTGAAAACAGCAGCGACCGCGTGCTCGGCGCCCATGTCATCGGACCGCATGCGGACGAGTTGATAAACGTATTCGCGCTGGCGATGCAGGCCGACATTCCCGCCAGCCGGTTAAAACATGCACTTTTCGGTTATCCCACCGTGGCTTCTGACGTGAAGTACATGCTTTGAGCGCGGTTCAGTTTGCAGGGGGACAGCGCTTCATCTCAATGGGAATCGATGTCGCCCGCAAATGCGGTATCGGACTCGTCCAGCAACAAGGTCGGCTTTGACTTCGCAATCTTTCGTACCAAGGCAGCCGCACGTACGCGCTCGGTCTTCCAGGGACGGTGAACAAGTAACTCAGATTGCTCTGGCGTCAAGACTGCGAACCGTCGGATATATCTCTCCAATTCATTCAAGAGCAGGGCACCTGTCTCGGCCCCCTCGAACAACTGCGTCATAGCTTCGGCGCCTGCGATGCCAAGCCAATCATCAGGACCAGCCAATCACCTTGGGGCAAATCAAGCACATGAACATCAGCCCCTTGTCTTTGCAGTTGCCAGACTAGCGCCGCCCGTGCCGGACAGCGATCTTACAGCCACCGTTGGACCGTTTTCATGGCCACTCTTGCTTGGCAGCTTGAATCGATGCCAGGGACTCAACTGCATTGGACAGCCACCTTCAGAGCCAAAGGAAACGCTCGGGAGGTGTTAATGGACCCTATTTGGACCCAGATGGCTTGTTATTTTCACGGTTTGCTTACCAGTTCTGGCGCCACTACTTTTGTCAGCAAGCTACCTAATCTCGCAGTTCGCACAGCTACCTGTTTGACGACAAATGCCGAAGTGTGCCTGAAAGGCAAATCGGCAAGCCCCAGCACTCATAAAATCAGGAACCAAGTGAACCGAATCGCATCGAAGCGTGGTTTTTCAGCGTCCTGCAAGACGCTGCGCAGCAACCAGGAATGGCTCAGGATCTGGCTGCTCTTCGTGTAGTCACCCGCGCAGACAAGCACGTCGAACCTGTTCAGCAGCGCGATAGTCCGCAAGGATGCTTCGACCGAATCACGTGTGCTGCCCGCGGCGTGCTTTTCTCCCGAGGCTCAATCGACAGTCCGGTTTCGAGCAGCAATCGCAAACCATCCGCACGGCGATGGTCTCACTGAGCGTGAGCTTCGCGTCCTGGGAAAAAAGTGTGGACGACCAGCAGCAACTTCTAGCCGGAAAAGCCTTCAAGGCAATTCCAACGCAAGCAGAAAGAGATTAAATAGGTGCGGAAGTTTAAGACTCACTCACCCAGCAGTCCATCCAACAGCACAACATCCGCCTGGCCTTCTGCGACTGC
>JBBSFW010000397.1:0-2756 GCA_038254805.1 Terriglobales bacterium
ATGTGCGGCTTAATCTGCGTGAAATAATTCCGAGTGACGACCGTTGGCGCAAGCAAACATTCCAGGCCGCCTGAGCACAAGCGAGCGTTGATCGCATCAGAGATCGTTTTCAACTCTTCTGCTGCAGGCAGAAACTTCTTCTTTGCGAAAACAAGAAGGAACTCAACATCTCCCGCGCAGCGCCAGCCTCGTTCAGAGGGTTCAAAGGATGCCTCATCGCGGGCGAGGCTGCCCGTAAGCACAATTGTGTCAAGCCTTTTAAGCCGGGCCGTACAGACGGCAGTAATTGCTCGGCTGATCTGCTGACGCGCTTGCATTGGGAGCACTAAGAAGGCGATTGGCAGGCCGCTACTCCCGCCATTGCGCTACCTCTCTTTTCTTGCCATGCTTTCAAATACAGCTCCTCGGTTTCACGCATTTGGCGCTGGTGACTAAAGTTCTCTAACACCCATTTGCGGCCAGCCGTTCCGAGCTCCTGTGTTAGCTGCGGGTCGTTAAGCAACCGGCATATCGCAGCGCTCAGTGCCGCTGGATTCCCGGGAGGTACGGTCAATCCTGTCTGTCCATCTACGACCACTTCGGTTGTGCCATCTACAGCGGTGGCAACTACGGTTTTGCCAGCAGAGAGTGATTCTAAGGCACCTAAGGGAAGCCCTTCGTAAAACGAGGGCAGAACGGTGAACGCACTCAGTGCAAGCCAGTCTGCTGTGTTTGCCTGGTAACCGGCGAAATGCACGTTGTTGGTAAGGCGTAGCGATCGTGCTTGAGCTTCGAGTTGCTCACGTAATGTGCCGTCACCCAGTAGGACCACCTGAAGCCGCGGGAATTCCCGGCATACGGATGGGAGTGCGTCCAGCAGGACGGTATGGCCCTTTTGCGGTTCGAGGCGAGCGAGTACGGTGACAACTGGGTCGTTTCCTGGACAGCCGATCGCGTCCCGCATGCCGGCCGGCGCGCGATGTCCGGGATGGAAGGAGTCTGTATCGATGCCATTCGCGATCACCTTCACTTTTCTTGGCGTGATCTTCTTGGTATCTCGAAGATAGGCGCCATTCGCACTTGAGACCCCAATGAAGTAATCCACACAGCGGCCGACCAAGCGGTCAATGAAGTAATTCGCCTTGAGGCCTTTGCGCCAGTTTTCCCGGACGTGGGTGGTTTCAATGATGACGGGCACGCGGCAGATACGCGCAAGGGGCGACGCGACCAGACTGGAGTGGAACATATGCGAATGCAACAGGTCCACGTTGTGCTGGCGCAGAATGGCTGCGAACCGCTTTGCCTGGCCGATCTGCTTCGGATTATCGAACTCAATGGGCTCAACCGCGACATGTTCAGGGATATCTGCGCCGAATGCTTCGATTAGCCGGGGAGTGCACGCTATCACTACGCGGAAGCAATCCGGGCGTAGTGAGCGCGCCAGCTTGAGCATGTGCTCTTCCGCGCCGCCTCGCACAGACGGTTCGTTTGAGAACTGTAGGACGACGATGCGGCCCCGGCTCGTCATGCGTCAGCTGCCTCCAATAGACAGCGGTGCACGTCGGCAATTGTTTTGACCGGGACTGCCGGCTTCCGGGAGCTCAGAAAAATCGCGTCCGAGTAGGGATCGTCTGGATGATAACCGTGCATTCCGAGCGGCTGCCATCCGCCACTGGAGAAATCGCTGTTTGAGACCAGCCATCCCGGATTGAGCAGGAAAATCATGTCACCATACCGGTTGTCCGGAAAGCCAAGCCCAAGCGCGTCCAGTTCCGGTTTGCTGAGGATCCGCCCGCATTCTGTCTTCCCTAGTTCGGCGGCTATCCGCTCCTTTGCACTCTCGTTGAAGAACCAGAATCTCGCCATGGTCGAGTCATATACAACCAGGTAATCCCGAACCAGCTCTAGACCTAGCGCGTCAATTCGATGGGCGATGTTGACGTGAGTCGTTACGGGCCTCATGCCATGGTCGGAGAAGATTGTCAGCGATGCTTCAGGATCGAGTGTCCGCGCAGATTTCAGCAGTTCGCGCAGGCGTTGACTGTATATTGCAAGTTCCGCATCAATACGCTTAGGCTCTTGGCAGTGATGGTGCAGGAAGTGATCCATTTCACTGAGGTAAAGAAAGTAGAAGGATGCTTTGCCGGTCTGCATGTCCGTTTGGGCTTGGCGGACAATGGCAGCATCATTCATATCGTGATAGGAATACACCTTATACGGAATAGCCTGGGCACACAGACGGTCGAAGATCGAACGGGCTCCCGTGATTCCACCGCTCTCATATATACTGCGCTTCTCCCCCCAGTTGAACCACGGCATCAGCCGAGGGCTAACGAAACACTCGAACAGGGGACCCATACCGAGGACCCTCCGCCCAAGCTCTTTGACGATCTTTCGGGAGACGCGAGACCCGAGCGCCCATTCCGGGAGGAATCTGAACCACCGAAGCCAGCGAAATGGCGATGCCTGGGGATCGTAATAGAAGAGATTCCAGTGACCGTGCTCAGCCGGGGTACGCCCCGTTAAGATAGTCGGGATCGCCCCAGAGCTGAACCCGAGTACGGTCCGCAAAGGGAAGCGCCAAGGCAGAAGGTCGTTCAGGAACTCACGGTCTTTCAAGTACTCCCACCCGAGAGCATCGATCAGGACAAAAATCGATAAGCTGCGACGTTTGTCAATAGCCCCGCCCGTTCCAGCTCCAGTTGCCGAATTTGAAATTTTGGCCGGCGTCATGGGATAGCACGGACGACCATCGGCCCGAGAACGTTGGCAACCGG
>JBBSFW010000398.1:0-2749 GCA_038254805.1 Terriglobales bacterium
GACCGCGGCGCCGCTGCCGGCCTTTCCTGCCGCTACCTCGGGCTGGGGTATTTCTGAGGGCGAATGCGAACCGTTGTGTCCGTCCGGCTCTACTTTCAACATGTTTACCCCAGTCGAGTTTCCCCCCGGACCAGACCGTGAATTAGGTCGCAACGGCGCCCCGCATTCATCACAATACTGCCCGCCGTCGACGTTTGAGGATTTGCACCTTTCACACGTGATCATAGTTTTTTCGGAGGTTTGCGACCCGTACCCGATCCGCGATAAATTCTCAATTTGTGCGCAAGAACTGAGTTCAGGAACGGCGGGTCATTCTAGCGCGAAAGTATTCGACTCGCCAACGACGGACATATTTAGCTACTGATCGATCTACCAAAACCTACCCCTCCTTGGAGGGCGCTGACCGGTAACCGCTTTTCGTCTGCGAACCTGTCGCAGCCAATTGCTGACCGAATCTCTGCCAGCAGCGGCGGCGAGCCGCGGCGGGCCAAAGCGGCGCCTGGTCACAACACCCCAAATACAGGCCGTTATTTGAAACTGTTTACTGGTTTTTGACGTAAGAGTTACTCGAATCACACTGGTTCCGAAATCCACTGTTTTTCGTGCCAGACTAATAAGCTAACCTCTTGAAATAAGGAACAAAGCATGGCTTTAACGCGGAAGAAGAAAATCATTATTGCGGTCTCGGCGGTCGCCCTGTTGGCGTTAATAGTTATTATCAGCGTATTTGCCTCCCGCAAAGACGAAGCCGAAGTAACGACAGTCAAGTTGGAGATCCGCCCCGAGCTGCGAATGACGGTGACCGCGTCCGGCGAAGTCAGACCAATTCGTTATATCAAACTGACTAGCGAAGTGCCTGGGCGAATCGAAGAGATTTATGTAAACGCCGGCGATCAGGTGGTGCAGGGTAAGCCGCTGGTGCGCGTTGACCCCACTCAGTTGCAGTCCAATCAAGACGCGCAATTTGCGGCAGCACAGCAGGCCATCAACGACATTCAAAGCGCTCGCAATGCTGTCTCTAACGCGCAGCAGGGCCTGGTAGTAGCTGAGTCGTCAGTGGCGTCGGCCCGGCAGCAGCTAGTTGCCTTGCAGACGGCAGTAGACCGCGCCCTGGTTGATTTGAACACTGCTCAACGAGAACTGAAACGCTATAGCGAACTCATCGAGGCGGGTGTTGCTTCGCGCTTTGACTACGACGCTGCGCGTGATCGTTTCGATCAGGCGAAGATTGCGTTGCAGACGGCCCGGGCGAATCTGGAGTCTCAGCGGATTGCTGTCAAAGAGTCAATGGAGAGAGCCAACCAGCAAAAGATCGCGGTCCAGGAAGCAAAGACGGGAATCCGGTCTTCGGAGATGCGCGCCAGCCAGCAACAGGCTTTGCTACGCGGCCAATCGAGTCAACGCTCAAAAGCCACACAACTTTCGCCGCTGACGGGCGTCATCGCCGATATTCCAACGCGCGTCGGTGAATATGCCGTGGCTGGTTTGTCTACCACGCCGCTGATGACGATCGCGGACATGTCTACCATCAATGTGGAAGTCAACGTTGATGAAACGGAGATTTCCAACGTCGAAGTAGGACAACAAGCGAAGGTTAAAGTGGACGCCTTGGGTGAAAAGGAAATTGTCGCGGTCGTCACGCAAAAGAATCCCCTCGCGGTTTCCAAGTCAGACACTCAGGGCGGTCTCTCGAATCGCGTGAATGTCCAGGAAGCCAAGGAGTTCAAAGTTACAATCGAGTTGCGGGACATGCCCGACGAGATTCGTAACGGCCTGCGACCAGGGATGAGCGCCACCGCCACTATCACCACCAAGACCAAAAATAATGTCGTGGCCGTGCCCCTCGAAGCAATCGTGGAGAAAGCGCCACCGACCCCATCTCCCACGGTAGCCGGCACGGCGCCGACACCGGCGAGTACCGAAAAGCCCAAGAGCATTAAAGGTGTTTACCTGCTGGAAGGAAAAAAGGTCAGGTTCATCGAAGTAACGACCGGGATCACGGGCGAAGCAGATATAGAGATCACAAGCGGCGTGAAGGCGGGCATGGAAATCGTGAGAGGGCCAAGTCGAGTATTGAAGACGCTCAAAGACGGCATGGCTGTGAAAAAGACAGAACGCAAGGCAGGCGCTAACGCGAACGCAAACGAGGGCAGCTAATGAGCGACGTCACACTCGTATCACCACCTGAGCCGGACGTGGTGCCGGCCGAGCCCAAACCGGCTCAGCCGCACGATGCCAACTCGCTTATCTCGATGCGCGAAATCTGGAAGACCTACCAGATGGGTTCGGAACAAGTGCACGCACTCCACGGTGTCTCCTTTGATATTCCCAAGGGTGAGTACATCGCGATCATCGGCCCTTCCGGCTCGGGCAAGTCGACGTTGATGAATCTGATAGGCTGCCTCGATACGCCGAGCAGTGGCGAATACTGGCTCAACGGCAAGAACGTCTCGGAGATGGACGACGATGAACTGGCACGTATTCGCAATCAGGAAGTTGGCTTCGTCTTTCAGACTTTTAATCTGCTGGCACGGGCGACAGCGCTGCACAACGTGGAGCTGCCGCTGATCTATGGTGGCATCGGATCGGCTCAGCGGCACGAGATGGCCAAACAGGCACTGGCGGCCGTTGATTTAACGGACCGGGTAACACACCGTCCCAACGAACTGTCAGGAGGACAGCGGCAACGGGTCGCCATCGCTCGGGCCCTGGTTAACCATCCTTCAATTCTGCTCGCGGACGAGCCGAC
>JBBSFW010000399.1:0-2630 GCA_038254805.1 Terriglobales bacterium
CGAAAAAGCGTAGTGGACAGCAAGTACATGAGACCTCGACCAGTTGCCGTATGCACTGAATGTGGCAGGTATTCCTATTCGGTGCAAGCCATCAATCTGCGATGCTCCGGCCAAACCCAGACGGGGAAACGAAAGCAATGCAGTGGGATATTTGGCAGTGCACTCAACACGACCGACTGGAAGGAGTGCCCGTTTTGTTCCGGTTCAGGCCGTATGAATGATGCTGCTTGCGAGTCCTGTAAAGGCTGCGGCTGGCAATATATTCGCGAGACTCCATAATCCGAGGATTAACCGACAGCCTGTCACGTCGTAATCCCCCCATACCGTTCATGGTATGGAGTCGTCACCTAGATTATTCCAAACGGATCGACTTTCACCAGCTCGCAGGAAGTAACAAAGCCCTGCAGCACCGCCGCGTCTTGCTGCCATTGTCGCTGTAGCGCGCCTATCACCGGGTTGCGCCGGGCGGATTGCGCTCGCAACCCGTGATGCATTCTCGAACTGATCGCACGGCCGGCGTCAGAAGTGGTCTGCATCCACCGCGGTGTCTAAGGCCCGACCACTGCGCTCGCAAACCTGAATCATAATAAACTGCTCTTAGGCATGCCTCCACTTTTACTGAAGCTGGTCCGGGCCTGTGCCCTGTGCAATCTCTCCATGCTCCTCCCTACTACCGCTCACGCCCAAGACGCCGCTCGTCAGCATTTTTCGAAGTATGACCAGCAGGCTCTTCAAATCATCAGGAAAATGTCTCTGGACGAAAAGATCGGCCAGATGATCCAGGCTGACCAGCAGTTCTTGAAGAGCAGGGAGGACATCGAGAAGTACCATCTCGGCTCGCTCCTGAGCGGCGGCGATTCCGATCCGAAAGCTGGAAACAGCCTGAAAGCCTGGACCGACCTTTACGACAGCTTTCAGGCTGTTGCCATGAAGTCCCGTCTGCGGATCCCGCTGCTCTACGGCATCGACTCCGTTCACGGTAATAACAACGTCGAGGGCGCCACCATCTTCCCTCATAACATCGGCCTCGGCTGCACTCGCAACGCGGCGTTGGTTGAACGAATCGCGAAAATCGTTGCTCACGAAACGCGCGCAACGGGAATTCAGTGGGCTTTCGCCCCCTGCGTAACCGTCCCGAGGGATATTCGTTGGGGCCGCACCTATGAGGGTTTTGGAGAGACTGCCGACATAGTGACGCCTCTCGGCGAAGCCGCTACTCGTGGTTTGCAGGGCGCGACACTCGCTGACCCCGAGAGTGTGCTCGCGTGCGCCAAGCATTTCGCCGGCGATGGCGGTACCGCATATGGCACCGGTCTCAAGAAACTGCTGGACCATGGCGACGTAATCGCCGATGAAGCCACTTTTAGCGCGCTCTTCTTGCCCGCCTACACCGCGTCGATCCGGGCCGGGGTTGGCTCCATCATGCCCAGCTACAGCAGTTGGAACGGAGTGCGTTGTTCCGCCAGCCGTCATCTGCTCACCGACATCCTGAAAGATCAACTTGGCTTTCAGGGATTCCTGATTTCGGATTACAACGCCATCGACGAAATTCCCGGTGATTTCAACACCCAGGTCATGACTTCCGTTATGGCCGGCATGGACATGTTCATGGAGCCTCAGAAATACGCCGCCTTCTTCAACACTCTCAAAGAGCTGGTCGAGCAGAACAAGATACCGATGTCCCGCATTGATGACGCCGTTCTGCGCATTCTCCGTGTGAAGATTGCGATGGGTATGCTGGATCCGAACTTCAAGCCTGCCGCCGACCGGTCCCTTTGGAAGGATTTCGGATCTCCCGAGCACCGCGCTGTCGCTCGCCAGGCTGTGCGGGAATCTCTCGTCGTCCTCAAGAACGACAATCACCTCCTTCCACTTTCGAAGACCGCCAAACGGATCCACCTGTCCGGAAAGAGTGCCGACGATATCGGGAATCAGTGCGGCGGTTGGACTGTCACATGGCAGGGCCGCAGCGACAATACGGTCCCTGGCGGCACAACCATTCGCCAAGCTCTGAAAACTGCAGTTTCGCCCGATACAATCATCGAATACACGCGCGATGGAAGCGGCTCTGAGGGTGCAGACGCCGGCATTCTGGTCATCGGGGAAAAACCGTACGCAGAGATGTTCGGAGATCGCACCATCCAGCAGCTGTTCCTTGACGAGGAAGACAAGGCTGCCCTCGCCAGGATGAAAGCTGCCGGCATTCCCGTGGTTGTAGTCCTGATCTCGGGCCGCCCCCTTTTTATCGACGACGTGATCGGCCAGGCTGGCGCTTGGGTAGCAGCATGGCTGCCTGGCAGTGAAGGCGTGGGCCTCACCGACGTCTTATTTGGAAGCGCGAAGCGGGCCGGAAAGCTCTCGTTTACCTGGCCGAAATCCACCTCAACATCGCTTCACATCGGAGACAAAGGCTATGTGACCATGTTCCCTCTGGGCCACGGTCTGAGCTACTGAGTTTTAAAATAACCCGGCGCCACGTTCAAACTCCCACGGTAACCGTCGGGGCTTTCCGGGCAACGGCCGTCTTCTCCGGCATCAGCCCGGGGAATGCGGGTCTTGCCGTGCATACAAAATAACGACACGCTCAGGCCGGGCCGCGCGGACCACACTTCTAATCCCTCGCGTAGCCA
>JBBSFW010000400.1:0-2578 GCA_038254805.1 Terriglobales bacterium
ACCAGCAAATCCGAAATCGCCCGGCACCTCAACATCAGCCGGACCTCCGTTCGCCGCCTACTGGCGCGAAAAACCTCCTGAGCCAGGCCGCCTTACGCAGCCTTGCCGAAAGGACACGAATGGATTCGCCTTCTTCCGGCTGAAGAAGGAGCCGGAGAATGACTGAACAACCAACTCCGGTGCGTTGCGCCATCTACACTCGCAAGTCTACCGAAGAGGGTCTGGAGCAGGAATTCAACACCTTGCACGCGCAGCGGGAGTCGGCGGAAGCCTACATCCTGAGCCATCGCCAGGCGGGCTGGACCGCCCTCCCTGACCACTATGATGACGGTGGGTTCAGCGGCGCGAGCATTGATCGGCCAGCGCTGAAAACGCTGCTCGCGGACGTGGAGGCCCGGCGTATCGATTGCGTGCTGGTCTATAAAGTCGACCGGCTCAGCCGATCCTTGCTGGATTTCGCCCGGCTGATGGAGTTGTTTGAGAGATGCGGGGTTAGCTTCGTTTCCGTTACGCAAGACTTCAACACCACCTCCTCACTGGGAAGGCTAACACTCAACGTGCTGTTGTCCTTTGCCCAGTTTGAACGGGAGATCATCAGCGAGCGCACCCGCGATAAGCTTTCCGCTTCCAGGCGCAAAGGCAAATGGATTGGCGGAACTCCGGTACTTGGATACGATGTCGATCCTCTCGGCGGGCGATTGATCGTGAACCAGCGAGAAGCCGAGCAGGTTCGCCGAATCTATCGCATCTATTGCGAAGTGGATACCTTCATGGCAGCCGTGCGGCTGGTACAGGCCGAAGGCGTTACTACGAAGGTCTTTACCAGCAAAGGCGGAAACCTGCATGCGGGCAAGCCGCTCGGCAAATCGAGCATGCGTTTACTGCTGTCTAATGTACTTTATGCGGGATCTGTGTCCCACAAGGGAACGATCTATGCTGGCGAGCATGAGGCGATTGTCGACCAACAATTGTGGGACATGGTCAACGAGAAGCTTAAGCTCCACAATGTTCATGTACGAGGAAAAAGACACTACAAGCAGAACGCGCTTTTGGCCAAGCTGCTGTATTGCGGTTCCTGTAGCGTTCCAATGATTTCCACCTACACGAGCAAAGGTGGGCAACCGCACAGGTATTACATCTGCGGCGGTTCCCGGCGCCAGGGTGCCAAAACGTGCGGGGCACGGCCGGTTTCCGCAGTGGATCTCGAGACAGCGCTTACGCGCCAACTGCAACCGATACTGGGCAATCAACTCAGTGCCCCGGTGATTCAACAGTCGCTCGACCGGATTGTGTACGACAGCCACACGAGGCGAGTGTTGACGACGATGCGTGACGGCACCGGTTTCGAATTCACCTTAGCGGTGCCGCACCGAGGCGGCGTACGTCGCAACGCAGGGGAAAGCACATCCGGTCGCATTCCGAGGATCAGCCGGGTCCTGGCGCTGGCGATCAAAATAGAACGATTGATCGGAGAAGGGGTGGCTAACAACTATAGGGATGCCGCACTACTCGGCCATATCAGCGGGGCTCGGATCTCGCAGATTATGCTCCTCAAAGAACTGGCACCGGCCATTCAGGAAGAGCTATTGTTTCTGCCCAAGACTCTGTCGGGCCCGGATCGGTTCTACGAAAGAGCCCTCCGGAAAATTGCTCACGTAATCGATTGGGAACAGCAGATGGAGATGTTCCGGTTACTCATCAAAACCCAAAGTGCCTGAGATTCCTTGAATCGGTCCCTCCCCTGGGAAGAGCCGCGAAACAAGAACGCCGCCGGGCCCGAAACCGGCGGCGTTTTCGATGAGAGGAAATTTATTTGCTTTGGATCCTATAGTACCGTTCTCCGTCGGGACGTCGCTCGGAGTGAATGTGGAGTCCCATCTTCTTCGAGAGGTTTCCGCTCAAGAAGCCGCGGACGCTGTGAGCCTGCCAGCCAGTCGCTTTCATGAGTTCTTGCAAAGTAACACCCTCTGGCTGACTGAGTAGATTCAGGACCTGAACCTTCTTACTACCCGCGCGCAGCCTCCGAACCGGCGCGGACACAGCCGTCTTTTTTGAACGGTTTTTCACCGGCGGAGTATCAGGTATCAGCCCAGGTGTCGTTGACGCCAGTTTTTGACTGGCCTTCCAGATTCGGGCCACCGCCTTGTTGCGGTCTGCGAATCTCTTGACCGGAGTAACACCAGCCAGGCTGTTCCATACTTCGACCAGCCGCGACATCGGCCATTCGAAAGCGATTCGTGCCAGTTCCTTCTCGCTGTGGAAGTGTTCCGCCTCACCCATCTCCCCATTCATCGCAAGTTTCTCTTGTCGTCGCTGCTCGTCCAGGTGCCGAAAATAGTTCGTGTCGTCGACTACTAACAACTCGCCGTCTGCATCCATGCGCATGTACCCGTTCTCGACCTTCGCCACAGCATCCTGCTCATCTGTCGTCAGTCGCCAGCCTTGCGGTCCCTCAGTGAATGTGATCATTTTGTTTTCTTCTCCTTGGATAGATGTCCATCACAGTGATGCCATTCATCACTCGGCGCCGGGAAATTAGCAAGCGGAAGTTCAACGTCACAGAAATTGAGGCCGGCGA
>JBBSFW010000401.1:0-2575 GCA_038254805.1 Terriglobales bacterium
CTGCCAGTGCGTACTCTGCGATCATCTCGCCGGCGTGCGAGCCGAGGATCGAAGCACCCAGAACTTTACCCCTGGATTTTGCGAATACCTTCACCAGACCCGTAGATTCCGACTCGGTGATTGCCCGATCGAGCCTGGAAAACGGAAACCGGTAAACCTGAAACTTCTTGCCTCGTTTTCGAAGTTCCTCCTCGCCCAGCCCCGCATGAGCCAATTCAGGATCGGTGAAGGTGCACCAGGAAACGTGGTCATCTTTTCTCGACGTCGGGACATGCAGAATCGCGTTCATCACCGCGACCTTGGCGGTGTGCTCGGCCATGTGAGTGAATAGAAAGTTCCCGGTGATGTCGCCGCAGGCAAAGATGTTCTTTACGTTGGTCCGGCAATGGCGGTCAACCGCGATGCCCTTTTGCGTCGTGCTGACGCCAGTCGCTTGCAGTTGGAGATTTTCCATATTCGGCCGTCTTCCCGTAGCCACCAGCACCGCGTCCAGAGGAACGGTTTCGCCACTCTTAAGATGCGCCAGGCCCGGTTCGAATCGTTCGATCTGCTCGCCAAGCCTCAGCCGCACGCCCTCGCTTTCCAGACACTGCCGCAGTATCGCTGCGAGTTCCGCGTCGTCGTGTTCGAGGATACTGCCGGAGCGGCCAACAACCGTCACGCTGGAACCAAGCCGTTGAAAAGCCTGGGCCATCTCGACCCCGACCGGTCCCGCTCCCAATACCAGCAAACGCTCCGGCCTTTCCTTGAGTTCGAACAGGGTCTCGTTCGTCAGGACCGGTACACGATCCATACCTTCAATTTTCGGGATGTCGGGTCTGCTCCCAGTCGCAATGATGAAATAGCGCGATGTCACGACCCGCCTGCCCACGGTCTCCGAAGAGGTTATCTCGACTGAATTGCGATCCACGAAGCGAGCCTGCGCCGCGATCACTTCGACGCCCAGCTTTTCCATGTTCGGGGGCGCGTCCGCATCTTCGTACACGTGCTCGCGAATCGCGTGGACCCGCTCGATGATCCGCGGCCATTCATGTGATACATTTGACGGCTCCAGACCGTACTTTGCGGCGGAGCGCATCGCGTGCGCAACCTTGGCCGCCTTTAGCAGGGTCTTGCTCGGAACGCAGCCATGCCAAGTGCAATCGCCCCCTAATTTGTTGTCGGAAATGAGAGCAGTCCTGGCTCCCAAGACAGCCGACATGCCGGCGGCGGTCAGGCCCGCCGCTCCGCCGCCAATCACGACCATGTCGTAATCCGTGGTCATGCGGCCCCGGCCCACTTGGCTGCGCACCTTGCGGACCGTCGACCAGACGCCGAACGCGAGCATTCCGGCGATTACGATGTAGACCCAAACGGGAATGTTCTGGCCTGCGACGAGTAGGTACAAGTACGCGGAGACAAAAAAGAATGCCGTGGAAAGCAGAGGCGCGACAGCCGACCGTCCGCGCCGCATATTGCGGACCAGCCACGCGATCGACAACGAGAAGAATGGAATCGCACCCAGATAAATGCTGCCGAAGATCAGGGGGTTCACGCCGTAACGCTCCCCAAGTCCAAGAAACCAACCCTTGATATCGGAGACCAGGTATCCATTCCGGACATAGTCAATATAGAAGTCGAATCCGGAATACGCGGCCCCCACCGAACCGCTGTCGTTAAGGCCCCAGTTGTATTTCTGGTATTCCAGTTTGTTCGAGATCGCGAAGGAGTTTGGCGGCGCAAATCTTTCGAGAACCGCTGCCACGCCGCCGATCTTCTGGAAATCCCCCGCGTACCATTGGAATATCTTGCTCACCTTTGCCAATTGCTTGCCCGGCATTAACTGATTCCGAGACGGCTCGGCGAGCCATGCCCGGGAGTTGTCATCCAATTGATCGTTCAGCAACGGCTTTGCGTAGGCCTCCCGCCGGAGAGGCGGGCAACTACGCGCCGCACACACCAATGCGCCATGAATGCGAGGGTCGCCCATATTCCGAGGATGGGTTTCGATACTGTCGAGCGACTCGATCTTTCCGTTCACCTTGTGACGCGCGACGCGGAACGGACCCTGAGTTCTCCAGATGCTCGCAACAGGGAAATTCGAGACGACCCAACGTACGGTCAGCGCGTTGTAGGCGTTGATCAACGCGGCTTTGGTGGCGTCCGCGTCCATTCTTTCCGTCCACGGCTTCGCGATCCCGTCGAGGTAGCTATCGAGGGCGCCGGTTCCATCCGATTTCAGTTGTGCATAATTCACGCGGAACTCTGCCGTTACATAATTCTGAAGGATGGCCGTCCATTTTGCATGGTCGAGGTCCTGCCCATTGACCGAAATGACGACGGCCAGGCAGCCCAATATCCCAAGCCTTCTACTCATCCTCGTTCGCGCCGCTTGTTCCACATTCTTTAAGTGTAAGGATTCCAGAATTCCTTACACTCAATGACTGGCGGTGAGAAAACTTTACTTGTGAGGTTCGCTTCGCTTTCTGCGCTCGATCACTGTTGGCCGACGCCCGGCGTGATGATCGCTGGTCCGTGCGGGATTCCAGCGGCGAAGCAATCCAAGGGGTACTTGTGGAAAGTCTTAAGCCAGACA
>JBBSFW010000402.1:0-2540 GCA_038254805.1 Terriglobales bacterium
AATCAGCCAAAAAGCAGGCAGCCAAGTGGAGAGTTTCAGCGGGCTATCTTCTAACACAGTTCCGACTTTAACGCTGAACTGTTTCTTACAGCCTTTGCAATTCCAAACAAGGCGCGTCTTTACCAAATTGCCGACTTCTTTGGAGCCGCAACGCGGGCAGACAACGCCGTTCGGCCAGCGGCGGGAAACCATGAAATCATGGCAAACCTGCGGGCTGGCAAAGAGTTGAATCGCTTCTTGTAAAGAGCGCGGAACTGTAAGTTCGTCTGTCATACATTGATTATACCTGCCAGTGCAGAATAAGTCAATGCGTCAAGTATATTATTACCTTATCTTTCGCCTCTGACCATTTCCCGGAAAACATCTGAATGAGCATCGTTGCCCCATTTCGCAATCGAGTGACTTGTGTTGCAGCAGTACCGCTGATCTTTGATTGATCGTTGTGCAAACAAGGGTAATGGTGGTGATGGTGACAAATCAGACATATGAGTCTCAGACCAGAAAGTGAGGCTCATTATGGCCTCCAAAGTGACACCGCCGTATGTAACCCCTCCTGCGGCGATTGCCGCCGCTAGTCCAAAGAAAAAAGGACCCAAAGGGGACGCTGTTCGCTACCCGCAGGATCGCCGCCAGACGGTCTGGCTTCGGCCGCGTGTGCTGGCCGTGCTTGTCCTTCTGATCCTGATCCCGCTCACCATCGCCTGGGGCCAATACCTGCTGTTCGGTTTGCCCTACATCCATGTCTTCACTCCGGCCGAGCTGCACCACACAGCGGTTAATACTGGTTTTCCTGTCTGGCTGCGCCTCGCGCACTTCGCCAACTTTCTGCTGATGATGCTGATTATCCGCAGCGGCCTTTCCATACTTTGGGACCATCCGCGGCTTTACAGCAACGTCAATTGCGTCCCCGGCACCGAATGGCTGCGCTTCACGCCGATCAAGGTTTCCGCTGACTCACCGTTTCGGTCGACTCGCGCCTGGTTCGCCGCACGCTTCGCGCCGATCAAAGCCGCGCCGGGCGCTCGCTTCGGAACGATTATCTCTTGGATCGCGGCATTCTTCGCGCCAGTCAAAGTCACCCAAGACCAACTGTGGACCGCCATCGACGATTCGCGATACCTCTCGCCCTGGATCGGACTGCCGGGCTATCGGCACACCGCAGGGCTGGCGCGGAGCTGGCATTTCGTCTCGGATTTACTCTGGATCATCATCGGGGCGGCCTATATCGTCATGCTCTTTGTGAGCGGCCACTGGGCGCGGCTTGTGCCGATGTCCTGGGACATCATTCCGCAGGCTTGGGCAAACTTCGTCTACTACGCCACTTTCCACCTGCCACCGGAGCCGGACGGCTTTTTCCACTATAACGCCATGCAGCAGATCGCCTATTTCGCGGTGTCGTTCGTGATGGCCCCGTTGTCGATCTTGACAGGCCTCGCCATGTCGCCCGCGCTCGCGAATCGCTTTGCGTGGTATCCCAAAATCTTCGGCGGGCGGCAGAGAGCGCGCTCGTTGCACTTCCTGCTGCTGGTCGGCTATGTCACCTTCATCATAATCCATGTTTCGCTGGTCTTCCTGACCGGGGGAGTCCGCAACATGAACCATATTGTGATGGGCCGCGACGACACCCACCCCATCGGGCTGATACTCGGTCTCATCGGCATCGCCGCCGTGATCGCCGCCTGCTTCGCAGCCCACTGGATTGCCTGGAACCGCCCCCGCGCCATGCAACGGCTCGCCAAGGTGACTGTGAACGCCATTTTCGTGCGCGCGCTGAACAATTTTGCGCCGAGGGCGGAGTACCAGCGCGCCGACATCTCCCCGCGCCTCTGGCCGAACGGCAAACTGCCCACTTCGGACGAGTGGGCGCATCTTGCGGCGGACAATTTCCGCAATTACCGCCTGCGAATCCATGGGCTGGTGGACAACCCCGTCGAGCTGTCGCTGGACGACATCAAGGCCATGGAAATGCAGCGGCAAACCACCATGCACGACTGCATCCAAGGCTGGTCGGGCATCGCCGAATGGGGCGGCCTACCGATGACCGTGCTCATGGACCTTGTCCAACCTCAGCCAGACGCGAAGGTCGGCGCGTTCTACTCGTTCGGCGAGAGCGTCTCCGGCAGCTCGTATTACGACACCCATACGATCGAGAACCTGCGGCATCCGCAGAGCCTGCTGGCCTACGAAATGAACTACGAGCCGCTGGGAACTGTTCACGGCGCCCCGCTCAGGCTGCGCGTCGAAAACCAGCTTGGCTACAAGATGGTCAAATGGATCAAGGAGATCGAGTTCATCGCCAGCGAGAAGGAAATCGGCGAGGGCTACGGCGGTACGCATGAAGATGAGGAATACTTCGATCTCGTGGCGGATATTTGAATGCCGCTCATCGCGAGTGAAAGAAAAGAGAAGCACAATGGCTATTTGCAACATCAAACTCAAGAGCCGCCAGGAAATCGCCTCCGGGACGATGGCGTTCCATTTCGAGAAGCCGGAGGGGTTCGCGTACAAGGCGGGGCAATTCGGCGATCTCACGCTCGTCA
>JBBSFW010000403.1:0-2452 GCA_038254805.1 Terriglobales bacterium
CCTGCGTACAACTTGGGGGAAGCAGGATGAGCACTCCGACATTTCTATCGACAACCAAAATAATCGGCACTGCCGCCTGAGCAGGCAGGCCTCGCAGAGTGCTCCTCATCGCTGTGGCCAGGGATCGCGGTTCGAGCGCACCACCAGCCATGTCGGGCTGGAGGGCGGTCACGAGTCGCAGGATGCGACAGCTGCCACGCTGGGAGCTGTGAAATTTCCTGTTAACCAGGGCGACACTCGAAATGTGATGTAAGTTCTAAGGTCCAATCGATTAGCAACCAGAAGCGCTCTCTCGCAGAGATATCTGGATTGGCTCCCCAGTCTGGACGCGTTTCGAACTTACACGGTCCAACTGGCATTGTGATCGAACCCACGAACGCCTAGTGCTTTCAAAGTTATCGGTGTGGACCGCCGGCAGTTGTCCGCGCCGGGCACCCACCTTGGACACGTTTCGAACTCATCTGAGCCAGCGCCTCCTTTCACGTTGCAGCAAAATCCCTGCATGCCAATCTTCGCCGATATCCCGCGATGGGCGCGGTAACTGAACCGCCCACGTAACCAACAGAGAGCCAACCATGTACGAAGGAGCGCGCCCTATCCGGGGGAGCGCTCTTTTCTTGGTTGCGAATCGTCATGACTCCCCTCGATGCTGCGCTCGCATGGATCAGGAAAGGCTTTTCTCCAGTACCCGTTCCACACCGGTCGAAGGGACCAGTTCTCAATGAGTGGCAACGGCTGGAGATAACTATCGATATGGCGCCCCAATACTTCTGCGGCGGGCTACAGAATGTAGGGCTGCTTCTGGGCGACAGGCTGGGAAGCACTGACGTGGATTGCGATTGCCCGGAAGCAAGTGCGGCCGCCCGCGAGTTGCTCCCTGAAACCGGAATGATATTCGGGTCTAAACCGTTCTCGCACTTCTTCTATCGGTCAGACCCGCCTGTTCACAGCACGCAATTTATCGATCCGCTGGACCACAGTATGCTGATCGAACTGCGAGGGTTGTCATCGGATGGCTCAGTCGGATTGCAGACAGTAGTCCCGCCAAGCGTTCACGAGACTGGCGAGCCGGTGCGGTTCGAGCAGGGCTTCGACGGCACGCCTGCCAATGTTGACGCGGATGTACTTTTATCGGCAGTGCGCAGGGTGGCTGGCCACCGCACTCCTTGCGCGCCATTGGCCGACCAAAGGATCACGGCATCATGCATTCCTAGCTCTGGCTGGCGCGCTCGCTCGCGCTGACTGGAGACTCGAAGATGCGAAAACGTTCCACCGCCTGATCTACCGGTGTCTGTGGCCAGCTAATCCCGAATTGAGCGCCGCCGACGCCGAAGTTCACTCCACGTTCAACAAACACGCAAGCGGTGACGAAATCACCGGCGTGCCGACGCTGATCGGACTATTTGACAAGAAGGTCGTCGATACCGCGCTTCGATGGTTGGGAATTGATCGGACGCAACACCGCGACTACCACTGGAACGACACCGGAAACGCGGACCGCTTAGCGGAGTTGTACGGACATGAGCTGATCTACTGTACTGAGCGGAACAGTTACTACGTTTGGACTGGGCAGCAGTGGCGGTTTGATGAATTCGTAGAAGCCGAGAAACGGGCCGAAAAAACGATGCTTGAAGCATTTGCCGAAACGAAGCACATCACGGATGGGGAAAAACGCAAGGCGTTCTCGAAATTCGTGAATAGCTCTCTGTCGCGTGCCGCGCTGGCGAACATGATGCATCTCGCCAAGAAAAAAGTGCGGCAAGCCAGTACGAACGACTTTGATCGCGACCCGTGGGCGCTCAACACGGAAAACGGGACGGTGGATCTGCGGAGCGGCAGGTTGCGACCGCACAGACCGGAGGATCTCTTGAGCAAGATGATCCCGCTCCGCTATGACCAGCATGCCAAGTGCCCGCAATTCAAGGCGTTCTTGTTTCGGATCATGGGCGGCCACCCGGATGCCTCAGAGTGCGACAACATCAATGCCGACCAGATGCTTTCGTATCTGCAGAAGGCCTTCGGATGCGCCGCCACTGGGAAACCCGAGAAAGTTCTGTTTATCTTGTACGGTGAGGGTAACAACGGCAAAACGACACTGCTTGAGGTGATCCGTGACACGCTGGGGGACAAGGAATACGCTGGACAGGTTCAGGTCGATAGCTTGATGATTCGCCCAAAAGAGGCGCTCTCGAACAATGCGGTCAACACGGACGTTGCGGATCTCCAAGGCTGCCGGTTCGTTTCGTCCAGTGAGGTGGAACAAGGGCAGCGGCTATCGTTAAGTCGGGTGAAGTACCTGACCGGTCTTGGGCAGATTAAGGCGCGGCGGCTGCGCGAAAATATGATCACCTTCCGGCCGACTTACAAACTTTTCCTTGACTGCAATCACAAGCCGGTTATCACGGACCCGAACGACGCGATTTGGAACCGCGTAAAATGCATTCTGTTCAAC
>JBBSFW010000404.1:0-2369 GCA_038254805.1 Terriglobales bacterium
CAGAGCCCAACAGGCACGAACTTACCCGCAGATTCCGTCGAAGACCCACATTTCAAAGGTTTTGGACGTTTAACCGACGTTCGCATTTAGCGAATCCGACGCATTTTGTAACGTCGTGCTTAGTTGCACAGTAGAAGGCCGATGGACACACCCCCCGACGGCAATATCGGGCTAAACCTGCCCCAGACAGGGACCCAGGCGAACGGGTCCCGCCCTTTTTATATCCCGACAAAACTCGGCTGGTCCGAACCACTCGCGTTAACGCGGCTGTCGTGTTGCCTTCCTCCACTCGGAAAGGAGTCGGCATCCTGACACATCGGCTTTTCGAAGCTCAATAGCCCCGCCCACTGGTACCTCTATCTACGCTTCAAGACACACCTCGCGATGTGCCCCGCAAGACTCAAGGCCAGGATGGATTCGCTTTCTCCTTTCCTGTAGGGCTCTTTCATCCCCTACAACATGCCGGTTTATCCCGGCGGATGGCCGACGATCCGGGAGCTATTCGTAAACACTGCGGCGTCAGGAGGAGTAAGGCCGGCTCCTGTACAATAAAACGCCAGGAGACCTTCATGGCGACAAATCCAACCGAAGAAAACCCCACTCCGAGATCGATCGCCGCATACGTCAAATCGAATGCGGCGCGCGCCCGAAAAGCGCAACAGATGCATCACGGAGAATCCGTGGTGACGCGCGAAGCCGATTACAAGGGCCATCACATCGTGGTTCGCACCAAATACCAAGTCGAAGTCGATGGAAAGCCGTTGATGGGCCATATGGGAGTGACCGACTCAGGTTCGGTCCACTATCATCCGGTTCCGAACCTGAGTTTTGCGTCGGCACTCGATATGGTGAGAAAAATCATCGACGTGTTCCCTGATGATTTCAGCCCCGGCGCAAAGCCGGATCCGAAGCCGGGCATGGATCATGCTTCTCACGGAATGTCTGGAATGGCCATGAAAACGAAACCGGCCGCCAAGAAAGCCGCTAAACCGGCAAGAAAGGGGAAGGAGTAACCATGGCCGCCGTCACTCGCCCAAACGTCGTAACCAATGCGGCAGCCCGCACGGAGTACACCAATGGCGTCAAGTTGCTCAAAGCTGAGCTTCCCGGGCCGACCACCGCTTCCCTGGGCATCCCCGGGCCAAGCACGAAAGTCAGCACGTACGACCTCTTCATTGTTTGGCATCACGTAGCGATGAGCACGTTTACGCCACCCACCCAAAACGACCGCAACGCGGCGCATCGCGGGCCGGTCTTTCTTCCTTGGCATCGCTTCATGCTTCGGCAACTTGAACTCAATCTGCAGCGGGTTCTCAAGGACAACAGTTTCGGACTGCCTTATTGGGATTGGGCAGCGGATGGACAATTGAGCGCCGCCGCGCAAAAGACGGCGCCTATCTGGCAGGTCGGCGCCTTTGGCGGGCAGGGCAATCCAGTCTCGACCGGGCCGTTCGCGCCAGCCCAGTTTCTCGTGAAGGTCGAGTCCAATTCCAGCGGGAGTCTGGTCCAAACGAATCACGGATTGCGGCGGGCGTTCGGAGTCAATGGAGCCACGACGCTGCCCAAGCGGACAAACACCGCCGGAGCCCTCGCCAATACGATCTATGATCAGGCAGCCTGGAATTCTACTTCGAGTGGTTTTCGGAACTACCTCGAGGGCTGGAATCCGAACCTTGGATTGCACAATCGCGTCCACGTGTGGGTCGGCGGCGACATGCTGCCTTCCACTTCCCCCAATGATCCGATTTTCTTCATGAATCACTGCAACGTCGATCGCATATGGGAGGCGTGGATGCAGAAGCCGAGCGGTCCAGGGAGGGTCTATCTGCCCGATGACACGGCGCCCGTCTCATTGAAAGGGCATCGGCTGCACGACACGTTATCATCACTGTTGAGTGGCTCGACAACTCCCGCTCAAATGCTCAATGTGACCGATCTTTACATCTACGATTCGCTGGTGGTCTAAGCGGACCACACGTCGGAGAAGTAGCGGTTCGCAAAGCGCGAGTTTTGTCGGGTTATAAAAAGGGGTGAACGTGCCAGATTTGGTCCTGCGTAATAGCGATTAAGAGGGGCAGCACGGACCTCTTGAGTTGGAAACGCATGCTCGTTTAGCTGGCGTAACATGCTTTAATCCAGACATTTACAAGCATACGCCGGGCTGACGCACGTCCTTCGGTTTGACTGACCGACGGCGCAAATGCGCGGAAATGGCCAATACTGTGGGCCGAAGGCTCTATCTACCCGGGCGATGTTGGGTGCGGATGTTCGGCTAGGCCAGAGGCAGCCTTTCTAGTCCGGACTCTCAGTCTCACTGGTACGGTCGAGCGATCAGGCGCGAGCGATTTCCCGAAAGGCTTCCACTGCGC
>JBBSFW010000405.1:0-2345 GCA_038254805.1 Terriglobales bacterium
ACCCCGGATCGCTTCCGTCGCGACCTGCGCTTTGAACTTCGGACTGTGCTGTTTCCTCGTCGTTGTCATCAACCTCTCCCGTTAACGACCCCGTCGAAATATTAGCTTATTGCCTGGTCTGAATTCCTGGGACCACTATACGCCCCCGCTCGCTCCGGCTGGAATGTTTCTGCAACGGCGGTCTCGCGGTCAAAAGCCCCATAGAACATCACAATACCTGCCGGACTCATCCGATTCGCCTGCTTCGCCTTGTTGCTCGTAGGTGGACCTAAGTCGGCGGCGGTTGACGGCAGTTCATGAGCGGAGTGGACTCTAGCTCGATAAACAATCGTGTTAGAATCCAACTTCTCTAAGAGGTCGAGCCTCCCTATTATTCTACGGATTGCCTCCAGAATTTGTGCACCGGGAACCCCCGACCCCCTGTCGTAGTTGATCCCGAAGGCGGCGTCTCGCGTGGGAGTTAGGTAAGCATTGTATAAATAAGCGAAAGGGTTTTCGTTGTCGTGTGTCCTAATCCGCCCTAACTGAATGATTGTTTCCGGTTTTGCAAGTTTATCGGAAGTACTCGGGCTAGGTTCCGCGAAGAGATATCGCGTCCGGTACTTCACTTCTTCAACAAAGTAGCGCCAACCAGATCGCAACGCCTGCCCGAAATCCAAAGACCAGGGGGATTTGCGACACCACGTCAAATTAGGGAGCGCTTCAATCACGTCTTTTCTCACTTCAGGGCGTGCCTCAAGCCGGATAACGTTAGCTATTAACTCGTAGGTTGTATATCTGTCGGCTGACTGATAACCACGTCCCGCCCGTTTGAATGGTACGTGCTCGCTCTTGGCGTCGATGAACTCGGAGGATAGCGACTCTGCTATGCGCTCCATTAAGTGGTCGAACGCGAGAGATCGTACCTCAACAACATCCGGCGTCAGAACGCAATAGTCACACTTCTCTACTGTCCCGCGCTCTTGGATGAGTCTAATCAGCGCTTCATCTTGGACGCACCTTGAACACACGTACTTGTCCGGTTTCGAAGACCAGCCCCGCTCACCTTCTTCCATGTGTTCGTCCTCCCATGTGGGGATTTTCAAGGGGTAGCTTAGTTAAGTAGGATACTCCAAAGGTTACCCTGCAATGTCAATCATAGCCATCAATCTCGGTCAAAAACTCGTTGCCGGGATCACCTTGGTCAAAGAAAATCGGATCTGGCTTAGTTGAATGGGGACCCGCGAGGGCACCCACCTTCTCTCCCACCCTTTTCCTACGAATATCCAACCATTGGCGTACACGAAAACCAGCTATACCCCCTTCCGTGTTTTCCGTGGCTGATCCGGCTTCGCAGCATCAGCTTTTTCCGTATATGCCATTCGGCACGCATCGACCCCCGTCATCACCGGAATTGCCAGTTGTCCGGACTATGCGGCCTGCGATGCTGTCAAGCAAGTTCACGAAACTTGGCTTTGTTTATAAATGATCCGTAGTCGACGCTCCCTGTACTCAATACTTATCGCACCTCTGCCCGTTTCAATCTTGATACCATCAGCCGGATCTCGCCGTACGTCACATCTTCCGGCAGAGCGTCCTTCAGGGTTTTAATCCGATCTGTGCCCAACCGCTCGATCACCTCCGTAATTAAGGATTGTTTGGCCGCCGGGATCCATCGGTCGTCAAAGTCGATCCGCCTTCGTTCCACCAGGTCCGCTACGGTGTCGGTGATGTTGTTCAAACGCCGGTCACGTAGTTTGGCGATCTCTTCGAAGGAGCGGCCTTCCTGCAGCAGACGAATGGTGGCGTCAGCGGGAGCCTCACTCGACTGCTCGCGTTTCTCCGCGCGCGCGCCGTTCCGGAATGCCTGAAGCGCGTTCAGGATCGCCGGCCCATACAGCCGGGCCTTTCTTTCGCCGATCCCCGTAACCGTGAGCAGGCCGTTGATGCTGCCTGGCTTTTTCCTGCACAAATCCTCCAGCCCGGAATCATGCAGCACCATAAAAGCGGCCACGTTCAGCTCCACGGATGTGCGCCGCCTCCACTCGCGCATAAACTCCAACAGGTCCGCATCCGGTCCCGAGATCTCCCGCGCGGCCGGCGCACGCCGCGGCGTTCGTTCCCGTGCTGCCTGAGCTGGCTCGGACGACTGTCCAATCAGCCAGTCTGGCAACGCGGCACAGACGTCGCACATTTCGCAGGTGGGCCATTTTGGAGTCTCTCCGAAATGCAGACAAATTTGTCTATGCCGGCAGACCCCGCATTTCGCAAAATTCAGCACCTCGTTGTACCGGGTCCAGGCTCGTTGCTGCTCAGGGCGATCGGCGATCGAGTTGATGAAGAACGCCAGCAGTCCCAGATCTTTC
>JBBSFW010000406.1:0-2295 GCA_038254805.1 Terriglobales bacterium
CAGCCTGGAAAAACTGTCCGGCTGTCGTTTCCTCAAATCGAAGGGATACTCAATCGGAAGCTGCCGAAGGCGGCCATGGACTACGATTGATGGTGGGATAATGAGGACGTGTTAACCACCCACCACTCCCAGAGCAAATCATGGCAAGTTGCTGGATGGGAAGTATCTTCGGTCGATCGAGCGCATCGAGTTGCCGATTTTGTCCGGTGAGATGGGGCGCCGAGAGCGCAGGTCACATGTGCTTTATACCCTGAAGAACGCGCTCCCTAGCAATTAAGAAATTTCAACGTGTGCAGCATTCCCGCCTTGGTGCGTACCTTGGCCCTTGGCAATGTATTTGGATAATTTGTCGTGGCCCCACTTGAGGCAGGTCACGCCGTTTGGCCATCGCGCCATCTCTAAATACTTGTGGCAGCTCTCATCTGTTGCGAAAATCTCGGCCGTATCTATGATGCTGGGTCCGATGCGGTGAGTTTTTCCGGCCATGAGTTCCGACTTCTTTGTTTTTCTCACTTCTTTTTGCGCTTCGGTATCGGCCAAATTCCATTCTCAGTCGAGTACATAATGGCCAAAAGTTTCTATTGACAAGTGTTAAGCTACAAGCTACGGCCTGTCGCGATGAAAATTCGCAGCTTCGCACACAAGGGAGTTAAGCGCCTTTACTCCGAGGACAGCGCCAAAGGCGTTCCGCCAGACCACCGTCGACAAGCTGCGGAAGAATGTTCGCGTTTCTTGACGCCATCCAGGAAGTCGAGGAATTGCGAACGCTCACGGTCTGGAACGTTCACACGTTGACCGGGGACCGCAAAGGAACATGGAGTTTGAGCGTGGCACGCAACCGACGTTTGACGTTCACTATCGAGGACGATCGCGAAATCTGCTACTTGAATTTAGAAGATTACCACTAGCAAACGGGAGTACCAACTATGCCTATGAAGAACCCGCCGCACCCCGGCGATTTCATCCGAACGGAGATTATTGAGCCGGCTGGCCTGTCTGTGACCGCCGCCGCCGCCGCGCTCCAAGTGTCGCGCCCTGCCCTGTCCAGCTTACTGAACAGCAAGGCCGGCCTGTCTGGGGAGATGGCACTACGCATCGAGAAGGCTTTCGGCGTAAAGATGGAGACACTTATGCGGATGCAATGGTCCTTCGACATTGCCAAGACCCGCAGCCGCCAGAAAGAAATCCGAGTGCGGCGATTTCACCCCCGCGTCGAGGTCCGTCCATAAGCGTAGCCAGGCGCCAGTGAAGATGCCGCCGTTGGTTTGGAAACTCCTCTCTCACGACCCCTTGTGGTTAGGAGCGATGTTCGGCATTCGAGAGCTGAAAAGCGCTTTTATGCACTCGGGCAGACCGGCGCCGACCGGAGCTTATTCGTTGCTTTTTATGATTCGTCGGAACCGGATTCGCGTGATATCGGTCCGGGATATGAACCGGAACGAAACGAAAGTCTATGAGAGAACTGAAAAAAAGATTCCTGACTTTAAAAGCGAGGATGAAGAAAGAAAGTTCTGGGCTACGGCGGATTCAACCAAGTACATAGACGGGCCGTCGGCAGAGTGCAAGAAGCTTATTCGGCTCAAGCCCTCCTTGCGGACCATATCGCTGCGCCTGCCGGTCTCAATGATCGCGGATCTCAAGATGCTGGCGAATCGCCGTGATGTCCCGTACCAATCTCTGCTGAAGGTGTTTCTAGCGGAGCGGCTGGAGCGCGAGCGCCAAGTGCGATCACGGTGAATGCATCGTGGACTAGACCGCGTGCGCATCGTACACGGTCATGGCATGGGAATCCTAAAACACGCAGTGGCGGATCTGCGTTCCACCAATCCCCATGTATCCCGCTACGCAAACCGAGAGTGGCTCGGGTGCCACCATCGCCGAATTGAAGTACAGCACTACTTGCACTGATTGGCGGAGCCACTACAGGGCGCTTGTTGCTGCCCGATCGCAATATCGAAAACCGCCCGCGCCAAATGATGTGGGCAGCGCATCGCTTCCGCATGATTCGTTGTGCTGTAAAAGTGCTGCAGCCCAACAATAAAGTGGAAATACTCATGCGTCGTTACTTCATGCCGGCAGTTGTCATTGGTACCGGGGTTGAAAAAACTCGCGCAAAACGTAATGCCCTTGGCCGGCTGATTGGAAAGATCGACGTGAGCGAACTCCGGCTTGCTCCTATCTACCAGGAAAGGAGCTTTCGTCAGCCGGTTTGTCTGGAACATTCCAATCAAGGTATCGACGACTAGCCAAAAATTGCTGTTCAGCGGAACGAATAGCTGCCGTTGCAGCGCCTTC
>JBBSFW010000407.1:0-2250 GCA_038254805.1 Terriglobales bacterium
AGGCCTTCCAGAAAATGCTGATGGCCCAGGTCCGCGCCCAAGTCAAAGCGAAGATTTCACCAGGACGCATCCCGGCGAGTATCGCAAGTTTTGCGATTAACCGCTCCCGCTGATCGAGAGCGCCAAAACATTCGCACATCCCGTATGGTCATTGCCCTATGTACGGGCTTCTTTGCTTCCCTCGGCGTGAACAGCAGCAGAGCCGGATTACGTTCCACTTGGCCTTCGGCTACAGCCATATCGAACACCTGTTTCATGTCCCACCGCAGATGATCGACAACCGAGAAAGAAAGTCCGCCCTTTGCCTTCAGGTCAAGCAAGTCTTGAAGCTCATCACGCCGAAAGCCCGAAAGCTCCCGATCCTTGAAAACCGCGACAAGATGGACGGATACCCGGTTCACGTTGTTTTCCCGTGTCGAGTCTTTCCACTTCCGGCTGTAGTACGGGAAGTAGACCAACTCAACGAACTCGCCAAACTGCCAGACTTTGTTCGTCTGCCGCTTGGCATTCTCTTCGGCCACGATCCGATTGACCGCCTCACGCGCCTTTGTCTTCGACATGTCTTTGACCATGCCGAGAACTCGGCTTTTGCGACCGCCATCGACCCACCACATGCCGATCCAGCGACCACGTTGCTTCTTGATACCTCCCGTTGAGTACCGTTTGCGCATCAATTTCTCCTTATGCGCGTTTACCGGCACCCCGAACTGGCGATATCGGTATCTTAGGGATTGTCACAAAATAAATAGAACACTTTAGAGCTGGAATGTATTATACTGGCATTGATGCCAGAGGCCCAAGTTTTGGTGCGGAAGTTCGAGGTTCTTGCTGGTGTTTTGGACGAGCGTACCCGACGACTGGTTGCGGCCGCTGAGGCGAAGGCGATTGGCTTCGGCGGAGTCACTAGGGTCGCTCAGGCCAGCGGGTTGTCCCGAGGGACAGTGATCCGCGGAATCGCCGAACTGAAGACAGCGCCCACGCCGGAGCGTGGGCAACGAATCCGGCGAAAGGGAGCGGGGCGGAAACGGACCGTCGATCAGGACCGAACGTTGAAGCGTGATCTGGAGGCGCTGGTAGAGCCTGTGACTCGCGGTGATCCGGAGTCTGCCCTGAGGTGGACCTGCAAGAGCGTGCGGCAATTGGCGGCCGAGCTTAACCACAAGGGACATCAGACTAGCCATCGGATGGTGGCCGAACTTCTCCATCAGATGGACTACAGCCTGCAAGCCAATCAGAAGACTCTGGAAGGATCTTCTCACCCGGATCGAGACGCGCAGTTTCACCATATCAGCGACAAGATCCGGGAATTTCAGGCGGACCGCCAGCCGGTCATTTCTGTGGATACGAAGAAGAAGGAACTGGTGGGCGACTTCAAGAACAACGGGCGCGAACTGCGCCCCAAGGGCGATCCCGAGAAGGTGCGGGTGCATGATTTTGTGATCCCCGAACTCGGGCGCGCGGCTCCTTATGGAGTGTACGATGTTAGGCAGAATTCCGGCTGGGTCAGCGTGGGGGTAGATCACGATACGGCAGCATTTGCCGCCCAGAGCATCCGACGATGGTGGGAATCGATGGGAAAAGATGCCTATCCCCGGGCAGGAAAATTGCTCATCACGGCGGATTCCGGTGGGAGCAACGGAGCCAGAGTGCGTCTCTGGAAGCTGGAATTGCAGAAACTGGCCGACGAGACGGGACTGCAAATCTCGATTTGCCATCTGCCGCCGGGAACCAGTAAGTGGAACAAGATCGAACACCGGCTGTTCTCCTTTATCAGCCAGAACTGGCGCGGCAAGCCCCTGGTCAGCCACCAGGTCATCGTCAATCTCATTGCGGCGACAACTACCCGGAGCGGGCTAAGAGTCCGCGCCGAGGTTGATCCCGGCAAATACCCTAAGGGCGTCAAGGTATCGGACAAAGAGGTGGCCGCCGTCCGAATCGAGCGCGACCGATTTCACGGCGAATGGAACTACACAATACTTCCGCGCCTGATTTAAATGTCCTATTTATTTTGTGACAGGCTCTGAGCAGGCGTAGCGGCGGCGTGTTCGTTGCTTTCAATCCACGAAATCAACGTCTCCCTTCGCACAAGCTTGCGCCGTCCAAGCGAGACGGCAGGTATCGGTGGACAGCCTCGAACACGTCCGGATTTGCACACATGGGCTTTGGAACAGTGCAGAAGTTCGGCGACATCGGACAGGGTCAACAGGCCAAGATCGTGCAGCGCATCCATCGGGCGTCTCCAGCGGTGCC
>JBBSFW010000408.1:0-2130 GCA_038254805.1 Terriglobales bacterium
AAGCAGCTTGCGGGAAAAGAAAATGCCGCTGTGACAGTTTCGCAACCCGCCACTTGATCAGAGGTGGCCAGCGTGTAGACAGTCCATCAGGCGAGGTGAATAGCTAATCTTACATTTTTGGCGGGATGGGCATAATTAGCCTAATTACTTCGAGGACGGAGAGTCCATTATCGGTGGCATAGGATGACAGCCGCGCAGCCTTCGCATCCATACGCGCATTCGCGTTCTGATTTGGGAGCATTGCCTGCGCTGACGTATATCAGGACGTCGATTCGTGGAGCAACTTTTCGTTCGAGTTGTTTCGGTTTGTGCTGCTTGTTGTTGCGCCCCACTGATCGCCCTCATCTTCAAGAAAGTTGGCTGGCCTCCGCATCATTCAAAATCGCATCATACGTACAATGCATACACCGCATACAGTGAGTTGCTTACCTGGAAGTAACCAGGCCAAGAATCACGAGTCCCATGATCCCACCGACAAGTAACAGAAAGAACAGCGCCAGGGTCCCGAGCCATCCGCCCCGCGACGCCGTCAAACCGAGCAGAGCTGTCATTGTGCGCCACATCCGCGTATCCACCTTTCTTCTCTAGTGAGGAACGAGGTACCGTCCAACCAGGACGCCCACGGCAAACAAGATCACGCCAGACCCTAACCCCATCGCCACGTAGCGAAGCATGGCAGGGCGACTATGGGCGGCGTCCACGGAAGCCACCAATTCGCGAGCCTGAAACCCGGCATCGCGCATGTCTTTCTGGAACTCTTCCCGGACGGCAGCGGCGGCGTCACGGACATCCGCGCCGATCTTTCTGCCGGCGGCGGTCTGGACACGGGTTGCGGCTTCCTCAAAGTCAGCCACCGCGATCCCGACCCTGTGAACAACCTCGTCCAGGAAACTCTGAAGCACCAAACGGTTCAGCGTGACGATGGCAAAGGCGGGATCGTCCTTGCCGAGCGCGATCCCGTGGCGCTTGGCAACTTCGCCAATGAGATCCGTTACGTCGATGGGAAGTTCGGGCATGGTTTTCTACTGTAACGCCAGCTTGTCCAACTGATCGTACAAGTCGCGTTGAACGATTTGAAGCCGCTGTTTGGCGACAAGGCCGAAGTCTCCATTGCCAATCGCCTCTTTGAACGTGAGCCGCCTTTCGAGCATCAGCTTTACGTCATCCCCGTAGGTGGCCGGATTGCGTTGAAGGATGGTGACCTGTCCGCACACTTTGGATTCGTTTTCCGTAAACGCCTTCATCTCCCGGAATGGCTTCCCTTCCCTTTCGACCAGACCGAAATACTCGTTCAGCCATACGACGACATTTCGTTCTGCGGAGGCCTTGGCGATAGAGGCGAAACCGGACACAGTATCCGCGAGCGCTTGACCGCCGGTGAGTACGGAATGGACAAAGACACGCTGTCATCAATCATCTGAAAGCGTAGTTTTCTGAGCGTTGGGCCGGAGGCAACATCATCGGCGCCGGAGGCGCGGTCATCCGTCCGATCATCGGGACGCTGTATGGTGGACAGGATAGGCGGCAAGGAAAGGGCCCCTACCGCGCCAACGGTGGAGGCCCCGATGTCGTCACCCTCATGGAAGGTGAGACCGAACTGACAGGTCTAAACTGACACGAAAAGGGTGCCGTTGTCCAGCTTGATTCGGCCCGCCTGCTTGACGCATGGCGGCGCACGAAACGGTACTGGTGCAGCGGACTTGTCTTCGCGCAGACTGCCTGGCGACCTTCTTTCTCTGCTCGCACTGCGACCGTGGACATCGCTATTGCAGCGCTGGATGCAGCGACCGCGCCAGACGCGAGCAACGGCGGCGGGCCAATCAACGTCATCAACGCAGCCCGGAAGGGCGGCTGGATCATCGAGACCGGCAACGCGACTACCGGCAACGATGCGAAGAACGCTCGCGCGTGACGGATCATAGTTCCATTTCGATCACATCCCCGGCATTATGGGCGTGTGGAAGCAGTCCGCCGCGTCGGCCGTTGATGCAATGCCGAATCTGCGGACGCGTGGGACGCTTCATAAACCCGTTTCCACGAACGCCAATAAAGAAGGTAGGGCATCGATGACCACGCCTGAAGTGCGCGCCCAGATCCGCCGCTATTTTTATGCCGAGCATTGGAAGATCG
>JBBSFW010000409.1:0-2130 GCA_038254805.1 Terriglobales bacterium
AGCGCAGCCAGCTCGCCGTCATCGCGCTGCAGGATTTGGGCGTCTTTGTTGATCACCGTGACTTCCGATCCCAATCGTCTAAAGGCCTGGGCCATCTCGATCCCGATCGGCCCCGCACCCAGCACCGCCAGTTTGCGGGGCTGCCTGGAAAGAGAAAAGACGGTCTCGTTGGTGATGTAGTCGCCCGCTGAGAGACCCGGAATTTTAGGAACCGAGGCTCGGCTTCCGGTCGCGATCACGATGAAACGGGCGGACAGCTTGCGGCTCCCGATTTCGAGGCTGCGCGAATCGAGAAAACGCGCGGAACCGGAAATCACCTCAACGCCGAGCCGCTTCATGTTAGGCGGAGCGTCCGCATGGTCGTAGACGCCTTGTTGAACTTTGTGGATGTGCTCCAGAAGGGCGCTGAAGTCAAATTCAGGGGTGCCCGGCTTCAGCCCGTACCGTTCGGCAGTCCGGATCTGATGAGCCACCTTCGCCGCTTTCAACAACGTCTTGCTGGGGATGCAACCCGTCCAGGTACAGTCGCCACCGAGTCGTTCAGCTTCGATCAGGACTGTCTTCGCACCCAAGAGTGCCCCAAAGCCCGCAGCGGTCAAGCCAGCGGCACCGCCACCGATTACGACCAAGTCATACTCAAAATTCGGCATACTCTCGTTGTCGCACAATCTTCGGTGCATCGGATCTGCAACTTACGCGAGCGGACTGCATCTAATGATTGCCATCTATGCCTCGATATCAATCTTCTCGAATGGCTCCCTGCGCCGCCCTTGTGCTGACCGGTATAGTTGGTCTGCCTGTTCAGGCTAAATTGCCTGCGGGAGTAAAGGTTGCTCAGGGCCAGAGCGCCTTTACCGACTACAAGCAGCAACGTCCCGGCCAAGTACGTAAAATCACTGTGGCTGACTTGCCCAAGCCCTTCGCGACGAAGTCTACCGACAATGGCGCCAAGCTGATTGCGCGTCCTAAAGATGCGTGGCCGCAAGCGCCGGCAGGTTTTACAGTCACGGAATACGCCACTGGCCTGGACCGGCCCCGGTTGATCCGCCGCGCTCCGAATGGCGACCTGTTCGTGGCTGAAAGCGAAGGCGGCCGCGTGAAGGTTCTGCGCGGGATAGGTCCGGATGGCAAGGCGGCGCAGATTGAGACGTTCGCTTCCGATCTGCATCAGCCCTTCGGCATCGCCTTCTACCCGCTGGGACCAAACCCGCGCTTCGTGTATGTCGCGAATACGGACTCGGTAGTCCGGTTTGCCTATGAAGCCGGCGACATGCAGGCCCGCGCGAAAGAAGAAATGATCGTGCCGGACATCCCCGGCGGCGGGCGCCTGCGGGGCGGCGGCCACTGGACCCGCGACGTCGCCTTCTCCCTGGATGGATCGAGGATGTTCGTGTCGGTTGGCTCGCATTCAAACGTAGACGATCCCGACACGCACAAGGCTGAATTTCACCGGGCCAACGTTCTGGAATTTACTCCGGAAGGCAAGAACCTGAAAGTGTTCGCCTCCGGCATCCGCAACGCCGTTGGCATCGCAGTGCATCCACAAACAGGCGAGCTTTGGGTGTCCGTAAACGAACGCGATGCGTTGGGCGACAACCTGGTTCCCGACTACATCACGCATGTTCAGGAAGGCGGGTTTTACGGCTGGCCGTGGTTCTACATGGGCGGCAATCAGGACCCGCGCTTAACGGGCAAGCACCCCGAGTTGCAGAGCAAAGTGATCGTCCCCGATGTCTTACTGCAGCCGCATTTCGCTTCGTTGCAAATGACGTTCTACGATGGCAAGCAATTTCCAGCCGAATACTCGGGCGAGATTTTCGCCGCGGAGCATGGCTCCTGGAACAAGCATGCCAGAGCCGGTTATGAAGTAATCCGTGTGCCGCTGGCCAATGGTCACGCCACGGGAGAGTACCAGGATTTCCTGACCGGCTTTGTGACCGCGGATGGTCAGGTCTGGGGCCGGCCGGTGGGAGTGGCGGTGGCGACCGACGGGGCGCTGATCGTAACGGATGATGGCTCGAACACGGTCTGGCGCGTAGCCTACAAGGGCCAATAAAGGCCCTACCTCACAACGATATTCACCAGCTTGTCGGGAACCACTACTATCCTGACGATCTGCTTGTCCTTAAC
>JBBSFW010000410.1:0-2035 GCA_038254805.1 Terriglobales bacterium
GACCCGAGCGCCGATTCAAGGGCCGGAATGGCAAGGGGCGGCTTCGATGCCGACGCCGTCCCATATACACAAAATCAGACCCGCCGGACATTAGCAAATTGAAGGCTAAAAATGGTCTTGACAAAGGGGTCCACTTTACTGGGCCCGCAAATACGGATGGTTACAGGATAAGTACGGACTCTCGTGGCAGTTGTCCTGGAGCGACCATCACAAGCTGGAGCAGAAAATCTCGCCCCTGCTCATGTTTACGAAAGGGGGCGCAGGCAAGGCGCGAGAGGCCATCGAAACATATACGGGCATTTTTCCAAACTCTACCCTTGACATGGTTGCGCCGTACGCAAAAGGCGAGGGCGATACAGAGGGTTTTGTCAAACACGCCCGCTTCACACTGGATGGCCGGAGTTTCATGGCGATGGACAGTTCCGGGCCCCATGACTTTACCTTCAATGAAGCAATCTCGTTCATAGTGAGCTGCGATACCCAGGAACAGATTGATTACTATTGGGGGAAACTGTCCGCGGTTCCTGCGGCCGAACAGTGCGGGTGGCTGAAGGATAAGTACGGTGTCTCCTGGCAAATCGTTCCGAGTGCTATGAATCGAATGTTGACTACCGGCAGTAAAGAACAAGTGACACGAGTCACGCAGGCTTTCCTCAAGATGAAGAAATTCGATATTCAAGCTTTGGAGCACGCGTACAATCAGTCGTGACAAACAGGATGAACTAAAAAGGCCAAAACCGCTTGCGTGCGCGACATCTTACTTGTTCAGCAGCCTGCTAACCTAATCTAAGCGCGTGGATTTAGGACTGGTGGGACGAGTAGCGATCGTCGCAGCCGCGAGCAAAGGCTTGGGCAAAGCTGTCGCGCTAGGATTGGCGCGCGAAGGCGCACACCTGGCGATCTGTGCGCGCGGCGAGCAGGCCTTGCGGGCCACCGCCTCGGAAATGCCTGCCGGCACCTTTGCTCGTTCAGTGGATGTCACGCAGGAAGATCAGGTTCGAAACTTTGTGGAGGAGACCCACGCGCACTTTGGCCGGATCGATATCTGCGTGACCAACGCAGGCGGCCCTCCTGCCCGTAAGTTCGCCGATGCCACCATCGCGGATTGGCGGGCGGCTGTGGATTTGAACTTCATGAGCACGCTCTATTTCGCTCGCCAGGTCCTGCCCATCATGAAAGACCGGAAATGGGGGCGGCTCATCACCATCACTTCCGTCGCTACCAGGCAACCCATTGACGGATTGATTCTCTCGAACTCGGTACGCACCGCGGTGACTGGTCTGGTCAAGAGCCTTTCCAACGAGTACGCCCCCTTTAACGTGCTGGTGAACAATGTGTGTCCCGGCTACACGGCAACCGAGCGGCTGAAGCAACTCGGGAGCCGCCCCGAGGCTCAGATTGGAAAAGCTTGTGATTAACTGAACGGCGCCGACGTGCGAGCGGTCGATAAAGTTGTAAGTGCGGGAGATCAGAGTCAGGCCGCCGCCGCTGTTATATGGGGAATCGTTAGCGTGGTGGTTGTACCGGAGGGAAAGCCGGTTCTTCGAACCGAGCACCCAATCCGCCTTGGTCATGTAAAAATAGACGCTCTGCGCAAATGGAATCGCATCGCCGAAGCTGGTCGGCAGTCCGAGTTGCACGAGTGCCGCAGCGGGAACGGTAACCACCGTAGGTAGATCGCGGGTAACGTGCTCGAAGGCGCCGAAGAAGAACAGCTTATCGCGCACGATGCGACCTCCGCCGTCCACCGAGTAAGAATTCACGTTGATGCTGGGAGTAGGTGCGGTGGTCGCCAAAAGCTTGGGACGGGCGTTGAAATCCGTGCGGCGAAACAGATAAGCCGCCTCGCCGTGATAGTCGTTGGTGCCCGACTTAGTAACTGTATTGAATACCGTTCCCACCGTGTTTCCGAATTCGGGAGCAAAGCCGTTGCTGACCTGCTGAATCTCTTCGACCTAGGTATTCGAGATCGGGATCAGCCGGATTCCGGCGCGATCGCTTTCCGTATTGTTGCTGCCATCCAGCATGTAATTGA
>JBBSFW010000411.1:0-1990 GCA_038254805.1 Terriglobales bacterium
CAAGCGAAAATAGGATTTACGTTCGTCGTCGAATTTGTTTTTCCAATCCAAAAGCCAATTCTTGCCGCCAGATTCAGACCATAAATGCCGGTACCTTCTCTTCCAGAGAAGGCTGGCCTGGGCTGAATGCTGGGCGCAATACTTCCGGCACCTACCGGCGATGGGGTTTGAATGACAGTACAAGCAGAGTCCCTGTTCCATATGTTGTTCGCTCGGCGTTGTTCTGGCACGCACCCCAACTCGGGGTTACACCTGGGCGACAACGCGAATTTAATAACAATAGTTGAAAGCAGGGTCGCGGAAACGCGAAAGCTACGTCATGTGAAAACCAGTCTAGCTCCAATACTGTTCACTTAATGATCCTGACCCGCTTGGTAAAGTCAATCCGACGGGTGCGCTGGCGTTTGCGTGGACGCAGAGGGTAGTTACTCATCTTTCGCTTCACGCCACGCGGGTTGATCCGGTTGCGGCTCGAAACGACCCGCTCTTCAAGAATTTCGTCGAGGATCGCTTCGTGTAGAGCTTTTCTCTGCCGAGGGGGGAATAGCGCCGTAGCGGGCCATGCGCCGTTGGACCACGTGCACCGAATGCACAAAGGAAAGCCGGTCGGGATCTTCGTCGGCCTTCAGAGCCGCTTCTTGCATCAGACCGCGAATGGCAAAATGCGCCATCAACAGGCCGAAGAACTCCTGCCGCACTAGTTCCGGCGTCTTGCTGCGCAATACGATCTGAGCGCCGCGCAAGTGTGTTTTCAACTCGTCCAGGGTGGTCTCGATTTCCCATCGCTCGTGATACAGGGCCGCCAACTCTTTAGCCGGAGCCTGCTCGTGGTCGAGGATGGTGGTAATCAGCCGGTACAGTGGCTCGGCATCCGCGATGTCTTTCAAGCGGTATTCGATAACGCGGACCACAATCCCATTACGCTTCTTCCGCCGGTCTGCAGTGGAGGCGTAAATGCGGCTGATGTAAGAGCCGTCTGGCAGGCGTTTTTCCATGTCCAGGCGCGCATTTTGGCGGACGCGCCACAGCAAATCCGCACCCGTTTTCGCTGCCGCCTGCCAGAGTTTGTAACCGGGGAAAAACCGGTCCGCCATGCACAACATTCCTTTGCGGAGCCAGGGAATCACTTTCTCGGCCAGTGTGATTTCATCGGTCGCGTATTGATCCATGTGCGCGCCCCACAACACGTGGGTCCCATTCTCCAGCAGCGCCACGAACCGGATCTTGGGGAAAGCGCTGGAACCTCGACTGGAGCCTGGACGCCCGAAGGTATTGTCGTTCTCCGCGGTGTCGGCGACATCCAACGTACTGCCATCCAGGCTGACCAATCGCCACTGTCGATACCAAGCGCCCTTGGTGCGCTTCTCCGCGATGGGAGCCACTACCGCGTCATAGAGTCTCTTCAGCGGCTCGGCACCCAGACGGCTTCGCGCCTGCGAGATGCCCGATTTTCCGGCGACCTTCACCTTCGCCGAAGGGTCCAACAACCACTGCACACCTTCCAGCAGACAACGCAATACTTCACGATAGGAGGACCGCATATACAGCGCCAGCGCGATGACGTAATAGACCACCACATGCGCTGGTAAATCGCGCTCGCGGATGCTGGCCCGATTGGTCTGATCCAGAACTTGATGGATTTTCTCGGCGGGGAAGAACTTGGCTATCACGCCGAGGCTGATGTAGTCAGTGATCCGGCTGCCCGCCGGCAATTCCGCCAGAGTGCGTGCCATTGGTTTCTCCTAAAGGTAGACCGCCCGACTACAGAACTCGAGTTGCAGCAGTTCTCGGGCTTCGTCGTAGGCAACCGTCACAAGAGTCGTGGACTCCACGGTGACAACGCACATGGGACACCTCCTTGTGAGGCATACGCCCCAAAAACAGCATAGCATTAAAATGTTGTTAAGTGAACAGTATTGGGTCTAGACCGGATTCCGCCATGCTGGTTCCGAGAACGGTGTAAGGTTTTCGAATCTCGGCAGCCGCGAAC
>JBBSFW010000412.1:0-1932 GCA_038254805.1 Terriglobales bacterium
CGAAGAGGGACCCGCCTTGGTCGGAGTCGCGGGAAAGCTTGGATTCATCGGGAAAGATGGGAAATACGCCTCCTCAGCAGAATCTATGGGTGGATTCCGGTTCCGGGAGCCGTCCCAGGTTGTGATAGAGGGCAATTTTCATGGCGTCATAGGTGCGGAAGCCGTAGGATCGTCTGGTTACCACTCGGATTTTGTTGTTGAGACCTTCGACGGCGCCGCTGGAAATTTCTCCTTTGGCCCGAAACCAATTCAGTATCAGCGGCTCGTGGGAGCGCAGCATCCGGGCCACCCTTTTCATCGGTTCGAGGCGGCTGCGCATGGCGCGGAAGCACCAGCAGTCGAGAAAGGCGCCAGCCCAGATCACGGATTTATATTGCCAGAAATGGGAAAAGGTCTCCTTCAAATCCCAGGCCCGTGCGGTGGCCAGTTTGCTTACGAGCAGGGCGTTGAGCTTTTGCCGGGCGTGGCCTCGTACCCGGCTGCCGCGACGCAGTAGGGGCCATCGCATGTGCTTGAGCCGCTGCGCCGCCTCTTTGCTCTTGCTCCGCAGGCGCGTGCTTTCCGCACGGCGCACTTCGTCCACCGCCTGATTCAGATTACTGGTGATATGAAAACGATCCAGCACATGCAAAGCGTGGCTGGCGTGGGCGGCAATGACTTGCAGGTAGGGTTTCCACATGTCGCTGCATACGAAACGCAGTCCTTTTACGACCTCCGGCCCCAGCGCCTTCAGGCCCCGCCGCAGCGTGGCTTGCGAGCGCCGGCGGCCCACCCATAGCAAGCGCCGGCAATGCGCGTCGATCTGGTAGATGACGGTCAGAAAGTTGCCGGCGCGCAGACCGCGACCCCAATGAATTTCGTCCACCCCGATGGATTCGACTCCGCGCATCTCCCGATGAGCCAGGCCCCACTCGACAAACCATTCCACCGACCGGTACACCGCTTCCCAGCTGGTCTGGAACACCCGCGCCGTTTCCCGCCAACTGAGCCGTCGCGCCCAGCGTGCCAGGAATCCCATCATGGCGCACGTCACCGGACGTTTGCCGTCGCTCCACGGGATGTGCTCGACCACCACGCCGTGTTCGGCGCACTTCACTCGCCGTGGCGCGTAACAGAACCAGGTCGGAATCCCCCACAGGGGCACAAATAGCCAGCGCCGTTTCGGCATGTGGTCATATCCCGGCGCGGGCCGCTGACAGCGCGAACAGCGCCCACGTATTCCGGCATGAGACTGCACGTGGATCTCGATCGACTCCGGCACGCCCTGTCGGCAATGCATGCGCACCTCGGCGTAAACGAAGCCCACAAAACGTTGCACGCGATTCAGGATGGTCTTAACCTGTAGTTGTATCGCTGATCTCCTCGGCTGGGTGACTTTCTGTCTGCTAAACCGAGATTAATCCAGTCCGCTGGAGATCAGTTATTCTTCTTTCGGGCTCAGAGATCGATGCGGCGACGTGACCGCACGCTCGAAGCGTCGCCGGAATCGCCACACCGCCCCCGGCAGAAAAACCCGCATCAAAAACCTTACAATGGCTCTGCCGGGTCAAACGGAAGCGGGCTCTGCAGGGATGCAACCGTGCCGAGGGATAGCCCGGTGGGCTCATCGAGACGATGCAGGTGAGCGCGAAATGGCCTTTCGCGCTCTTTCCCCCAATCACATCGGATCGGTAGACCCCAATGCCTCAAAAAATCCCCGCCCGAAGGGCGGAATCTTCCACCGACGGGACCGCCTTCTCTTCACTGCACTCCCTGCGACACCCTGCCCCACCCACAGATTCTGCTACAGAGCCCCTATTATTAAACCCCGCGTACGTCAGAATTTTCGGCTTGTACTGTCTTTCCGCCGGCGTATTGATCACCGCAATGCTGCTGCGACTGGAGATTCTCAAAGTCCTTTTGGCGGCGATCACTGGGCTCGTGAGCAGAATC
>JBBSFW010000413.1:0-1920 GCA_038254805.1 Terriglobales bacterium
CAGTCGGAAAGCCGGATGCGGGAAATCCGCACGTCCGGTTTGATGAGCGGGGATGGGAAACGGGCGACTGCCAGATGGTCTCGCACCGCGCCTGTCCTCGACTCTCACCCACTATTGGCAAAAGGCCGCCCTTCATGACATAACTGAGTTTCCACACAGCAGTTAAAGCCAAAGAGAGGACGGCCTTCGCTATGACAGAGTGTAACCAATCCAGATTCGGATTTGAAGCCTGTGGTTCGCGAGAGATCGTGGCGCAATTCGACGGCGGCACGATCAGTTCCGATGGGGGTGCGTTTCTGCTGCGCCAGACCGACAAGCGCCTGAACCTGTTGCCGCGGCTGGCGGAATGCTTTCTCGATGGACGAAAGCAGGACCGGGTTGAGCATTCGATTCAGGAGATGCTTTCGCAGCGGGTCTACGGTCTGGCCCTGGGCTATGAAGACCTGAACGATCACGAGCAACTGCGAAAAGATCCGGTGTTCGGGGTTCTGGCGGGGCGCGAGGAATTGGATACGCCACTGGCGGGTAAGAGCACGCTGAACCGGCTGGAATTGGGCGCGGGCGTCCAGGATCGGTACAAGAAGATCACGTTTTGGAAGGAGGCGGTGGACGCACTGCTGGTGAGCGTTTTCATCGAGTCACACCAGGAGGCCCCGGCCGAGATCGTGCTGGACGTGGACACCACCGATCTGCCGCTGCACGGCAAGCAGGAGGGGCGATTCTTTCACGGCTACTACGACGAATACTGCTATCTGCCGCTCTATATTTTTTGCGGGGAACAGGTTCTGTGCGCGCGCCTGAGGGAAGCCAATCACGAGGCTTCTTTCGGCAGCTTGGCGGAAATCCGAAGGATCGTGGCGCAGATTCGGACGGGGTGGCCGGAGGTGAAGATTGTCTTGCGCGGCGATTCCGGTTTCTGCCGCGATGAGCTGATGAGTTGGTGCGAGGCCAATGGAGTGCATTTCGTATTCGGTCTGGCGCGCAATCGGCGGCTGCGGAAGATTATCGGGGCACAGAGGCACGAGGCGACCGAGCAGTGGAACGAGACCGGCAAGCCGGCGCGGGTGTTCACCGAGTTCGACTATAGAACCAGGAAGAGGAAGAAGGGCGGCTGGGACAGGGAGCGGCGCGTGGTGGCCAAGGCCGAGCACATCGACGGGAAGGAAAATCCGCGCTTTGTGGTGACCTCGTTGCCGGGCGAAGAATGGGCGGCCAAGGCGCTGTAGGAGGAACTGTACTGCGCGCGGGGCGACATGGAGAACCGCATCAAGGAGCAGTTCAGTTTATTCGCGGATCGGGTCAGTGCGGAGACGATGCGGGCCAACCAGATGAGGTTGTATCTGTCGGCGATGGCGTATGTGTTGATCGGCGGATTGCGCCGTTTGGGGCTGCAAGCGACGGAGCTGGCGCAGGCGCAGGTTTCGACCATCCGGACGAAGCTGTTGAAGATCGGAGCTCAGATCCGGGTAACGGTTCGCAAAGTATGGGTGTCGATGGCTTCCAGCTATCCGTGGCAGGGGTTATATCGGCAGGTGTGGACAAACCTGACCTGTTGAAAGACAGCGTCGGACCTCAAGCATTACTTCACATTGGATTCGGCGCTACGGGCGCTGCGGAGCGTTGTCTTAATCACGCGGCACGTAATCAAAAATGTCGTTCAGGGCTGTTTTGAGCCCGTCGCTCCGCTCGGAATGCCAGGTTCGGGCATCTCCTATGCGATTGCTTTCCAACACACGGAAAAATTTCCGTTATTCTGCCCGTCTTGAGTCTCCGACAAAGTGCTGGGTAGAGTCG
Source organism: Terriglobales bacterium (assembly GCA_038254805.1). Classification (GTDB taxonomy): domain Bacteria; phylum Acidobacteriota; class Terriglobia; order Terriglobales; family Acidobacteriaceae; genus Gp1-AA145. The sequence goes on from JBBSFW010000413.1 coordinate 1,795, forward strand.
AGGACAGGCGCGGTGCGAGACCATCTGGCAGTCGCCCGTTTCCCATCCCCGCTCATCAAACCGGACGTGCGGATTTCCCGCATCCGGCTTTCCGACTGGCTTCATCGCAGGCTCACGAACGAGGCC
>JBBSFW010000414.1:0-1855 GCA_038254805.1 Terriglobales bacterium
GCTTGGCGGCGACCAAGCAAAAGCCAAAACTCGCCACTTCCGCTCGGCGGAATACACGATGGGAAGCACGGGGCTGCTCAGAATTGCCTATTTTGCGACGGAAAGTAGCTAGTACTACTGGGTCATAAACTAACATTTTCGTGTAGAATTGCTTTGTGGGATCACGCCTCTCCGCGCCAGGCCCACAAGAGAAGCGCTTCGCGGCATACATGGAGGGCCTGGCGACAGCCGCGGGGCATGAAGACCGGCATGCGCCTTTGAAGGACTATTGCAAAGGTTTGCTTTTGCCGGGTGAACGGAAGAGCATCGAGCCGATGGCGGCGCGACTCAACCCGGAGAACGTCCAGGCTACGCGTCAATCTCTGCACCACTTGGTGGCTAAGGCCCCGCGGAGCGACCAGGCATTACTTGATCATGTGCGCCGGCAGGTATTACCCGCCATGCAAAAGCATGGACCGGTGGTGGCATGGATCATGGATGACACCGGTTTTCCCAAGAAGGGTGAGCATTCGGTCGGAGTCACGCGTCAATACTGCGGACAAGTGGGAAAACAGGAAAATTGCCGGATCGCCGTGAGCCTGTCGGTGGCGACGTGGAATTCGAGTCTGCCGATTGCCTATCGCCTCTATCTATCCAGGGACTGGGCTGAAAATACCGAGCGGCGGGAAAAAGCAGAAGTGCCCGAAGAGGTTGCCTTTCAAACAAAACCCGCGATTGCGCTGGATGAGATTCGCGCGGCAGTGGCGACGCAGGTGCCCCGCGGGGTGGTACTCGCCGACGCGGCCTATGGCATCAACACCGAGTTTCGCCGCGATGAACTCACGCAACTGGAACTGCAATATGTAGTGGGCGTACAAAGCTCGCTGACGGTCTGGGAGCCCGGCAAACAGCCTTGGCCTGCGCAGCCACGAGCAAGAACGGGGCGACCTTCACGACAGTTGCAGCGGACCCCAGAGCATCAGCCTGTTTCGGTGAAGCAGTTGGCAATGAGTCTGCCCTCCAGCGCGTTCAAAGAAATCACCTGGCGTGAAGGTACAGACGAAAGTTGCGATCCCGCTTTGCGGCTGTTCGCATCCGCCCGGCGCATCGCGATTACGAGAAAGCCGAACCGCACGCCGAGGAATGGTTACTGATCGAAGGGCCGCGAAGCGAACCGGAACCGACAAAGTATTGGTTATCGACACTGTCTCCGAATACTCCGCTCAAAGCTTTGGTCAAGATGGCCAAACACCGCTGGATTATCGAACGGGATTACCAGGAGTTGAAACAGGAGTTGGGGCTGGGACACTTTGAAGGCCGTAACTGGCGCGGATTCCACCATCACGCCACACTGTGCATCGCAGCTTATGGGTTCCTGGTAGCCGAGCGGAACCGTTTTTCCCCCTCTGCCCGCGCCGGCCATCTTGGATTCGTTGCCCCCAGGCCGGCGCAGGACTTCCGGCCGCGTGGGTCATCGCGTTCGTCCCGAGCGGCATAATCCGAATTCCATTGCGACATTGAGAATGATTCTTGCCCGGCAACTGCTTGGGCAACTTCCTCATTGTCCTTTTTGTAAATCGCCTTCGGGGTGATCTTCTGCATCAATATCGGCTTCTGCCACGCAGGAAGCGGGGCGTGAATGATTAGGCGCTGTGCGCCAGCCATCTTCCACTAACTTCACCCGGCTGAGTTTCTCCAGCGCAACACAACAACAGTTTGCAGGCGAGCCCGCCGATTGGAGTCCGCTCTGGCTTTGACCGCCGTACTGATAGCAGAGTACGCGGAGCCCTCCTTGTCGATTCCGGCCGAGCCGGTGCGGACAAAATAGTCTGAGCCGCCCTTGATACATGGCCTGGATCGGCTGTTTGTTCGACAC
>JBBSFW010000415.1:0-1806 GCA_038254805.1 Terriglobales bacterium
CATCGTGCTCGGGCATAATCTGGGAAGCAAATTCGCATTCAACGACCGGATGCTCTTCTCTGACGATTCCACTTACCAGAGTCTTGGCTTCCGTCACAATCCCGAGGAAGAAACTGCCGCCGATGCAAAAGCTATCGAGGTGCTAAAAAAATCGCCTTACAGCCAGAAATTGGCATCCGCCGGACTTTATCTGAGGCAGTTGGCGGTTCGCGCCCCCGCAATTTCGGCGCTGCTTACCTCGCACCTGGGCAATCGCTTCACCGATGAAAAAGGCCAGGTGACGCGCTTGCAGGCGCTCATGAGCACGGCCCCAAATCTCGACGACTCCAAGCTGGATCAAATTGCCGCGCTTCCGCTGGGTGGCAGAATCAAGCTCGATCCCTGGCAAGACCAGGTAGAAATGATCAAGGCCGCGCCGGTCGCTATAACCTCGGCGCGCGACAAGATGCCGTTTGAGGTTACGCCCTTCTTTCCCCGGCTTACCCGGCTGGGTGCCGGCGCTACCGGCACCACCACCGCGCAGAATGGCGAGAAGGACGCCGGCACGAACAAATAGAGGCGGATTTCACACACTTCCCTGGGGGGCCGCTGCACGGTGACGTAACCCTGAGGCGGTTCGCACTAACCTACCCGACTCCTGCATCTTGAGCAAAGAGGCGATGCCCAAAAACGCCACCCCGCTTGCAAGCAACAGAAACATTACGACTGCCAGCCGCCAGGGCGTTATCCCCAGGTCAAAAGACGATTGCAGAAGGTGCAGACTTAGCCAGCTCACCAAGGCCATGCCAGCAGTAGCCGTCATGGTTCGCGCGATGAACCACAGCGAATCTTTCCGCAAACCCTCGTCGTCCGAGCCAGTTGGCTTTGTTTCGCAAGGTTGCGTGCGCTGCTCGCGAAACACTCAAGTTTCGGAGCCTTCGCGGAAATATGCACTCGCCATACGCTGCAGCATCGCTCGTCAGGCTGGCTCGCCGCTACACTGTCGCCATCCGAAGTGTGCCCAATTTTGCGCTCTGTGGCCGCTTGGATGCGTTGACTTGGGAGGTGGCCGGGAGTGCGGAACCCGCATTTTTACCAGTGAAACTCAACCGATCAAAACCGCGCTAAAGTGTTGATTGTTCGTGAAACCAATCTTCGGGACCAGTGGGTCTGCGGTTCAAATCCTCTCTCCCCGACCAATACCCGATTACTTCCGTATAGCCCGTCATCCGCCCGCAATAGGCCGGTAAGCTCCAAATGAAGCTTCACCCTGATATCTTCGCTGATCCAAACGGAGCAACCATGCTTAAGCTAATTTTTTCTCTGCTCTTTCTGACATTATCAACGACCGTCGTGTCCGCACAACAATACGATCTGGTGCTGGAAGGCGGGCCTGTCATGGATCCCGAGACCGGCCTTGATGCCACACGCAACGTTGGGCACCCGCGACGGAAAGATTGCCCGCATCTAGTCCGAGGCACTGAGCGGACGGCGTGTGATCCATGCCGTGTGCAAATCTCTTTGGCCACTATCGACGGAAACTCCTGTCCACGCCGCCGGCTCCTAAAGGCGAGAGGATCTCATAAGGGACAAATTTCGTGTCTGATGTAAGGTCGCGGCGAGCGCCGCATCACCCTGCCCCGGAGTGTTCGTCGTTCAGACCACGCACGCCGCGAATCAGCAACCACAGCATCACGACAATTTCGCCAGCAGCGGCTGGGAGGACCGCGTTGGCGACTCGCTGCGCAGCCTGCGTTTGCAGCATTAAGAATGACACGCTGCTCAAGACGTACGAGACGCCGTTGATCGCCAGGAGCACGGCGAGGA
>JBBSFW010000416.1:0-1765 GCA_038254805.1 Terriglobales bacterium
CGCTTCCAGGGTTTTGCTGACGCCAATAATGTCGGCTCCCGCTTCCGCGAGCGCCAGGGCCATGGCTTTCCCGATACCTCGCTTGCACCCCGTCACCAGCGCAGTTTTGCCATTCAGTTTGAATAGGTCGAGTGTAGTCATGCGGAACACTTGATCAGGATCTTCATCACTTCACCGCCTTTTTCCATCTCGCGCAAGGCAGGCTCAAGTCCTTCGAGTGGCTCAACGCTGGTAATCAGGCGGCTGATCGGCAGAGCGCCTGAACCCGCGATCGCGATGGCTCCTTCGAAATCCTCGGGTTCATAGACGCGCGCTCCACAAAGCCTGAGTTCGCGCCAGAAAAAGCGGAACAGATCCACCTTCGGCTGGTCGCCAAAGATCGCGACGATCACAATTCGCCCCCGCGTGCGAGGTAATTTGGTCATGGACTCGGCTCCCGCAGCCGAACCGGAGACCTCAAAGAGTACGTCCGCGCCGGCACCATCCGTTTCGTTGTTGACTACTTCCAGCAGGTCCGTTTCGCGGGGATTTGTAGCTTGCAGGTCGAGGCTGGCAGCCATTTGCAATCGGAACGGATTCACCTCAGAAAGTAACACGCGCGCCCCGGCATGCTTCGCAACGAGCGCGATCAAAACCCCAATGGGGCCGCCGCCCTGCACGACCACGAATTCTCCCGATTGCACTTCGGCTAAACGCACATCGTGGCAGGCGACAGCGAGCGGCTCGATCAGCGCGCCGTGCTCCAGCGAAACATTCGCGGGCAGCCGGTGCAAGGTGTGGGATGGGACGGTCCAGAGACCCTGCATCGCTCCAGGCGCATCGATACCGATGAACTTCAGGCGATGGCAAATGTGGCTGTGGCCGGCCAGGCAGGCGGGGCAAGTGCCGCACGGGTCGAGGGGGCGAACCGTCACCCGATCCCCCGCGGACCAGCCCGTAACGCCGGGTCCCAAGGCCGCAATGGTCCCCGACATCTCATGCCCGATCACCTGAGGGAGCGTGACTCGATGGTCCATCCTCCCGTGAAACAGATGAAGATCCGTGCCGCACAGGCCGCAGTGCGATACGGCTAGCTGCACCTGCCCTTCGGCGGGAGACGCGGGTGTGTATTCGCCGATGCGAATGGTGTGATGGCCTTCATAGAATGCGGCTTTCATTCAGGACCGAAGCTCCTATCGTACGCTGGCCGGGCGCAAGGAGTCCACCGTCGCGCGTGCGCTGGCTGCTCGGCCCGGCGCTAAAATAAAAAAAGAGCAGGTGAATTCATGAAAGTAGTCCTGCGAAGTTCCTCGCTATTTCTCACGTTAATCGCAATTGTTAGCCAAACCACAATCGCCCGGATTGAGGCGGCTTTGCGGCGCGGCGTGGTGGGACGCCTGCGCATTGGAATGACTGTTCGAGAGTTGGAAACTGCCGTTCAACCAGCCGTTCTGGATGATTCGGCTGAAAGAAGTGTGATGGTTTATTAGGGCTCGAATTCCGGCGAGCAGGCGACATTAAAAGCCGATATTACGGACGGAGTCGTCTCGCAATTTCAGATTTTGTCGCATCCAGTTCGGACAGATTTTGGCATCGGAGTGCGCGCGACGCTGGCGGAACTTTCCCGCTTCTATCACATCGCGTGGAAGGAGCCTGGCTTTGCATACGTGGATTCCCTGAAGATGCGGTTCGAGATCCGGGAGGGCAAGGTCGCTTCAATTCTGGTAACCTGACTCTGCATTCGATGGCACGGATTGTTTGTGTTCACGCACATCCCGACGACGCC
>JBBSFW010000417.1:0-1716 GCA_038254805.1 Terriglobales bacterium
GGCTTCCGCGCGAGAAGGTGACCCTTCTCACCAAGACCCAGGCGTCCACCGCGAAGGAGATGCGCGCCGATCTCGACCGCTTTCGCCGGGAGTTGGGCACAGACTATATCGACATCCTGCTGCTGCACTGCATGACTGACGCCGATTGGCCGAACCGCAGGCAAGGCGCTATGGCCGTGATTTCGGAGGCACAGGAGAAAGGGATTGTGCGCACTCACGGCACCTCCTGTCACACCATCGAAGCGCTCAAGACTGCCGCGAATTCGCCCTGGGTGGAAGTGGACTTAGCCCGCATCAACCCGGCTCAGAAGCAGATGGATGCGGACCCCCAGACCGTTCTTACAGTACTGCGTCAGATGAAAGCCGCCGGCAAAGGCGTGATCGGAATGAAGATTTTGGGCGCCGGTGCTCTCCGCAACCGGGTGGACGAGTCCCTGCAATACGCGCTGTCACTCGACTGCATCGATTGTTTTACAATCGGCAGCGAAAATCGTGGAGAGATGGAAGACCTGCTGCGCAAAATTCCCGCCGCTAGTGTTCGCGGTTGATTTAAAATTCAAGGAGCCCTAACAATGATGAAGACGTTTATTTACTCGATAGTGATGCTGACAATGGCTGGCGTGATGCTGGGCCAGGAAGCGGATAAGAAGCCTGGAGCCAAAGGCAGCGGAACGACTCTGCATCCCGAGATGACGGTTGCCCCCGATGCCGGCACCTTCGATAAACCCATGGCCACGCTGGGCGACAAACCTGGCGACACCTGGACCAAAACCACCATCGATGCGGGCGTGGACAAGAAGCCGCAGCCTGGCAAGCCCATCACGGCAACCGGCGAGATCATCGATCTCTCCTGCTATCTGCAACTCGGAAAGCATGGCGAAAAGCATAAGTCCTGTGGCACAAAATGCGTCACCGCCAATCAGCCGATCGGGCTTTTGACCAAGAACGGAACTGTCTATATGTTGATGGAAGAGGAGCACGATCCCCGGCGCGACGGACAAACCACTCTCCGCCAGGCCGCCATCGATCATTTCGCGCATGTGATGGAAGTGAGCGGGACCGAAGCTTCGCACGGCGGTTTCAAAGCCATCTATGTCCAGGGCTTCGTGAAAAAGTAGGTGCGTTCACCGCGCTGCAGCAACTTCCTATACGGATTCGTCCTGCTGGTGGCAGGACTTTCGGTCGGCTGTAAGCGCGAGCACAAGCGCACCATCGCGGTCATTCCCAAGGGCAGCTCCCATCTTTTCTGGCAGTCCGTGCATGCGGGAGCTGTCAAGGCCGCGCGCGAAAACAATCTGGACGTCGTTTGGAACGGACCCGCTACGGAGACTGATTTCGGCGCTCAATTGCAGATCGTCGACGCCATGATCAACCGTCATGTGGACGCCATCGCGCTCGCCCCGATCGACCGTAAGGCCATGATCAGCGTGGTGGACCGCGCCGCTGACGCGAATATTCCTCTTATCGTGTTCGACTCCGGCGTGGACACGGACCGCTTCGTGTCCCGCGTTGCTACAGACAATTACAAGGCTGGCGGACTGGGAGCCGAGCGGCTCGCCAAGATCTTGAATGGCAAGGGACAAGTGATCATGGTGGCCGTCCAACCCGGGGCGGCTTCTACCGAGGCGCGTGAAAAAGGCTTCGAAGAGACCATGCAGAAAAAGTTTCCCGGGATCCGGATCATTGACAAGCGGTATGGAATGGCGGAGATCGCGA
>JBBSFW010000418.1:0-1670 GCA_038254805.1 Terriglobales bacterium
CATCTCGCCGGTCTGAAATTGATCCGGAAGATTCGCCGAAGTCGCCTCCTGAGCTCGACTCAAGTGCGCACCGGCGAAGCAAACACCAGTGTACACAACAACGAGAACCCCTCCGCGCGAACGCATCGTGGGAATCTTCCGCCCCGTCGCGGGAAGGTCAAATTGACGGCGGTTTCGTACCTCCTTCGCGTGGACAAGAAAAACGCCTCTGGGTTGAACTTTCACCCGAAAAGAAGACGTTCCTTTGACGCTCACTTTTGATTGCTATGCTTCTTGTCACCGCGACAGACATTACGGTTTGGATCGTGTCCGTGCTACTCGCGCTCGGCATTGGCGCGGGCAAATACGCAAAATGGAAAGCGCGCAACCGGCTCGTACGCGAACTCGCAGCAATGGATCGTGAGCGTCGGGAAAAAGTGCTCAGTCGGCTGAATCCAGGGCAGGCGATGGAAGCGCGCCAGGAATTGATGCGACGATTTAATATTTTCTGAACCTGTCGTGTCGCCCTCCAACTGGTACTTGTCATTCTGAGCCCTTCGAAGAATCCGTGATGATTTGCCGCTAGCGCCGGTTGAAGCAACAACCTGAGATCTTTGAAAGCCTGGCCTCATGCTTCGCATTTCGTTGCAGCGCTTCGCTCAAGATGACAGCATTCGGAGCGCGATGAATTGTAATCCCCTCGATGTCCTCCACTCCATTTGAAATAAGTGTGTCCGTGATGCCCGGAGACATCGACGAGCAGAATCATGTCAACAACACCGTTTACCTGCGGTGGATCCAGGAGATTGCTACCGCCCATTGGCAAGCGATCGCCAGTGGCGAAGCACAGGAGGGCATCGGATGGGTGGTGTTGCGGCACGAGATCGATTACAAAACACCGGCCTGTCTGGGCGATGAAGTCGTGTTGCGCACGTGGGTCGGCAAAGCGACCCGCCTTACGTTCGAACGGTTCACTGAAATCCGAAGGAGTAGCGATGGCCAGCTATTGTCAACCGCGCGGACACTCTGGTGTCCGATCAATGCGCAAACCGGCCGGCCAGTCCGCGTGCTAGCAGAAGTGCGAGAGCAGTTTTCGATTTGAATTTCGTTGAGCGCGTTTTTTGCCTCTCCCCTGCGCGAGGGGAGAGGATTAAGGTGAGGGGTTCGACCGCGTGCAGCTATTTGAATGAATAATCCCTCACCCTCACCCTCTCCCTTCCGAAGGGAGAGGCGACCTGGCGGGCTCGGAGCCACGCTCCGGTTGGACGCGGAACGCTGATCGTCTAATCTTGCGCGTTGAGTACAACGCCCGACACACGCCCGGTTATTGCTTGTTATTGCGCGACATTTCTCAAACCGGAGATGCTGCATATCTACCGGCAAATCACCGGCCTGAAACGATGCGCTCCAGTCGTGATTGCGCAGAAACGTGAGAATGCGGACCGGTATCCGTTTCAGCCAGTTCACATCATTCCGAAGCCGCCAACGCATTTCCTCCGCCGGTTTTGGTTCAGGCAAGTACGCGATGAGCCATGGCAGATTTCCAACGTGGAACTGCGCACGTTGCTAGCTGTTCTAAGCGAAACGCATGCGCGTCTTTTGCACATTTACTTTGGCCACATCGCTGTGCATCACCTGCCGCTGATTCGGGCGTGGAAACATCCATCGATTGTTTCCTTCCACGGCGCTGA
>JBBSFW010000419.1:0-1564 GCA_038254805.1 Terriglobales bacterium
GTCTACCGCGGCCAGCGCTTCCACTGCCAGGACGGACTGGAAAAAGCTGCCGGCCTGTCCGCCGAACTCCTCCGGAATCTAAATCCCCATCAGACCGAGATCTAACATCTCACGGATCAGGTCTGGACGGAAGACCCCCGCTTCATCCATCTCACGAACATGCGGGCCAATCCGTTCGCGGGCGAACCGGCGTACCACCGACTGAAACATCCGCTCTTCTTCAGACAGGACCGTCAGGGGCGAGCCTACCGCACCAGCTTTTTCTGAGACGCTCAGCATGCGGTGCGCTTACTCGGCATTGGCGCTACGAAAGGTGGTCCAGGGGCGCGAGGGCAGGTCGCGTAATAAGTCCTTCTGCCAGGCGAATTCGGGGTGCTTCTCCAAATGTTCGGCGGCGTGGAAATCGATACCGCAGGAGTGGCCCATGGCGGCGGTGAACGACATCTGTTTCACAAGTGCCGCATCCGCCGCTTTATTTTGAACGGCGCCGGCGATCCCGTAAGAGGGCTGCCAAGGCTTGGAGCCGCGGCTGGAAAGGTCGATATGCCCGCATAGAGTGCGTTCGCTGGGCTCGGTCTTTTTGGCAAAGGTGTCATAGTGATCGCCCAGAAAGCGCTGCGCCGCCGCTACGTCAATCCTGCCCTTGTTCTCGGCTAGCAGAGTGTCCCAACGGAGATGCCGGGCATTCGCACTGATGCCCATGTCTTTCACCGGGTAATCCGTTTCTTGCGCGATGAGTTTCTTGTCGGCGGGGAAATTGGAACCCACGAACACGCCATCGCGGCTGCGTTGCAACGTCACGTTCCGCAACCCCAGCTCCAGGCTGGCGATCTCGTTGGTCTTCTGGTCGGCAATCAGCCAGTTGTTGGCATAGCCGCCATTGTTGCCTTGCTTCATGATGGCGGCGAACTCGTCAATGGACGTGGCGTACTGCATCGCTTTCCGGGCGCGGGCAAATTCTGGAATGCCGTTTGGATCGAAGCCTGCGAAATAACCGATGGTGGTCTCGGTGATCGCGAGGCCCGCGTCATTCACTCCGAAGTCATCGCCGCTATGGATCAGGCCTGCCATCCCATCCATCAGGATGCGATGACCTTGCGTTGGGACGATATCGAAAATGAGGTTCCAGCGTGAGCCCTCTTTGTATTCGGTCCAATTGTTGTGCGCGATGACGATTTTACCGTCGCGCGTGTACTTGCCTGTGGCTACGAAAGCGCTACAGTGCTCGGGGACTGGTCGCTTGGCGGAAATAATCTTGTGCTGCTTGTCGTACCAATTTGTATAGTAGGGCGACAGTTCAAGCCAGGCGTTCAACGCCACCACGTCCCACAGATCAAGCTTGACGCTCTTCGCCTTGAGTCCTTCGACGATCCCGGTTAATTCGTCCCGATACTGCTGCTCCACATGCGGCCACAGGACGGTTTCGGACGCCGTCCGGAAAAACGCCCAATCTTTCTTGGAATCGTGCATCAGCCCTGCGGAAATCACTTTGAATGTGTCGTCGATCTCAGGCGCGAGCAGGTAGCCATGTTGGTACCCGACCTCCGCCGGGGAGCCCTCCAGA
>JBBSFW010000420.1:0-1503 GCA_038254805.1 Terriglobales bacterium
CGATCGCCGGTGAAAACTAAGAAGTCAAAATCTTCTCCCAGCGACTCGATCAGTTGAGAAAGCGCCACCAGTGGGCCCCCCGCCTTGAAACCGGGCAAGTACCAGTCCATGATCGCGAATATCTTCACCGCGGCCACCGATTTCCTTTCAACCGCAGTTCCGCACGCCGCCGGATACGTCGAGATCAGTGCCCAAAATTGTACGCGCTAGTTCGGGCAGCCTGACATAATTGGAATAAAGTCGGTCAGTTCGGTTCCTAAGCTCCTCCGGCGAGTGCGCAGGCAGCTCCCCGTTCAGGAATGACTCGATGAGCCGGGTAATTCCCTGTTCGTCATTTGACTTTGCCAGCCAGTCCGGCTCGAAATGATTGAGCACCTCGGGAATCGCGCCGACCGGCGTGGCCAACACGGGCCTGCCGCAGGCCAGGGCTTCAAGCGCGATCAATCCAAAACATTCGAGTGCGGTGGTAGGCAGAACAAAGGCGTCGCACGCACCATACATCGCAGGAAGCTCAACATCCGACACCCTGCCAGCGAACCGGATCACATCCTGCAATCCTAACGAAGCAGCCAGCTCTTTCAGTGGCTCCGCCATCGGGCCGGTGCCGCCGATCACCAGGTACACGTTCTTGCCCTGATCGCGCAGAGCGCCCACCGCGCGCAGCAGGCGGTCAAGACCCATTCGCGGCACCAGCCGCCGCAAGGTAAAGAGCACAGGCAAATCCGCCGGCCAGCCCAGGGATTTTTTCACGGCTTCGCGGTCGTCCAGTATGCGAAAACGCTCGAGGTCCACCCATCCGGGAATTACGTGCACCCGTGATTTGAAGCGGGACTCGCCGAGATAATTCATCGCGCTCCGCGTATACTCTGACAGCATTGTGATCGCGTCCGACCGGCGGAGACAGCTCTTTTCGATGGAGTTCAGGAGGGGAAGACCTATCCAGCGTCGCACTTTTTCCGCCAGGCTGCGGCTGCCCCAGGTTATCTCCATCTCCAGCCGGACTGGAGAATGCACGGTGTAGCAGGTGCGAGATCCCTTGTACATATCCAAAGCGGCATAGTAGGAGAGCGGTGCGTGACCGTGCAGCACATCGATATTTTCCTTGATGTTTCTTCGCAGTACGTCCCTGGCCGCGCTCCGGTGGACCATCACGCGGCGAGGATCAGCGGGAAAGTACCGTCCCAACTGGTAACGCAATAATGTAACCCCATCAATCTCTTCACGTTCTTGCGTGTTCCCGGCTGACGCCGGGGCCAGTACATAGACTTTATGGCCCGCCGCCGAAAGATATAAGGCCTCGTCATAAGCGATGCGGGACGAGCCGCTGGGCCCGTCGTTGTCATGCTGAATGGCGGTTAAGAGTATCCGTCGCTTCGAATTGGCCACGGCAGCCGGCATCCGGGATCAGCCTTTCACAAGCCCACCGCGGGACTGGGGTGGGCCTGGGGCAGGAGGCGGGTCAACAGCCAGTATGCGATGAACACGATGATGACGACGCGCGCG